>JAQBOU010000058.1 GCA_028287865.1 Mucilaginibacter sp. | reverse complement strand
TCAATATCCGCCCCTGGGCATCGCGTTTAAAGGTAACACCATAAATATCGCCATATGAGCCGCCTTTGCTTAAAACAGACTCATAAGAGTTATTTCCATTTGTTGTTAAAATAAACTGATTAATACCGTCCTTCGAATCAACATCTAACACTTTGTTTTGATTAACAGACGCATTAACTGAAGTGTTCCAGCTAAAATCTTTGTTTTTAATTACTGCATAACCCAAGGTAAGTTCCAGCCCTGAGTTTTGGATGTTACCGGCGTTAACATACCCCTGTGAATAAGTAGTAGTATAAGAAGGAGTAACAGCAATGAATTGATGTAAGGTGTTGGTTTTATAATAAGTAAAACTGAAACTTAGTCTGTCATCAAAAAAACGCAGATCAGTACCCAATTCGATATTGTTTGTTCTTTCAGGCTGTAATGTAGGAAAAGGTGCAATAGAATTTAATGCCACGCTACCTCCAACACCAAGGTGAGCTAAGGGATTGGTAACATAAGGTGGCACAGTATTACCTACCTGTGCATATGTTGCTCTTACTTTGGCATATGAAATTACTTCAGGTAATTTAAACAGTTGATTTAATATAACTGATAAACCTGCGGAAGGATAAAAGAAGTTATAAGTTGGTGTATAGGAAAGATTTGATGACCAGTCATTTCTGGCTGTAAGTGTTAAATACAACCAGTTTTTATACGATAAATTGGCATTAGCAAACAGTGATTGTATTTGATTGTGGTTCGCCGGTAAATTGGTTATCGGCGGGCCACCTGCTGCAACTACTAAATTTTGAGGAGTAAAAACGTTAGGTATGGTTAAGCCTGTTCCGGTATAATTATTGTTTATATCCGGGCCTATCTTAAAACCGCTTACAGTGGCATCTGTAACACTTGCTCCCAGGATACCATCAAGCTTAAAATCCGATTTCCCGGGCATGGTATACGTTACCAGGAAATCTGCATATTTCTGTTCAGTTGTTTGGTCGTTTTGTAAAAACTCTCCGTTTGATTTTGCAAGTACCGCATTAGTCCCTGCATAAAGGTCCAAATTATAAACGTCATCAAAACGGTCAACATTTCCGCGTGCCTGAATACTTAACCATTTGTTAATGTCGTATTTTACGGTTGTATTTATTAATACACGGTTACGGGTTGAGGTATTAGGGTCGCGGTTCGTTATCCAATAAGGGTTTTGTTGGATATCCTCATTAAACGGCCAGTTTTGTGTAGGGGCGCCATTACCGCCAACCGCAGCAGGCAGTTCGAAATTTGTTTTATACGGCGTAATATCTAATCCTCTTGGAAACAGGTATAAACCGGTTAAAGGATTTAAATATAAACCTAAACCCGGGCTGTTATTAATGGTTTGTGTAATGTAGTTTACATTTCCGTCAACCGTTAATTTGTTATTTAAAAAATGGCCTGTTTCGCGGAAGTTTACATTATTTCTTGCTAATTTATTACCTGGTTCAATACCATTAGCTGTTGTATTGGCGTATGAGAAATAAGATTGTGATATATCGGTACCGCCTGAAATGCTTAAAGAATTTGTATAATTCGTCCCGGTTTTATAAAATCCATTTAAATTATCTGCGGCGCCACCAATTTTTGCACCCCAGCTTTGGGTAGCTCCTGGCGTAGTCTCTCCATAACTATTTTGAAATTCCGGCTGATACGCGATCTTATCGGCAGTAAAGGATGAAGAGAAATTGATAGACATTTTTCCGGCCTTGCCTTTTTTCGTGGTGATGAGAATTACACCATTTTGAGCCTGGCTACCGTAAAGCGCTGCCGCTGCTGCACCCTCCAAAACAGACATGCTTTCGATATCATCAGGATTTAAATTGGAAATACCATCGCCACCGTCCTGGTTTTGCCCTATGTTTGAACCATAAGTACTATTGGGTTGCCCATTAGCATTTGAACCGTTTGATATTGGTATACCATCTACTATGTATAGAGGCTGATTATTACCACCGGCTGATTTGTTACCACGTAAGATAACTTTTACCGAACCACCAACGCCTGATGCACTTGGGGCAATATTTACACCAGCCAATTTCCCGTTGAGCGCATCCATCAAATTATCAGTCTTAACAGCAGTCAGTTCTTCTCCGCTCACTTGCTGAGTTGAATAGGCCAGCGATTTTTCTGATCTTTTGATACCAAAGGCTGTTACCACAACTTCTGTTAATTGCTTTGAATCAGTTGAAAGAACAATATTTAATGGATTGGTATTTGTAATAGTTACTTCTGTTTTGGTGTAGCCGATATAAGAAAATACTAAAACGTCACCAACGTTTGCCTGGATGCTAAATCCACCATTTACATCAGATTGCGTTCCGTTTTTCGTCCCTTTTACGGCAACGTTTACGCCAATTAAAGGCTGCCCGCTGGCATCCTTTATAGTTCCTTTAATGATTTCTGCTGTTTTCGCAGTTTGAATAGAATAGCTGCTTCGCGTATTCCGGGTATTTATACCTCTGCCGGTATTTGGGTGAGCGTTTGCTCCCATTGCCATACAGGGTATTATTAAAGTGAGTAGTAATGATTTTTTCATTTTTAATTTTTTAGTTTAGTTGTGAATAATATTTTTTGCTGGGGCATTTTCAATTTGATTTATCCATATTTTCTTGTTAGTGTTAGGTGAGTATTTTAGTTGTTTAATAATTTTCCATTACCAATATGGCAGCGCCTGTGAGCTGAGCTTCAAAGCCCAGTTCTGATATTAAAAGTTCGGTGCCTGCTACCAGCCTCGGGATACAATATTTATTAATAGCTTGCTGTATTGGGGCTAATAATATGCGCGCTACCCTGGCCCCCCTACCGCTAAATACTATTGTGCCGGGATTCATGATGTGAATTAGTGTAGCCAGCGCTTTGCCTATTTTATATCCCGCATCTGATAAGAGCTCTATTGCAAACTGATCGCCGCTTAGCGCTGCATCCAAAATAGCATTTCCCACCGCTTCATAACTATCAAGATTCGTGCTTTTCAGACTGGAAATCCGGCCCTCATTGATGCCTGTTACGGCTTTACGGGCTACCGCGAGCATGGAAGCTTCTGATTCAAGACAGCCTTGTTTACCGCAGCTGCATAGTTCGCCGCCTTCTGATAACTGAATGTGACTGAACTCGCCTGCAAATCCGTTATGTCCGCGGTATAATTGGCCTTCAATGATCATCCCAAGCCCGATTCCCCAACCTAAATTCATCACCATTACATCCTGTTTGGTACGTGCTACACCAAAACGCTGCTCAGCCAGCGCTATCAGGCTGGAGTCATTATCAATATAGGTCTTTACGTTAATCTGCTTAGTTAGATAAGCTGTCAGGCTTTGTCCGCCGGTTTCAAGAAAAGTAAAATTGATCCCTTCTTTTATATTTATAAGACCGGGCATACCAATACCGATCCCAACAATTTTACTTTTTTCTATTCCTGAATTATTGATATAACTATTCAGATGCTCAGCTAAACTGGTTAACGCTATCGGATTACATTGTAAAGGCAATTCGTTCATGTCTATTTCTGCTGCAGGTTTACCCGCCAGGTCAACCAGGCAAATTCGTGTAGATAACTGGTCCATGGCAACTGTTAAAATATACAGCGCATCGGCTTTTAATGAATACAATTGTGGTTTGCGGCCGCCACTGGATGGCGCATGGCCCTTTACACTTACCATACCTTCCGCTATCAGCTCGTTTACAAGCTTTGAAATTAATGAGAGGTTCTTTTTTAAATGCCCGCTAAGGTCGGAACATGATTGCTCACTGAAAAAATAAAGATGTTTAACTATCAGTTTCTTTAATTCATCTTTAATATTTTTCTCGTTAATCACAATAAGATTTGGTTTTATTATTTAAGAAAACGAACATAAATAATAAAAACGAATAAAATACTATTCTTTTTAAAATATTTTAAAAAGAATTAAATGTTATACTATAATTTTAAAATAATTAATTTCTTTTTAATTATTTTTATTATAGAAGATGCACGCCAAATAATTGCAATGTTTTAGACTAAATAACTTTCGTTTTAATTAGTTAATTGGCACGAAATTGAAATTAATACGAAGTAATTAATTTTATGAGGCGAGTTTTAATTTTAGCATCAATAAAAAAGCCTGATCTGCTAAAAACAGATCAGGCACAGAAATAGACTCTTTAATTATTTATTACTTAAATATATCGTTTGATATGGCGCTATTAACTAAAGTGCTTTTTACTTTAAATTCTATTGGCTGCCCAACAATAGTAGTTTTTTCGGAGAACGGTATTTTTATACCTGTTTGAATATCCTGATAATTGCCAAACTCCATAGCTGTGCTACCGGATATATCGGTAAATTGTTTAATTTTTAAACCGGTTTTCTGATCGTAATAATAATTTACTTTGGTTCCATCAGGCGACGTTACTTTTACAAGATATGCTAACTGACCGTTAACAACTTTTATAGTAGGATCCAGCTGCATGGTATAACCGCTTTTATTAAAATCAAGTTCCGGGAAAAGTTTATAGCGGGCTTTTATACCCCCTTTTACATCATTGGTAATGGGTACCGGTTTTCTCATCTGTACCAGGTTCACACTATCGCCAGTAATAACAATATGGCCAATACTCTGGTTACCAAATGATGGAACCGAAATATCCTGCATAAACATATCCGGTGCCTTATAATTGTTTACCCTTATTACACTTATACCCTGTATGTTACCTTCTGAGTTTATAACGAAGTCCTTTACATCTCTTAACCTTTTTTCGCCACCAATTGCTTCCAGGTAATTGCCTATCACTTTAGCGGCAGTTACATCTTTTGGAATAGCTACCCCGCTAAATGAATTGTTTTCAGGATTAATATCCGGTAAAACATGATCGGGATCAATGATTACATAACTAAGTTTTGAGGTTGACTTATAGGCAAAAGTCCAGGTACCGCCACGCTGCCAAATTTCGGCTGGTAATTTAACCGTGCCATTATTGCCATTTTCTTCTTTAACAGTAATAGTTACCGGCATTGCCATACCACCTAAATTTTCGATGGTTATTAATGAACCTTTAGCCGGATCCTCGTCGGTGTAATCTATCGATTTTACAGATTGATCGAGTTTCCAGGTACTAAAGAACCACTCATTCCAAAACCAGCTCAAGTCTTCGCCTGCAGCATTATCCATCGTGTGGAAAAAGTCCCAGGGAGTAGGGTGCTTAAATGCCCAGCGTTTTATATAGGTTTGAAACGCATAATCAAATCTTTTTTCGCCTAAGATCTGCTCACGTAATATGGTTAGCGCCAATGCAGGTTTTTCATAAGCTGCAAAACCAAGGTAATCAGGCTGTATTACATCGGGCGTGTTCATTATCGCGTCAGCATCGTCGCTAAACATATTAGGGGCTGCTTTTTGCTCGTCGGCAGGTTCAAAATACTCGCCGTTATTAAAAACTTTGGTATCAACCTTATTGATAAATGTATTAAACCCTTCATCCATCCAGGCATATTTACGCTCGTTGGAACCAACGATCATCGGAAACCAGTTATGTCCAAACTCGTGGTTGGTAACTTCCCACAATCCACCGCTCTGGTTTTCGGCCCCGCAAAATACTATACCCGGATATTCCATCCCTCCTACTATACCCGCAACATTGGTAGCAACCGGGTAAGTATACTCGTACCATTCTTTTGAATACAACTCAATGCATCCCTTTACATATTCGGTTGAGCGGCTCCAGGCATTCATTCCCTTACTTTCAACCGGATAAACGGATTGCGCCAGCGCCTTTTTACCGCTTGGCAAGTTTATTCTTGCCGCATCCCACATAAATGCTTTTGATGCCGCCCATGATACATCGCGGGAGTTCTTACAGAAAAAATGCCAGGTAAGACTTGCTTTTTGCGGATGAAGGTCGCGGCTATTTAGTTCAGCCGAATCCTTGATCATCACTGTTTTATCGCTGCCTTTTGCTACTGCCAAACGACTAAGTACCTTTGGCGTGAGCACCTCTGCCGGATTTAATAATTCGCCCGACCCTACTACAACAAGGTTTGAGGGGGCAGTAACGGTATAGTCAAAGTTACCGTATTCTAAATAAAATTCTGAAGCTCCCATATACGGGATCACATTCCAGCCGGTAACATCATCATACACTTCCATGCGCGGGTACCATTGGGCTATTTCATACACCCAGCCGTCTTTATACAATTTACGGCCCAACCTGTCGGTACCGTATTGAGGCACATCAAATGCATAATCAATTCTTAACTGGAGCTTGCTGCCGCCTGAACGTAAAGTATCGTTCAGCTTTATTTGCATCCGGGTATCAGTTACCAGGTAATCAACTTTTTCTGCTTTTCCGTTTTTTATAACATAAACGCCTTTTATTTCATCGCCATTGGTAAATGATTTGTTATTAAAGCGACCGCCAGCTACCGGACTGGTTGCTTCGCCACGGGAATCTTCACGGTAAATATTCTGATCAACCTGCAGCCACAAAAACCCAAGCGGATCAGGACTATTATTTGTATAGGTTATTAACGTTGTACCGCTAACACGGTGCTGTGCGGTATCTAACGTAACATTCAATTTATAATCAGCACGGTTTTGCCAGTATTTAACACCCGGTGCGCCGGCCGCAGTACGGTATTCATTGCCTTTTGCAGGATAAAACAAAGGCGTAAACACTTTATGCTGATCGTATTTAGTGGGTGCCTGAGCTGCATTTTGCGCATAAGTTGTTAACGCTCCTAAACATAACAGGAACAATAAGGTAATTTTATAAAACTTCATTCGTTGGATGATTTAATTTGCGAAGCAAGATATATAAATTATTTTATTTGCAATGAGTCAGCGCTTCATGTAGTAATAAAGTGACCGGCAACCTTCAGGCGATTATCTGTTCAGGTATTCTAAAAAATAAAATACTTGTAAATTACAGCAATAGTTGTTAGTTAAAAACCAATAATTATTCATTTTAAAGTAATTAGGCTGGCCTCTTTTAAATTAAAAGGCTCTCTTTTTAATTAATTATCACCTAAAACAAATGAGTAATTATGATTACGATAGCCTTTAATTTGGCTGAAGTTAGTCCTATATAGATTGGCTGCTGTTAAAATAATTATTGGGGTCCCAACGCTGCTTGGTGGCTTTAAGACGCGCAAGGTTGGCGCCAAAATATAACTTTAAAGCGATCTCCTTATCGTTATCCGGACCGTTCAGGTCAATATCTGGATAATTATAATAACAGCCGTCAACATTGTTGGTCGGATCTTTATCCGGATCTGGCGTCCCGCCGGTGTACTGATATACCTGTTGATAAAAACCGTTTATCCATTGCAGGAACAATTGATCATCTGTAGGGTCTGTCCAATAAGTTTGATATTGAAGCTTCATAATTGACGAACGCTGTGGTATAGCTGTGTCAGTCGGACTAATCATATTGACCTGCCCTCCATAGCTGTCAACCTGCAACAGGCTTTGTGACATATCCGCGAGGGTGAGACCGTCGGGAACGGTGTTTAACCACTGGTATATCGCAGCAACCTGGTCGGGTGGAAATGATTTCCGCATATATGCAGATTTATACTTTCCCCTTTGGTTTGGACCTGAACCATTCAACACCTGAACAGCTTCATAAAACGGATAAACTATTGTATGCTGCGAACTTTGAAATAAATTAGCCAGATGAGCAATCCCCGGCCTTGTCATTAACCGGTATGGCATTATTGTTTTTAATGCTATTAAGTGAGGAGTGATATATTGTTCAAGAACAGTTTCGTTCTCCTCATCATATCCGACAACTGTTTGAATGGTTAAATGAATTTCGTCGTTCGCCCGATGATTTAATGCAAACAACCCAAATTGCCGCCAGTTGTCTTTGCCTGCCGAAAATTCAGCATACCATTGGAGCAATTCACCTAATATTTGTTCTGTAAGGTCATCCCATTTAAATGCAACCGATGTGATTAATGCGGCTTTGGGAGCATTCGGTAAATTTTTGAAATAATATTTAGTAATAACACCAAAATTCCCACCACCGCCGCCACAATGTGACCAATACAAATTAAGCAGATCCTGATCGGTGGAATCAGCTGACACATAAACAGGGTATGCGCTATTTGCTGCATCATCTTTAACTACTACTTCAACTCCTGTCAGCCAATCAACGGTTAACCCATTTAACCTGGATAATAAACCGTATCCGCCGCCACAAATATGCCCGCCCAATCCTACCGAATAGCATGAGCCTGCAGGAAGTACCTTGCCGTAATCTCTGAATAATGCCTGGAAAGCAGACCAGTTAGTCCCGCCAGATTCGAGGTAATAACCGCGCTGTTCATCATAACCATAACCAGCCATTGGTGTTACATCAATAAGGGCGCCGGTACTATTGTTAAAAACAAAATCTTCATAACAATGGCCGCCGCTTTTTATTTTTACGTTGCTTCCGAACAGGTTAATAGCATCGTCCAACGCCAGGGTTGTCCCGGCGGGAGTAAAGCAGAGATAAACGGCTTTGCAGTTCCCCGCAAACCACCTGCGGTTAAATCCCTGGAAAAAACTTGGAAAGCGTGCGTCCGCACCTGAAGGGTCAATTTTAATATATCCGGATTGCTGATTCATGATGATAAGGTTTAAGTAAAAATAAGTAATTATTTCTACTTAAATCAAATGATAATCAACAGTGAAAACACCCTTATTTCATAATGAAAAACGGTATGAATAGTCGTTAGTTAAATCATTTGCCAGTCACTTCAAAATTCCAATATCCGTTAACCAAAGCATTACTTCCTGCGGCCACAGCGTTACAGCACCTGCATTTGATGGCCTTATGCCAAACCCATGCCCAACTTTGGCGTAGATGTGTAATTCCGCCGGTATATTTGCCTGTTTATATTTAAGATAAAGCTGGGCAACACCTTCGGATATATCCGGGCGATCATTATTTCCAGCTGCTATAAAAACCGGCGGTGAATTTTTTGAAACTTCGAAACGGCTGATATTGCCCGGATACATTAATACCTGAAAGTTGGGCCTATCGCTTTGCTGTTCAATTATGCCCGGGGCATTTGGATTTACCGGACTGATGTGCATAGCAGATAACGCAGCAAGCTCGCCGCCTGCAGAAAACCCCATTACGCCAATCTTTGTGGTATCAATATGCCATTCTTTTGCCCTGCTCCACACCAGCTTGATGGCTTGCTGCAGGTCGGCCAACTCATCCTTATCAATGGTATAGGTGGATTTTTTTTCCTTTGCGAGGCGATATTTAAGCACAAATGTAGTAATGCCATGATCTGCAAACCATTTAGCAGGATTATAACCTTCGTGTGTGATCCACAATTCACTATGGCCGCCACCGGGTATTACAATAAGGGCGGTACCTGTATTTTTATCTGCCGCAGGGAAATAGGGCGTAACAGAAGGTTTATGGATA
Source organism: Mucilaginibacter sp. (assembly GCA_028287865.1). Taxonomy (GTDB): domain Bacteria; phylum Bacteroidota; class Bacteroidia; order Sphingobacteriales; family Sphingobacteriaceae; genus Mucilaginibacter. Next base: position 1,506 of record JAQBOU010000058.1, on the reverse strand, counting down.
TTGGTGATCACATGATCGCCCTGGTCAGTTATCCTTACATTTTCCGAACCGGTTTTTCCTTCCGATCCAGGCGCACCGTTTGGCCAAAGCAATATCTCTTTGGGAATTGTATCCTGCGCTATTGCAGAAAATATATTGCATAAGAAAAATGCTGTCAGTATTAATTTTTGTCTCATCATTTTTTTTGCTAAAACACAGATCTGTCCTATTGCTTAGCTTCTCAGGTAGGATGCTCCGTTAAGATCAATAATACTCCCGGTGGTAAACTCAAGGCCATCTGAGATGTATATGGCGGCCAACCTGGCCACTTCTTCCGGCTTTGCCACCCTGTTAAACGGACTTTGCTGTTTGATTTTTTCACCTTCTTCACTGGCTAACACAGCGGCAGACATTTCTGTCGCTACATAGCCGGGCGCAATAATATGTACACTGATGCCATGAGGCGCCAATGCCACTGCCAGCGACTGGCTCATCGCATTTAAACCTGCCTTGCTTGCACCATAAGCCGGGTTATCCGGCTCGCCCCTGAAAGCCCCCCTTGAAGAAATATTAATGATCTTCCCGCTGCCTTGTTTGGCCATTTGCCTTGCCGCAAAATAGCACAGGTTAGCCGGCCCGGTAAGATTAATGTTGACGGTTGTTGCCCAGCAATTTTGCCAGGTATCAAAATCCGCCTCCAGTATTTTATGTTCCAAATAAACCCCTGCATTATTAATCAGTGCATCAATGCGGCCATATCGTTGTATAAAGTTGCTTACACAGGTTTCAATGCTTTTTGAATCCTGTACCTCCAATTGATAGGCGGTATGGCTACCGGGTGTAAGCGCTGCAAGGGTTTCCTCTGCTGCGGATCGGTCGCTGTTATAAGTGATACCAACTTTAGCGCCGGATGCAGCCAGCAGTTCTGCGCAGGCACGCCCTATTCCCCGTGAGCCGCCGGTTATTAATACCGTTTTGTTTTTAAGATCGAATGTCATTATGTGAGGTTATTGCTTAAGACAGCCAAGGTAATAAATCAAACATTTAATTGAATCTAAAATTATTTTGTAAAATAACTGTTAAATATACATTTTATAGAATCGCATTTTTATATTTGGTCATTCGTTCTGTTTACAAACCGAATTTGCACCCTGCAAATTCAATAATAACCAATTAAACCAATACCCAATGAGCAATTTTTTTACAATAACCATACTTGCATTTTTAATGGTATTCACCATCCTTCAGGCTCAGGCCCAACCAGGCAAAAATGAGATCTATGTGGACCAGCAGGGAACGATCCGCTGGAAAAAAGATCATTCAGAAGTTTACCTGTTCGGCGTTAATTATACCGTGCCCTTTGCTTATGGCTATCGTTCTGTAAAGGCTGTACACAAGGGTATTGAAAAAGAGATTGACGAAGATGTATACCACATGGCGCGGATGGGGGTTGATGCCTTCAGGGTGCATATTTGGGATACGGAGATATCTGATACCGCAGGGAATCTTTTGGAAAACGAACATTTA
>JAQBOU010000257.1 GCA_028287865.1 Mucilaginibacter sp. | reverse complement strand
GCAATCGGATCTTTCGACTCCAGGTTGGCATAAACCGGCACATCAATTTGCTTGCCTAAAACCTGCAATTGCTCAATGGCCGCCGGGCGGTAAATATCATCGGCTATTAATAATGGCTTCTTGTTTTTTTGTGTTTTTAAATAATTGGCCAGCTTACCGGTGAAAGTAGTTTTACCCGCACCATTTAGTCCCGCTATCAGGATAATAGTGGGCGAAGCTTGTAAATTAAGCTCGGCCGTGCTGCCGCCCATTAAATCGGTAAGCTCATCATTCATGATCTTGGTGAGCAGCTGACCGGGAGAAATGGCGGTCAGCACGTTCTGACCAATGGCCTTTTGCCTTACCTCGTCGGTAAAGGCTTTGGCGGTTTTATAGTTAACGTCGGCATCCAGAAGAGCTTTGCGGATCTCCTTCATGGTTTCGGCCACGTTTATTTCAGTTATTGTTCCCTGTCCCTTAAGTACCTTAAAGGCCCTGTCCAGTTTATCCGAAAGATTTTCAAACATTATACTTATCCTGCTATTGAGGATGCAAAGTTATGATTTTGAAACAATTTGGCTGAATGAGATTTTACAAACCTCAAATTAAAGTTTAACGATCTGAGAAGAAATTTAATCATTTCTTCCTGTACTGCAAATGATGCCGTTAATACCAGCGGCCGCGCTCCGACCTTGCACCGCCGTTAAACAGGTTCAGCAATAACAGGATAACCGCAATAACAATGATAATATGTATGGCATCTCCGCCAACATGGAAGGCAAAACCTCCAAGCAGCCAGCTGATAATCAGGATAACTACTATAATATAAATTATACTTCTCATGATAATACAACTGTACCAGGTTGCAATTGTTTTTATCCGGTGAAAATAAGTGACTTAGCTTTTTGGTTAGATATTTAATGCACCCGGCAGCATTAACAAAAAAGGCATTGATTTGGTGTAATCTAAATCCTGGTATTCTAATCCTAACCTGCTTAAATTATTATAATAAATTTGGTGTTGCAGGTAGTAGTTTTTTTCCGACTGAATAAACCATGCTTTGTCACCCAATTTTTGGGCTAAAAACCATTTTTCCAATAGCCGTCCGGTGCGTCCGTTACCGTCATTAAAGGGGTGGATTTTTACAAAAACCAAGTGTATTAAGGCAGCAAAGAAAAATACTTGCTGTAAATTCATTTTAGCGCCAATCAGTATATCAATATCGGCATATAATTTTTTCATTTCTCCTTCAACCTCAAATGGAGAAGCTGCAACATAGGCTATCTTGCCGTCAGAGGTAGATACATACATATTGTGTGTTCGTATTTTACCCTGGTAGTTTTTGGCGACTATATGCTTGCTAAGTAACTGATGCGCTTTTGCGATGTTCTTTTTGTTAAGCGGATTGTTTTCGGCAAAACTATAGGCATTATACAGATCATCTATTTTACGGGTGTAGTCTGGCAAAAACTCAATGCCAAACTTCTTATGTTTGATGTAAGAATCAAGTTCAATATCTTCCCCTTCAATCTTGCTTGAAAAAACGGTAGCTACCGAAGTGTAAAAACTAAAAGTGTCTGTTGATATCTCCGCATCCTTCAAACCATCAAATAAAGACGGTAAATTTTCATTAACCTGCCGGCAATATTCGCCCAGCAAATCAATGGGTATCACTTTTAATCTTTCCTTCATAAGATCATTTAAGAAAATCAACAAGCGGGAGGCATACCGCAACTAATATTATAAAGATACTACTTAAATAGTTACGGGAACTTATAGATCACTCCCAGCGCCAATCCTTCCGTCCCCTGCACCCCGGCAGCGGTATGTTTATCATACAGGAAGGTTCCGTTCATTGTTACGGCTATCAGCCGGCTTACCTTTGCGGTGAGCGTAGCATCAACCCGGTGACTTGTATAGGCAAGCGGTTGTATGTAAGGGACAAACAAGGCATAACGCGCATTGATGTGTATATTTTTCGACAGGTCTTTGTCAATTGTTGCTACTACCTGCACTGCCAGCTCATTATAAATGGTATGGCCGATAGGTACGCCATAATTGGCAGGCTGGTTATGGTAAATGGTAGTGTCTAAAACAAAGGTCTGCCTTGCGGTACCGGTACCAAAACGCAAGTCGAAATATTTGTTGGGTTTATATTCAAATCCGACGGATTCCGTAAGGTAGCCCGGCGCCATAAAGTTCGAGATCAGGAACGGGTCAGCCGCATTGGTTCCGTCGGGATTGGTGTAATTATAACCCTTTGCAAATTGCGATTCAAAGGTTAGCGACCCGAAAAAGAACCATTTTTTGGAAAGTTGAGAGGCTACTTTATTATCAAAAAATATCCGGTCGTTAGTTTTGCGCGATCCCTGGCCTTTATTTTTTGACGCGCCATAAATAAGGTTCAGTTCTGTGGTATAGTCAAACGGCGCTTTATTATATTCGGCCTTAAAATCAAAATTCGATCCTAAAGCAACAGCACTAACACCACCTGCGCTATAATTATTGGTAAAAGCCGCCTGGTTAAAATTGAGCCCGAAAAGTATCGATTTATGCCAGTAACTCACTTTATAACCAAGCATATCAACAGGGAGGAGTTCTTCTCCTATCTGCACAGGCCTGAAAATGATGGGCAATGCGTTTTTGCCCGGTTCAATGCGGTATTTGTTAAGCAGGTTGGTGTCAACTTTAAGAGAATCAGTTTTTTGGGCTGCTGCCTGTATAGCAAAGCCAAAAATCAACAAAAAGAAAAATCCAAGTCTGGTTTTTAGCATAGAAGGGGATAATAAGTGTTAATGCACAAGCAATTAAACTGTTAATAAACAGTTTTGGCGCAAATTTATTATATCTGATGAATAAACCCGTATAAGGTTTAAAAAAATAAAATAATGCGGATGAAAGTTTAATTCAACCGTCTTTATCAACCCTCTTTATTGCAACGGTTACCAAGCAAAAAAGAGGGTGAAAAAATATTTTATCTTAATTTATGACATTGCTTCGGCGAGGGCGGGCAATCCCATGATTTAAATTACAGGTTAAATTTTAAAAGCAATTTCCTGTCCGGATGAGTCCTTTTAGCTATAATCCTCATTCAAATTTCCTATTTTTGCGCTATCCGGGATAAAAACCCGGCAATCCAATGCTCAAAGAAATTGAAATTGTATGTCCGCCGGGACAGCAGGAGGACGAAGGCGCTTTAAAAAAGATTGCCGCTTCCTCGTTAAACATCGCTGCACAAAAAATATCTGCTATAAAAATCCATAAACGATCTATCGATGCCCGCGGGCGAAAGGTGGTGTACCGTATGCAGATACAGGTGTTTATTGATGAAGTTTATCATCCTGAAACTTTTACCGTTAATTATCCCGACGTTAGTCCGGCCAAACCTATAATTATAATAGGCGCGGGCCCGGCAGGTTTATTTGCTGCACTGCGGTGTATCGAACTCGGTTTAAAACCCCTTATTTTAGAACGCGGCAAGGATGTAAAACAACGACGCCGCGATCTGGCCAGGATCAACAAGGAAGGGCTGGTGAATCCCGAATCTAATTATTGCTTTGGCGAGGGCGGAGCCGGAACCTATTCGGATGGTAAATTGTACACCCGCTCCACCAAGCGGGGAGATGTTAACGAGGTACTTAAAACATTTGTGACACATGGCGCCACGGAAGATATTTTGATTGATGCCCGTCCGCATATTGGCACCAATAAATTGCCGCAGATCATCACCTCCATTAAAGAAAACATTTTAAATGCAGGCGGTGAAGTACGCTTTGATGCTAAAGTAACCGCATTGACAGTGGAGTTTGGTAAGATAAAAGGTGTTCAGCTTTCTTCAGGCGAAAAGATAAATTCTAGTGCGGTGATATTAGCTACAGGCCATTCGGCAAGGGATATTTTTGAGATGCTGCATCATCAAAATATCCTGATAGAAGCCAAACCATTTGCTTTAGGCGTAAGGATAGAACATCCGCAGGAAATTATAGACCAGGCCCAATACCATTGTGAACACCGTGGGCCTGATCTGCCACCATCTTATTACAGTTTAGTAGAACAGGTAGATAACCGGGGTGTTTTTTCGTTTTGTATGTGTCCGGGCGGCATCATCGCCCCCTGCGCTACAGATGCAAATGAGATAGTGGTAAACGGCTGGAGTCCCTCCAAAAGAAATAACCCTTTTGCCAATTCGGGCACTGTTGTGCAGATAAATATGGAAGATGTTAGGGGCGATGATAACGACCCGCTGAAAATGCTCCGTTTTCAGCAGGAAATTGAAAAACTGGCCTTCAATGCAGGCGGCGGCAACCTGGTTGCGCCCGCACAACGGATGATTGATTTTGTAGAGAACCGCATTTCAACCACTTTGCCGGTAAACTCCTATCTCCCCGGAACAAAAAGCACCGCGCTAAAAGAAATTTTACCGGGCTGGATCAATGAAAGGTTACGAAAAGCATTACCAGCCTTTGGAAAAAAGATGAAAGGCTATTATACCAACGAGGCTATTTTGGTTGGGGTAGAATCGCGCACGTCGTCGCCGGTGAAAGTTCCGAGGGATAAAGAAACGCTGCAGCATCCACAGGTTGCTGGTTTATTTCCTTGCGGGGAAGGAGCAGGTTATGCAGGTGGCATCATTTCTGCTGCTATAGATGGAATCAATTGCGCTTCGGCAGCTTCAAGATTATTAACATGAACCTATCAGAACAACTTAAACAGGAATTAGAAAAAGTACTCCAGGGCGATCCGTGGTATGGCAATAACGTTTATGCCATTATTGAGCCAGTAAGCTTTGAAGCTGCGTATGAGAAGCCGCCGGGTTCGGTTCACAACATTGCCGGGATTGTTTTGCACATGCTGTCGTGGACGGAAGAAGTGATGGACAGGATGAATGGTTTAAATGCGCAGCTTCCGTCCAGCGGTGACTGGCCCGATCCGGGTAAGCCTGACGAAGAAAAATGGCAGAATTATGTCAGTGACTTGAAACTCGTTAACGTAAATTTGCTCGGTGTCATTCAAAATTTCCCGGAGGAACAATGGAATGAACCAATTAAAGACGAAAGAAACCGGGAGTTGGGAACCGGCGTAAGTTTTGAAGAACTGGTAAGGGGGCTGATACAGCACCATATTTATCATTCGGCACAAATTGCGCTGTTAAACAGGATCATCAATGGCTGATAAAAAAACATTAGTACTAGGCGCAACGCCAAATGAAAGCCGCTATGCATATCTTGCCGCTAACAGGCTGGTACGCAGCGGGCACTCTATAGTAAATGTAGGATTAAAGGATGGTGAGGTAGCAGGCGTTCCTATAGAAAAGCCCGAAACTATCCATACCGATATTGATACCATAACGCTTTATGTTGGTCCGCAGCACCAGGAGCCTTTGTATAATTATATCCTGCAAACCCACCCAAAGCGCATTATTTTTAACCCAGGCACCGAGAATTCTGAGCTCCGGGACATGGCTAATGAAAAAGGTATTGAAACGGAATATGCCTGTACGCTGGTGTTGTTATCGATTGGGCAGTATTGACAATATATAGGAGACGCAAAGTATTGCGTTTCTACCGGCGGTTTAACCTTTCACAAATCTCTTTTATAGAAACACTTATCGGTTTAAATTCAATCCCGATTGCTTTACTGATTTTGGAGTTGTCATAGTTACGTATCATGGACGCTGCCTGAGCGGATATTTTATCAATTACAGAGGCTTTACCGGTAATTGAGGCAGCAAATGCTGCACCGCGCCAGGCCAGACCCATCATCCACGGTTTGGCGTAAATGGCAGGAGGCTTTATGTTAAATCCCTGTGCTATTTCGGCAGTTAATTGTTTGTAATTCCGGTTTTCGGCGCTGATAATAAAACGTTCGGCCTGGATGTTACTGTTCATCAATGAAATCATACATTTGGCAACGTCTTCCACATCAACAAATCCCGAGCTGCCTGAGGTATAAAATTTGAGGCCTTTGCGTACAGTTTCAAATAATTGCCCGCTGCCATTAGTGCCTGCATTAGCTCCGATAATAATGGAGGGGTTAACGATCACTGCATCCAGACCCTCCGCAATACCGCGCCACACTTCCATTTCGCTTTCTAATTTTGATATGGCATAGCCATCCGTTTCAGTAGCCTGATCAAGGTGATGGTTCTCAGTAACAAGATCGCCGGGTTTTGCCAGGCCGATGGCGGCTATTGAGCTTACATGTACCAGTCGGATATTATTTGGCATACAGGCATTTACCAGGTTAGCTGTACCGGTAACGTTAGTATTGATCATCGGCTTTTTATCGGCCTGCTTTAAGGATACCCAGGCAGCGCAATGATAAACCTGTGTAACGCCGGCCAACGCATCCTGTAATGCAAAAATATCCATCAGATCCGCATCCACCCATTCAATGTTCTTTTGAAACGGTACCAGTATTTGGGGAATTACCGAAGTGCCCCGTTTAGTACAACGGATGTGGTTGCCCTGCTTTGCCAGTTGTATGGCAAGCTCAGATCCTAAAAAACCAGTAGCTCCGGTTACTAATATCATTTGATGGATGTGCAAATGTGTGTATGTGCAAATGTGCATATTTTACGCGAACCGCACTTATCCAACTAAAACAAAAAATCCGCACATTTGCACATCTGCATATTTGCACATTGAATATATGTCTCTATCCGATTTTTTTACTCCTGTCGATCTGAAAAAGATCATTCCTAAAAAGGGATATTATACCAGTCAGTTAGGCAGCAAGATCGAATATTTTTCGGTTGATTTCCCCAGTCTGGAGGATAAAACGGATATTGCTATTATCGGCGTACAGGAAGACCGCAATGCGGTGAATAATTCGGGCTGTGCCCTGGGGCCTGACTACGTACGCGAAAAATTATACCTGCTGAATGAAGGCAGCTACAATACAAAAATTGTCGACCTGGGGAATATCCGCCAGGGCGCAAGCGTCACCGACACTTATATCGCTTTAAAAACAGTTGTCAGCGAATTAGTGAAAAAAGATATCATCCCCGTTATAATAGGCGGCGGGCAGGACCTTACCTATGCCCAATACATGGCCTACGAAGACCTGGAGCAGAAAGTTGACCTGGTAATTGTTGATTCGCACTTTGACCTTGACGAAGATCAAGTTAGCAGCGACAGCCTTGAAACCACCTCCGATTCCTATCTCAATAAAATATTTTTACATGAACCTAACTTCCTGTTTAATTACAGCAACCTGGGTTATCAAACCTATTATGCCAGCCAGGATAGCCTGCGGGTAATGAATAAGCTTTATTTTGATGTACATCGCTTAGGGGAACTGTCGGGAAATATTGCAGTTGCCGAGCCCATTATCCGTAACGCCAGTATGATGAGCTTTGATATAGGTGCTATCCGCTCGTCAGATGCCATTGGAAACGCCAACGCGGGGCCAAATGGCTTTTTTGGCAGCGAAGCCTGCCAGATAGCACGCTATGCCGGCTTTAATGATAAGCTGAGTTCTATTGGTTTTTATGAGTTTAACCCGGCCTATGATAACAATGGTCAAACTGCCATGTTGCTTGCCCAAATGGTTTGGTATTTTATCGATGGCGTTTATAATCGAAAAAAAGACTTCCCGCTTAACCCTAAATCGCAATACCTGATTTATAAAACCAGTTTAAAGCATGAAGAGCATGAACTGGTGTTTGTAAAAAGCAAAAAATCTGACAGATGGTGGATGCAGGTGCCTTACCCGACTGGCGGCTCAAAGAATGAGCGTTTCCATTTAGTTCCCTGCCAATATGACGATTATAAGACCGCAGTTTCCGGCGAAATGCCCGATCTTTGGTGGCGCACTTTTCAAAAACTGAACTGAGCCTATAATTCATTTACAATTTAAACGTTATCACAGCTTACTATCGGTCTGAAAAAAGAATGAGGAAATTATTTTTATATATTTTATTTGCGTTGCCTTTTATGGCTTTCGCCCAGCAACAGGATCAATTTGAGATTAAAGGAAAGATTGGGAAATACAATGCCCCTGCAAGAGTTTATTTAATATACCAGTTAGGCGCCAATAAGGTTACTGACAGCGCGATTATTACCAACGGCAATTTTAACTTTAAAGGAAATGTGCTTAACCCCGGCGGTGCACTGCTAATAATGGATGCAAAAGGAGTGGGTTTGGACAGGTTAGACACAACTGCCGATAATTTGACTTTTTATGTAGATAAAGGGCAGTTTGCAATAAACAGTCCTGATTCTGTCTCTAAAGCACAGATCACAGGGTCGCGCATTAATGATGATAATAAAAAATTAATGGCGCAGCTATCGCCGATTATTGAAAAAGCAAAACATCTCACCGCCCAAAGAATGGCCGCAGCCCCCGCCGAACGAAACTCTGCAGAATTCCAGAATACAATCATTCAAAAGCAAAAGGAATTGCAGGCAGAGCAAAAAGCGGCACTCAAGATATTTATTGCCTCCAATCCGGATAGTTATTTAAGCCTGCTTGCTTTGTATTCTGTAGGCGGCCCTTCACCGGATCCCACGGAGCTTGATCCGCTGTATAATTCGTTATCCGAAAGACTAAAAAATACAGAAACTGCAAAGATCTTTAAAAATGCACTTGATGGGTTAAGAATCACTGCCATTGGCGCTACAGCGCCAGATTTTAGCCAGGCAGACGTAAATGGCGTGCCGGTTAAGCTTTCATCTTTTAGAGGTAAATATGTGCTGATTGATTTTTGGGCATCGTGGTGCGGCCCTTGCCGCGAGGAAAACCCTAACGTAGTAAAAGCTTATAATAAGTATAAAGAAAAGAACTTTACTATATTGGGCGTGTCACTCGATAAAATGGAAGGGAAAGACAACTGGTTATCCGCTATTAAAAGCGATGGTTTAAGCTGGACACAGGTATCTGATCTTAAATTTTGGAACAATGAGGTTGCCGCATTATACAAAGTAACAGCAATACCTTCCAATTTTTTGATTGATCCAAATGGAAAGATAGTAGCCAAAGACCTGCGGGGTGATGACCTGGAGAATAAGCTGAAGCAGCTTTTGGATAAATGATAAAAATTCCCGATAATTATCGGAGTTACATTTAAATTGCGTCGGATGAAGAAACTATTATTAATAGCATTGGCTTATTTACCGGTTGCTGCTTTTGCACAGGATGGCAAATACACCGTTCAGGGTGCCGTTGGAACCTATAATTCCCCGGCTAAGGTATATATGCAATACCGATTAAAAGGTAAAACAATAACCGATTCAGTTACGCTCAAAGATGGTAAATTTAAGTTTGATGGCGCTGTAGGTGCAATGCCTATAAGTGCTTATCTGATGCTAAACCAAAAGGGTACTGGCCCAGGTTATAAAGATTATAAAGGTGTTTACCTGGAAAATGGTATAATAACTGTTTCAAGCTCAGATTCGCTAAAGCATGCAAAAGTTGAAGGGACAAAAACTAATCTTGAAAACACTCAATATGAAATAGCACTGAAGCCCGTTAACGATGCTTACACTGCATTGGAAGCAAAGCAAAATGCTGCAACTCCCGATCAGCAAAAATCTGATGATTTTGAAAAAGAAAATCACCAAGCAGAAAAAGTAATCGAAACACAGGAATCCGCCATCAATAAGCAATTTATACAGGATCATCCCGATTCATATATCAGCTTGAATGTGTTGGAAAGTTATGCTTACAGTGCTGATTACGTGGATATTGCGCCGTTGTTCAACGGATTATCTGCGGTAATAAAGGATTCAGAAGCAGGAAAGAAATTTGCTGAAAGATTACCACGAATTAAAGCGGTTGCCCTGGGCGCCATAGCGCCGGAATTTGCAGAGGCAGATACCAGCGGTAAAATTGTTAGCCTCGCATCATTCCGGGGTAAATATGTTTTGATTGATTTTTGGGCATCATGGTGCGGCCCGTGCCGTCATGAAAATCCTAATGTGGTAAAGGCATTTAATCATTATAAAGGTCAAAAATTCACCATTATAGGCGTATCGTTAGACAGGCCGGGAGCTAAAGAAAAATGGCTTAATGCCATTCATAAGGATGGTTTGAACTGGACACAGGTATCCGACCTTAAATTCTGGGATAGCAAAACTGCTGGTTTATACGCGGTGCGCGGCATCCCTCAAAACTTCCTGCTTGATCCTGACGGAAAGATAGTAGGTAAAAACTTACGCGGCGATGACCTTGAAAATAAATTAGAAGAAATTTTCGGGAAGATATAATTTTTGAGTTGGAAAGTCAGTAAGTCCGAAAGAGAGCGTGTCTTTATCTTTTGGACTTTTAGTTTAAGAATAGGTTTGCATTAATCTGTAAATTGCAGATATACTTTAATGTTTACTTCGTATAGTTACTATTATGGTTAGAGAAATAATTATTCCTGATAAAAACAAAGTATCGGTAGTGTTACCTGATGATTATATCGGCAAAACCATTGAAGTGATTGCTTTTGTATTAGATGAAAGTGTAACTAAAAATGAAATATTTTCACCCACTTTTAATGCACTAAAAATTGATACGTTAAACTATCCTTTCAACAGGGAAGAGACATGTGGCATGGACAAATGATGGCAGACAAGCTTAATATAATTAATCCCTTTATTTAAAATCCTCTTTAGGGCCGAGGTTTAATTATAGATATTCAGAATAGTCAGTCATTTTCGAGGCATATTACTACAACAAATCAAACCCGATATCTTTCCTGAAATACATGCCATCGTAATAGATGCGGCTGGCATCGGCAGTTGCTTGTTGCAGTGCGGTAAACATGTTATCCTGCAGGGATGTAACCGCTAATACACGTCCGCCAGAAGTTTTTACATGTTCGCCATCTAAATAAGTTCCTGCGTGGAAAACCTGGGAGTCCCTAACATTTTCAATGCCGGTGATGACTTTATCTTTCAAATATTCGCCCGGGTAACCTCCCGCTACCATTACAACCGTAGCGGCTGTTTTATCAGATATAATTAATTCCTTTTCATCCAGGTTTCCTTCAGCAACGCCCACCAGTAGATCAACGAAATCTGATTTAATCCTCAGCATTACACTTTCTGTTTCAGGGTCGCCCATCCTGCAATTGTATTCAATTACATTAGGTTCGCCGTCGCAGTTCATCAGCCCTATAAAAATAAAACCTTTATAAGGAATGTTTTCTTTCTTTAAGCCTTCAACAGTGGGTATAATTACACGCGCTTCTACTTTTTGCATAAAGGCAGCATCAGCAAAAGGCACCGGTGATACAGAGCCCATGCCGCCAGTATTTAAACCGCTATCGCCCTCACCAATGCGTTTATAATCTTTAGCCTCGGGTAAAATTTTATAATGTGTGCCATCGCTCATTACAAATACCGAAAGCTCAATACCCTGTAAAAACTGCTCCACCACCACTTTCGAGCTGGCTTCGCCAAATTTGGCTTCGGTAAGCATTTCTATCAATTCCTGTTGCGCTTCCACTACGGTGAGGGATATCAAAACACCTTTACCTCCTGCCAGTCCATCTGCTTTAAGCACGATAGGTAAACCAATTGTAGCTAAATATTCAAAGCCCTCCTGCATGGTTTCCCTGGTAAACGTTTTAGATGCTGCCGCCGGGATGTTATTGCGCACCATAAACTGTTTGGAAAAATCCTTACTGCCTTCCAGCTGTGCACCCTCACTTTGCGGCCCTATAACCGGGATGTTTTTCAGTTGATCATCTGCCAGGAAAAAATCGTGGATACCTTTTACAAGTGGTTCTTCCGGGCCAACCAAAACCAGGCTAATATTGTTTTGTAGAACAAGCTGTTTAATACCGTCAAAATCGGTTACCTTAACATTGATGTTGGTGCCGTATTGACCAGTTCCGGCATTGCCGGGTGCAATAAAAAGCTGGCTGCATTTAGGGCTTTGCGATATTTTCCAGGCGAAGGCGCTTTCCCTTCCGCCCGAACCGAGGAGCAGGATATTCATGTGCCAAAGATATACAAATGTGCAGATATGCAGATGTGGGAATGTGCAGATGGTGAATTATCGTTAACGCAACTGCGTATTTACACATTTAATTTACACCAAATCCAGCCCGGAGAAATTTTTGTTCAGGATCTGACTGTTGTTAATGTTTAGCCACTTATCAAGCAGCGTAGCATATACATCCCTGAAGTCAACCTGGTATTTTAAATCGCCGTTATCTAATTGCGATAAGTCGGGCGCGTCGTTAAAAATGCCTGCTTTTTTAAGTTTACCGCCAAACACCAGTACATTATTAGCGGTGCCATGGTCAGTGCCGTTACTGGCATTCTGTTCAACCCGCCGGCCAAATTCTGAGAAGGTCATAATCAGCGTGTCATCCAGTTTGTTAGTTTGTTTAAGGTCTTTTACAAAGGCGGCTACCGCATCGCCATAAATTTTTAATTGCCTGCCCTGTTGATTTTGCTGACCAACATGGGTATCAAAACCACTTAATGACACATAGTAAACACGGGTTTGCAAGCCGGAATTAATAAATTTTGATACAGTTTTTAATTGGTTGCCTAACCCGGTTGCGGGATATTCGCCGGTTACGGTATATGTTTTTGATGTTTTTTGAATATAATCCGCAGAAGAATAAGTTTCGATCATCGTTTTGTACAGGTAACCTAAATTATCCTCGTTTAAATTGGCGTGGCCATGATCATGTACCAGGTCCTTAAAAAATGGTTCACGGGTAGTTTGATATAATTTATTAGGATCCTGCACGGCTATGCCCTTCATTTTTGATCCTTTCATGGCCAGCGAAAGCGTATCGTCAACCTCAATAGCAGCGTAGGGATTTTTGCAATCCTGGCAGTTTGAATCCAGGTAGCGGCCTATCCAGCCGGTAGTTAAAAACTGGTTAGAGTCACTTGCTGTTTGCCAAATATCCATCGACCTGAAATGGGAGCGATCAGGATTTGGATAACCAACCGAGTTAACGATGCTCATCCAGCCTTGGTCATAAATTTCTTTTAACGCAGACAAGTTAGGGTTTAAACCCTGCATATCATCCAGCTTAATAATATCAGGCTGGTTAATGGCAATGGTTTTCCGCTTTTGATAATAAATGTCATTGCCGAAAGGAATAATGGTGTTCAGCCCATCGTTGCCACCAGAAAGCTGGATGATCACAAGGTTTTTATAGCCGGTCAGCTCACCTTTAGCTAAAGCCTCGAGCGGCTTTAAAAAGGTAGGTATCAAAAACGCGCCCGATGCGAGTGCTGTGTTTCTTAAAAAGTCTCTGCGTCTCATTTTGTTGTAAGTTGTGTGTTGCGGGTTGCAGGTTAAACAAATGATAGTAAGCATTGGCTTACAACATATAACTTACAACATAATTAAGTGAGCTGATATTCTGGTGTTGATACTATTTGTATTATGGTTGTTTTAATATCAGGCGAAATATTTATCTCGTCGGTAATTGTTTTATTTAAAAGAGGCTCGAGCATAAATTCAGCTATCTGCTTCTTTGTCGTGTTTTTAGGTATATCGTGCAAGAACTTATCCCAGTCGGGTTGCGCCTGTACCCTTTTTATCACATTTAACTGCTGTTTACGTACTGCAGCAAGGTAAGCTTCATCTTCGGGATCGGCTTTCCCGGTGAAGTCAATTACCCCTGCATTTAATATGGTAGAAGGGATCTTCATGCGGTACATCAGCGATGAGCTGTCGATCCAGCTACGTCCACCGGGCCAGCCTGCAACATTTGGCGGCCGGAAAAGTACCTGCCCCAGCGTACGCTGAAATTGCATTAGCACATCGGGGTTTTGGTAGCTGATATAAAATTGCCGGTTTAGCCCGGTCAAAAATTCTACCGGTGATTTTACCAGGTTGCCAATGTTTTTATCGTCATAAAACCAATCCGACAGAAAAATAAATTCCAGCAGGGGCTTTATTTCGTAATTTGAATGGTAAAACACCTCCGCCATTGCCCTGATATGGGCGTTGTCAGCAACTTCATTTACCAGGTACCGATATAGTTTTGTACTTATAAAAACGGCAGTTTGTTTATTGGCGATAATCATATCGATGATATCCTCGCCGCAAAAATTGGCGGTGTTACTCATAAAAGTTTTTATGCCATCATCATGCGCCTTTGGCCTGAAAGCGTATTCGCCCTTTTTCCCGTCATACCCCCAGCCTGTGAATGATCTGGCTGATTCCTTTATATCCTGCTCAGTATAATGCCCGCGACCCAATGTAAACAGCTCCATTAACTCGCGGGCGAAGTTCTCATTTGGATGGCCTTTTTGATTTTGCTGGTTATTTAAAAACTGCAGCATAGCCGGTGATTGGGAAACCTGCAACAGCATGGTTTTAAAATTCCCGAGCGCGTTTGCACGTTCAATATTATTTAGCTGCTGCTCGTAATAAGCATTGCCAATATTGCAGGCAAAGTGATTGTGCCAAAAAAGCGTCATTTTCTCGCGCAGCTGTGCATCTGTTTCGCTTAATTGTTTTATCCAGGCGTTATTTAAGGCTTTTTCCTGTTTGTTGCGTTCTTCCTGAATTAGTTTTTTTTGGTCATCTGTTTGATCCTTGGGATGATTGCGCAGGTCTATATTCTCGGTTAAAACAGTTATTGGTTCCTGTTTCTCCGATGCTTTGAATAGTTTTCTAACAGCTTTTTTTACCGACCAGTTTTCATGATCATGCAGGTCTTCAAAACGAATGCCGAATCCGGCCCTTGCGTAAAGATGTTTTAAATGCCTTGCATTGTTCATTTTTGTGGTTTTAGAGATAGGACTTTTATATGCTCAATTGGTTTAATCAATAATTAAACACTTGTTACTTAGTATCAGTTATTCAACTAACAAAGCTGGTATTCAGGCGTGGATACCAATTCAATGGCAAGGGCTTTAATATCAGTTATCTGCTTAATATTATCAATAAGTGTTTTGTTTGGTTTGGGCTCTAACAAAAATTGGGCAATGGCAACGTTGGTCATGTTTTTTGGAATGTTCTGCAAAAAATGATTCCAATCAGGCTGTGCCTGAACCCAGGTGCTTACAAATTGCTGCTGGTTGCGTACGGTTGCTAAATAAGCCTCATCTTCAGGGTCAGCTTTGCCGGCAAAATCAATCAGGCCGCCGTTTAATAAGGTAGAAGGTATTTTCAACCGGTACATCAGCGACGAACTGTCTATCCAGTTACGTCCGCCAGGCCATCCTGCAACATTTGGTGGATAAAACAATACCTGCCCAAGCACCCGCTGAAATTGCAATAAAACTTCGGGGCGCTGGTAGGTGATATAAAATTGCCTGTTCAATCCAACCAAAAACTCCACAGGCGATTTAACCAGGTTGCCGGTATTTTTGTCGTCATAAAACCAATCAGAAGTAAAAACATATTCCAGGAGGGGCTTTATTTCATAATTGGCTTTATAAAATACATCGGCCATAGCGTTTACATGAACCGGTTCAGGGATTTCATTTACCAGGTATTTATAAAGCTTGTTGCTGATAAAATGCGCGGTTTCTTTTTGCTCCAGCAGCATGTTCATAATATCTTCCCCGTTAAATGTTCCTGTTTTTCCCATAAAAGTTTTTGGACCGTCATCATGAAGAAACTTACGATTTACAAATCCCCCTGTAAGGTCAAAGCCATAGCCAGTGAATGAACGGGCAGATTCTTTGACATCGGTTTCGGTATAATTGTCCCGGCCAATGGTAAACAGTTCCATTAATTCCCTTGCGAAATTTTCATTAGGATGTCCTTTTCGGTTTTGCTGGTTATTTAAAAATTGCAGCATAGCCGGTGCCTGAGCAACCTGCAGCAATAGCGTTCGAAAGCTTCCCAGGGCATTGGCTCTATGAATATTGTTCAGTTGCTGGGCAAACGCAGCGTTGATAGTGCGGCAGGCAAAATGATTGTGCCAAAACAGGGTCATTTTTTCCTGCAACGGCGCGTTGGTGGCGCTCATTTTGTTTATCCATGCCAGGTTAAGATCTTTTTCCTGCTGCCTTTGCTGTTGTATAAACATTTTACGGGCAAGCACATCGCCTTTCATAACGGCACTGTAATCCGTGTTACCCTGAACAGCATCAATGGGTTCATCTGCACCAGTGCTAAACAGCCCTTTTACAGCATGTTTAACCGACTCATTTTCGATTGTTTTTAAATCTTCAAAGCGCATTCCAAATCCTGCCCGGGCATACAAATGCTTTACCTGTTTAATGTTGTTCATCGTGCCGGTATGACAGGGTGGTTGGGTATAGGTTTAATGGTTATTGCATTATTGTAAATATTGTTACTTTTAAACGATTAAACCCATCACGAATGAAGAAGCTTTTTACATGGCTGGTAATACTTGTTATATCAATTAACGCAGTTAAAGCGCGAACAAAAACATCATTAAAAATTGATACCACCAAAGCTAAATTAACTTTAATCAGGCCTGTTAAAAGCGATACTACAAAAAATAAAACCCCGGCAATACTACAAACAAACAAGTTTGGGAAAATTGACAGTGCTGACGTTAAATTAAAGGGCCGGGGACTGATAGAAAAATTTGGAAGTGTCGATACGGCTGACCTGAAATTAACCTCCTGCGATTTTGAGAAAGATGCCAACGCCGAAGTGCTTTTTGACCGGGCGGAATTGTTTTGCGGTAATCAGAGTATTGTAATGATTCGTCAAAAAAGGATAAAGATTTTTAATGATAACGGAAAAAGTGAGGCAAATGTCCGAATTGAGTTTAACAATAAATTTGGGATTGAACATATTTTGGCCGTTGAAGCTGAAACTATTAATCTGGACAACGGGAAAATTGTATTTACACCGATAGATATCAAACTTATTTATAGTGAACATACGGATAAAGACAAGGATGCCATCGTATTTTCAATGCCAAGTGTTAGAACAGGCTCCATAATTGAATACCGTTATGAGTGGGAGCGCAGTTTTTCAACGAATTTCCCTGAATGGGATTTTCAAAGCAATCTGCCCGAGCGCTACAGTCTGATCGATGTTTTTATGAGTCCTTATTTAACGTTCAATGCCTGTTTCGCAAAAATCAGCCATTTGTTAAGGATACCATTTCAGATGGCGGATATGGGCATGTTTGGGCGCTTGCAAATGTGCCTTCAGCAAAAGATGAACCTTATATGCGCTCAGCAGTTGATGCCTTGCAAAGTACTACTCTTGTATTAAGCGAGGTAAAGACGGGAGGAGGCACTGTCACTCTTTCGGACTCATGGGCTCGCATAGGGAAACAAATTACCGATGAAAAAGTATTCAGTAAGCCCTATTATCAAAATTTGAATGATGACGGTGAAGTTGTAAAAAAGGCTAAGGCCCTAAAATCAGACGATGAAAAAATAGCCTTTATTTTTAACCAGGTTAAAATCCAAATGAAATGGAACGATGAAAAATACTGGCTCTCAAAAGATGGGATAAAAAGCGCCTGGAAGAAAAAGAGCGGTAATTGGGGTGAGATAAATATGATATTATGTCATTTTTTAGTTGGCGCAGGGATAAAGGCTTATCCATTATTGGTTAGCACCCGCAACAATGGCCGGATGCTGCCCGATTTTGCTAATATTTATCAAATAAATAAACTTGTTGCATACATTCCCGTTGATAGCGATAAATGCTTTGTTTTGGATGCCTCTGATAAATACAGCATTTATAACGAAATTCCTTTTGACCTGTTAAACTCCTATGGCTTATTTTTAGATAAGGCAAAAGAAAAATACAACCTGATCTTATTAAAAAAGGATGTCCCGGTCAGGCAGGCCGTTTTTATAAATGCTGAAATCAAACCTGACGGAACTATGAATGGAACAGCACAAATAAATAGCTTTAGCTATCACAAATCAAATAGCCTGGAACTATATAAAACCCTTGATGAAAAAAAGTATATTGATATACTGAGAGATAATGATAATAACCTGAAAATAACATCGCTCAAATTCGAAAATGCTGATATCGATTCCCTCCCCCTTACCCAGAATATCAATTTCAACCTGGATTTACCAGGGACAGATGATAAATACATTTATTTCAACCCCAATTTATTTACGCTGTTATACCATAATCCGTTTGTAAATAAAAGCAGGGTATCCGATATAGACTTTGGGTGTATGAATAATTATTCGATAAACGGCAGATATAAGATACCGGCTGGCTACAGGATTGAGTCATTGCCCAAAAATATGTTCATCGTGATTGCCGATAAAAGCATGAGCTTTAAACGATTTGCGGCTGAAGAGGATGGTTATATTGTTATTTCCTATGTTATAAGTTACAAAAAATCACTTTACTTAAAAGACGATTATCCAGACATATACGCCTATTTTAAAAAAATGCACGAGATTTTAAACGAGCAGATTGTACTAAAAAAAGCATAATACCTAAAGTTTAAATATTTCCCAAAGTATATTACTTCAATTAGTATATTCGGGCTGCCAAACCCTATAAACAATGATTAAACCTTTCGCATTTTTAATGCTGGTTTCGTTTTGCGTAAATGCGCAAACTCAGCCAGTTGTTACACCAACCCAGCCATTTGGGAAAATAGACAAAGCCGATCTTGAAATGAAGTCCTGCGATTTTGAGAAGGATGCCAATGCAGAAATTCTTTTTGACAAAGGATCAATCTATTTTTCGCCCGATTACGATTTGATTTTAGAGCGCCATGTACGTACAAAGATATTTAATGATAAAGGGAATGATGAGGCTAATGTACGTATTGAATACTTTGGCGGTGATCGCTCAGAATATATTACGGGCGTACAGGCAGAGACCATTAACCTCAATAACGGAAATATCGAAATTACGAAGGTTGATAAAAAATTGATTTACACCCAAACTGTTGATAAACTCCGTACAGCGCTGGTCTTTTCCTTTCCTAATGTAAAGCCGGGATCTATTGTTGAATTTAAATATACGCTAACCGCCCAATCTGTATCAGATTTTCCTGATTGGTATTTTCAGGCGCATATTCCCACAAGGTATAGTGAGCTTGCCACGGTAGTGCCCAACATTTTATATTATAAAAAATTGGAGATGGTGAATCATCCATTTGTTAAAAATACGGATGATATACGGTCAATGGCTAATATCCCATCCCTTCATGATGAACCCTACATGAGCTCCCGAAAGGATAACCTGGATCGTATTTTATACCAATTAGGCAGCATTAATGCAGGTGCATTGTCAAAGTCATTTTCAGATACCTGGACCAAGGTGGGCGAAGAGGAAATTGATTTTGACGATTTTGGCGGACAATTGAGAAGGAAATTAGAGGGTGAAGAGCTTATTATGAACAAAGCTAAAAGCATTAAGTCAAATGATGAAAAAATTGCCTATATCTTTAATGAAGTAAAAAACAACATGAAATGGGACGATCATGATGAACGATATACCAATGATGGTACGGTAAAAGCATGGCAAAAAAAAATAGGTAATTCAACAGAAGTTAATCTGATCTTATACCATTTGCTTTCTAAAGCAGGCATTGACGCATACCCGATGCTGGTAAGTACGAAAAAGAACGGAAAAGTAAATCCGGCATTTACCAGCAGGTACCAGTTTAACAGGACCGTAGCCTATATTCCTATTGATAGTAACAGGAATTATATTTTGGATGCTACAGGCAAGTATAATATTTATAATGAAACACCGGCATCTTTATTAAATGGATACGGGTTTTATATGGACAAGGAAAATAAAAAGTACGAGCTTGTTTTTTTACAAAAAACTAACCCCGTAAGACAGGTAGCAGTAATAAATGCTGATATTAAGCCGGATGGAAAAATAAACGGAACGGCTCAATTAAACAGTTTTAGTTATAACAGGATAAATGCTGTTGCCAGGTATAAAACGGATGGTGAAAAAAAATATATCGATTACTTAAGAGATGATAATAATAATTTAAAGATCTCATCGATTAAATTCGAAAATATGGAGGTGGATACGCTGCCACTCA
>JAQBOU010000252.1 GCA_028287865.1 Mucilaginibacter sp. | reverse complement strand
TCATTAAAGTTGAAATAGCACCTGAAAGCAAAATAAAGCCCAGGCGTCGCCAGCCCTTTAATAAAAACGACGGGAGCCCTATATTAATAATGATAACGATGGTTATAAAAACAGATTTTGAGCCAAGCTGAATAATACCTGCGGTTAATATAACACTGCAAATAAAATAAAATAACTGATGGTAGAATGACCGCTGTTTGATAAGCACAGACAGCATGTAAATAACGCCGATGGCTATCTGCATAGAAAAAAAAGTAGCGTGTATTTTTATAGGCTCCGAAAAATTATGGTTGGTAAAGGCCGATGAAAACAAGGCAGAGATTGGTAACTGATAATGCCTGATGGTTATAATGGCATCGGCATACAGATAAACAATAACTGCTATACACGCTATGGAAAATGCTAATAGTAACTGTAGGCGATATTTTCTCAGATCAAGCGGGTTAAGGCAAAGAACTACCGGGAAAAGAAAAATAGTAATTTGCTTTCCCCACTCAGTAAAAGCCGCCGGTTTATTTATGGAATAAATGGTACTTAACACGGTAATAAAAAACACCGACTGCAATACGATGGTCCTAAATGTAAATACCTTTTTAAAGGCTTCCTTTTTAAGATGGATCAGTGTATGCACAATAAAGCTTACCAGGATAAGATGGCTATAAAACATATTAAAAGGCAAGCTGGCCATTAACAGCATTATATGGTAACAGCTTATTTTATTAGCCAGACTGTCCTCAATGCTAAATAATCTGTTCATGGGTTGAATTGTGATGGCAGTCTAAAATAAAATCTTCGTACTGATCAATAATTTTTTCCCAGTTAAACTGGTATTTTATTTTATGCAGGTTATTATCAACCATGTTTTTTTCATTTTCTTTTCGCTGTACTGTTTCAACAAGTGACCGCACATCGGCGGCATTTGAAAAATAAAATGCATCCGTGTTTAACACCGATTTATTAAAGGGATTATTATGTGCGGCTATCAGGGCTTCGCTTGCCATGGCTTCCAATAAGGATGGGTTGGTACCGCCAACGCTATGCCCGTGAAAATACAGGTAGGAATTATTTTGAAGTGACCTTACTTTTCCTGTGTCAAAAATCGACCCTTTAAACTCAATACGGCTGTCATTTTTGAATTTATTTGTGATAAATTTTCCAAACCGGTTGCCGGTATCTCCCAATACCTTAAATTTTCTATCCGAATTGCTGTTGTTAAAACCATCCAATATGGTTTCAATATTATTTTCGGGCTCCATCCTTGCCATCAACAGGAAATAATCTTCTTTTAATGCCTTGCTGTTATCAACCTGTTCCCGCTCCTCCATCGAAAAAAGGTCAGCTCCGTAAGGAATATATTTGCTTTCAATATTATACTTATCACCCAGGTATGATTTGATCACCAGTGAATCTGAGATATAATATTGACTGTATTTTACAGCAAGCTTTTCGGCATATTTTAAAAATTGCTGTACATTTTTTGAATACTTTGACCTTTTCCATTCAAGTCCGTCCATGTTGGTGATGATGGTGCTTTTGGGGGGATACAGCTTTCCCCAAACGGAGCTGCTGGTATAGCCCATCATCAATATTACATCGAACTTTCTTTTCCGTGCATCCATCAGGCAATTGAAATCATAAATAAATTGCCCGGTTGTTCCAACCAAATATTCGGGATCAAAACAGTGCTGTATCTCCACGCCGTTCCAGATGTCTTCCTTATAAGGGTGGTTGTGGGAATTATATACCGTTACGGAATGACCTCTTTTAACTAATCCCTCTGACACATATTCTGATATATGCTCAAATCCCCCATAATAATTGGGGACACCCCTGGTTCCTAATATTGCGATTCTTAATTTCATGATATTGCCAATTGATATGCGTTTAATGTTTGCAATGCCGCCTGTTTCCAGGTGTATTGTTTTAGTATTTTTTCGAATAGATTTTTATTGGACGGCGCCAGACTTGCCCTTTCAACTGCTGCAAGGATGCTCTTCGGATCTCCGGGATTACAATAAAAACCAGCATCTCCAAAATACTCCCGTGTATCGCCTTTGTCTGTTATTACGATGTTACATCCCATTACGGCCGCTTCAACTGAGCTTAGCCCTGTAGTTTCAAACCAGCTGGGTAATATGTGTACTTTGGCGCGCTGGTAATAAGCTACCAGATCGCTTTGCGAAAGCTGACCGATGAAACTGATATTACCGGCTGCAAGGCTGCGGCATTGATTATAATAAACGGCCTGGTTTGGGCTATGAGCGCCAATGATCAATAGCTTGTATGGTGTATTATTTAAAGCTTTTATAAGGTTGAGATGATTTTTTATCCCTTCTATCCTCGCTACACAAAGTATCAGCAGGTCATCCTTTTTTATATCGTTATCATATTTAAACAAAGAAGGGTTTACACCATTGGGAACTACTAAATAATTAACTTTTTGCAGATAGGCTTGCTGAACACGATTGTACTCCGACTCAGAGTTGGGCAGTATAGCCGTTGCCCGGCGCAATATTTCAATAATGCTTTTGTGCTGTCCCTTCCATAAATAATCAATGCTTGCCAGGTGGTCTTTTCCAAGGATCCAACGGCCTATCGTTTTTAGGTATTCCACTCCATCGCCAGACAAATAGCTGAAAAACATGCCTATGCCTTTGCGGTGATGTTTATCATATTCGCTGTAATTGCATAATATGGTTGAAACCACAAAAGGCTTTTTAGTTTTTTTGCTATGATGAAGGATGTCAGCCGGGCGGGTAATATTAAAAAAATGGAGCACATCGTATTGGTCGTACAAAATGACTTCTTTTGATAAAAGTATATCAACTGTAATCCCCATCCCGGTTAATTCCCGTGCGGTTTGTATAACCTGTACGGTATCGCCACCAGGAACGGTATATAGTGTTGATCTTGTTATAAAAGCCACCTTCATAGTTTCCAATTTTTAGATCACAGTTTTGCAGGACTGATTTTATGCAGCCAGTTAATAAACTTCTCAGGAAAATAGCTCACCGTATAAAGCAGGTAATTATCCAAACGCAAAGGGTGCAGGCTGATCGCCCTGCTCATGTTAAGGCGGGCCTTTTCGGGCTGATAATTATTAAGCAAAAACTTTTTGCCGCATAACGCATAATAAGCTCCCTCTTTTATCTGGGGAGAAAACTGCCTGCCGCCAATCTGAGATAACTTGTTTCCTTCTGTTGCGGTGATACTCCTGCTTTTTAGTGTAGCGTATTTTATCGAGCGGAATTCACGGGTATGCCACTTTTCGTCAATGGTAATGGATTCGGGGTTGAGCCTTACTTTGATCAGCGCCTGTGAAAGATTGCAGGCTTTTTCATCCTTTAAGATATTTACCCATAAAAAATGGTCTTCGTACGTATAGGCATGCTCATTGTAGCCGCCATTATTTACAACAACCGCCTTCTTATAAAAAACGCTTGAATGGATAAAGGGACATACCGAATATTTTAATTGCTGTATCTCTTCGTTTAAATGTGCTTCGGG
>JAQBOU010000226.1 GCA_028287865.1 Mucilaginibacter sp. | reverse complement strand
CTACCGAATGTTCAGCCCCTTTTTGCAACAACATACCAATAGTTCGGGTCAGCCCCGTTTTGTCGAGTGCCTCAACAATTACAAACAACCCGGCAACCAGTGGAAGCACTGACCATGACACCCCTTTTATAACGATCATAGGGTTCTTTTTTGCCGATATAATCACAATTGCCGAAGTAAGTATACCCGTAATTGCTGTAGGCAGGCCAAGCTGAACATCCAGCGCTGACGAGATAAGTAATATAACCGCTGTTGCAGCAATGCCTGTCAAGGCGGTCTTCCCTCCTTGTGAAAGTACAGTTAATGGAATAGTAGTTTCAATACGTTGCTTTAGTGCGCTGCGTTGGGTGAGATATAACATTAAATAAGTGACAGCAATTGCAGCAATTGAAGGTAGGGTATATATGGATAGCCACCGCAGCAGTGGAGGCATAGTGCTGGCATAAATTACCAGGTTAGCAGGATTTGAAATTGGCAAAACGAAAGAAGCCGCATTTGCTATAAATGCACAAATTAAAAGATAAGGAAGAGGGTTTTTGACCCTGGCTGCCCTGGCAGCGGCAGCAACGGCCGGTGTTAATACAACGGCTGTTGCATCATTAGACAAAAAGGTGGTTACAATGATCCCTACCAGGTAAATTAAAAGAAAAAGCCGGGTGGGTGATCCTTTAGCAAATGCAGTAGCATGAGCAGCGAGCCAGTCGAATAGTTTTTCTTCTCGCGCAGTTTCTGCCAGCATCATCATCCCTGTAAGAAAAAGATATACATCAATACCCTTTGAAATCCCTGTTAAAGCTTCGGCCGGTAAAATCAATCTGAATACAATTAATATTACAGCCGCTGTAACAGCCCAAACTGCCTCGGGTAAATTAAAAGGGCGGATGATTACACCTGATATTGCTAAAATTGAAATGATCCAGATGGCAATGTGCGACATATAAGGTTATTTGTAACGCCCTCCCGGATGAGTTTATACAATGTTAAGCAAACTATCTCTGCACGTCGTTGCGAGGAATGAAGCAATCTCTAAACTATACAAAATCAAACAGATAAATTTTATTCTTTAACGTTTTTAAAAAAAATAATTGTCTTTGCTATCGGTTAAAAAGCCGGTAGCCTTATTTTTTAACAGCCTTCGCTGTATCTTTCTTAGCGGTATCCTTTACTATTTTGGATCCGCCTGAACCACTGTTATCACCCCCGGTTGCTTTACTGGTGTCTGCCTTCGCGGTGTCTTTTGCGCCGTAGGTGTTATGATTGGTGTCCTGTCCGTTTTGTGATGTATGGTCGCCGGAGCAGGAAGCTAAAATCCCCAGGCTGCATATTATTGCTGTGATTATGATCTTATTTTTCATGTTTTAGTTAAATGTTAAACGATTAACAGACGACGTTACGATTTGGTTTTTAATAAAACTTGACCATCTGATCGTTCAAAGCAGTTATTGTTTAGCTCTGGCCTTTTTCGAAGTGTCATTTTTAATCAGCTTGCTATGCCTAACAATTGATTTATTGGTATCTATGCCCAGTGTGTCTTTAGTTACATCTGCTTTGGCAACGGTATCTGTTTGTTGTTTCGGGGCATTATTGCCTGCGCAGGCACTTAATAGACTGATTTTTTTGATTTCACAGATTAATATAAGTCAAATATTAAAATCATCAACAGAGCCAAAATCAGTGCAATCAAAAAAACCACCTAAATCTGTGATCAAAACTCTGCATTTTTCGGGAACCTTGGGAAAGGGATCACATCCCTGATATTGCCCATCCCGGTTACAAACAGCACCAGGCGTTCAAAGCCCAATCCAAAACCGGCATGCGGACAAGCGCCAAAACGCCGGGTATCCAGGTACCACCAAAGCTCATCCTTGGGTATGCCCATTTCGTCCATGCGCTGCTCCAGCTTTTCGAGGCGTTCTTCACGCTGCGAGCCGCCTACAATTTCGCCAATACCCGGAAACAGGATGTCCATGGCCCGAACAGTTTCCCGCCCGCTACCATCGGGTTCATTCTGGCGCATATAAAACGCTTTGATCTGTTTCGGATAATCAGTAAGGATCACCGGTTTTTTAAAGTGCTTTTCAACCAGGTAACGCTCATGTTCTGATTGCAGATCGGTACCCCAGCCTTCCACCGGGTATTGAAACTTTTTCTTTTTGTTTGGGGTCGATTCCCTGAGTATCTCTATGGCCTCGGTATAAGTTAAACGTTCGAAGTCGTTATCCAGGCAAAACTGCAATTTCTCCAGCAACGACATTTCCGACCGTTCATTTTGCGGCTTTTGTTTTTCTTCTTCTTGCAGGCGCTGTGTTAAAAACTCAATATCCTCCGCATTTTTGTCCAAAGCATATTTAATCACGTACTTCAGCAACGCTTCGGCAAGGTCCATGTTATCGTTCAGGTCGTAAAAAGCCATTTCGGGCTCTATCATCCAAAACTCAGCTAAATGACGGGTTGTATTCGAATTTTCAGCACGGAATGTTGGTCCGAAAGTATAAATATCACTTAGTGCCATTGCGCCTAACTCCCCCTCCAACTGACCAGACACAGTAAGGTTGGTTGCCTTGGCGAAAAAATCCTGTGAAAAATCAATTTCACCGCTTTCCGTTTTAGGGGGATTAGCCAAATCGAAATTAGTTACATGGAAAGTTTCGCCGGCACCCTCGGCATCCGAGGCTGTAATGATCGGCGTATGTAAATAAATAAATCCGCGTTCCTGGAAAAACTGGTGTATGGCAAATGCCAGGCTGTTACGCACACGAAAAATAGCCCCAAAAGTACTGGTCCGAAAACGCAGATGGGCTATTTCGCGCAAAAACTCCAGGCTATGTTTCTTTGGCTGCAACGGATATTTTTCGGGATCACTATCGCCTAAAACCTCTATTTCTTTTGCTTTAACTTCAACTTTTTGTCCTTTGCCCAGTGAAGCAACCAATATGCCCGAAACGCTGATGGCAGCGCCGGTGGTTATTCTTTTTAATAAGGCTTGGTCTGTATTTTCAAAATCGACTACAACCTGTATGTTGCTATTGGTTGAGCCGTCATTCAAAGCAATAAACTGGTTATTACGGAAGGTACGTACCCATCCTTTTACTGTTACTTCAATATCAGTTTGTTCGCTTTCCAGTAATGCCTTGATCTTTATCCGCTGGCTCATAGTATGTTTTTAAAGCGGCAAAAATACAACTATTTGTTTAAAGGCAATTTGAATTTCCATTTAAAAGGCCATCCCAACCCTGTTTATTTACAGCCTGTTTTTTATCTGCAATGTAGATTCATGCTAAATAACACCGGCGTTACCACAATTTTAACCAGATAATTAACTTTGCAGCATGGTTTTAACCGATACGCATACGCACCTGTATTACGAAACAGCTATTGAAAAGCGTATTGAATTAATGGAGCGGTGTAAACAAAACAACGTTGGCCGCTTATTTTTACCAAATGTTGATGCATCTTCCGTTCCGATGGTTTTTTCACTTGTTGAATCATTTCCGGATAGTTGTTATCCAATGCTCGGTTTGCATCCATGTTCGGTAAAAGCTGATTGGGAAGAAGAATTAAATACGATCCAAAAGGCGATTGATCAGCATAAAATTGTAGCAGTTGGCGAAATAGGGATAGACCTTTATTGGGACAAAACATTTTTAACAGAACAAGTACAGGTGTTTAAAAAGCAAATAGCGTGGGCGAAACAATTAAAACTGCCAATAGTAATCCATTGCCGCGACGCTTTTAACGAGGTTTTTGAAGTGCTGCAGCAGGAGCAGGACGAAAATCTGCGTGGTATATTCCACTGTTTTACAGGCACGCTTGAGCAAGCCAATCAAATAATTGACCTGGGCTTTTACCTGGGAATTGGCGGCGTAGTTACTTACAAAAATGCCGGGTTAGACAAAATCGTGGCACAAATCGATTTAAATCATATAGTTTTAGAAACAGATTCTCCGTACCTTACACCCGTTCCGTACAGGGGCAAGCCTAATGAAAGCTCATATTTGATGTATGTAGCCCAAAAAGTGGCAGATTTACACCAGACCGACCTGGCGACTGTAGCCAATGTGACCACAGCAAATTCCAGGCAAATATTTGGTGTATAACAATATTTATAACAAAGTTATTTTTAGTACAACCTAACACGCATGAACCAGATTCTGATCATTTATACCGGCGGGACAATAGGTATGATGACCGATCCCCAAACAAAAGTGCTCAAACCAATTAATTTTGAGCAAATAATGGACAATGTGCCTGAGCTGGAGAAACTTAATTGCAAAATAAAAGTACACTCCTTTGAACAGATCATCGATTCGTCTAATATGAACCCTGCCGTTTGGAGCGAGCTTGCCGGACTAATAGAAGCTAATTACGATTCAGTTGATGGCTTTGTGATATTGCATGGTTCGGATACGATGGCATTCACAGCATCGGCGTTGAGCTATATGCTCGAAAATTTGGGCAAACCTGTAATTTTTACCGGCTCACAGTTGCCCATCAGCGCGGTACGTACCGATGCTAAGGAAAATTTAATGACCGCCATTGAAATTGCCAAAGCTAAAAAGCACGAACGTGCGCGTGTACCCGAAGTTTGTATCTATTTTGACTACAAATTATTCAGGGGTAACCGGTCGTTTAAATACAACTCCTCTAAATTCGAGGCATTCCGGTCTCCCAATTACCCTATACTGGCCGAGTCTGGTGTACACCTGCGTTTCAGTGTTAATGACATCAGGCATCCGCAGGATGGCGAACCGCTAATCGTACATAAAAACCTGGTAAGCGATGTCGCCGTATTGAAATTATATCCCGGCATCAGCCCAAAGGTTGTAGAAACTATTTTAACAGCAGACGTACGTGGCATAGTGATGGAAACGTTCGGCGCGGGGAATACCACTACCGACCAGTGGTTTGTGGACCTGCTTAAAAATGCCATCGACAGCGGTAAAGTGATCCTTGATATTTCCCAATGCAAGGTTGGTACCGTTGAGCTGGGCCGATATGAAACCAGCAGGCAGTTAAAAGACATCGGTGTAGCCAATGGTTATGACATGACCTACGAGTCCGCAGTTACTAAAATGATGTACCTCCTGGGGCACTTTGAAGATTCAAAAGAAGTTAAACACTGGCTGGAAACTGATATACGGGGCGAAATAACGGTATCCTGACAATGCAAAGACGCAACACTTTGCTTCTATGGATTTTTTCTCGGTAAGAAACTGTACCTTTGCAAAATTATTTTCTTGAAATAGGTATTAACAAGTAATTAGCTTTCCTCTTCAACGACAATAAGATAAGAGAAAATGCTATGAAAAAAATTGTTGATTACCGGAAGTTGCTGAGCGTAAATGAAGCAGCCGAATTGCAGGAACTAAAAACTGTTTACCGAAGTTTAATAAAAACCTGGCATCCCGATAAATTTCACGACAATGCTGAACTGCGTTTAGAAGCCGAGGAAAAAAGCAAACACATTATTGAGGCTTATCATTTTTTGGTGAGTATAGCACCGGAAACACGCGACCAGTCAATTTCGGAATATACCGATACTACCGCTAATGCCGGCATTACTGATTTTGACTATAAATCTCAGGTACTTACCGTAAATTTTTCTGACGGCAGCGCGTACGAGTATTTTGACGTACCCAAAGAAGTGTACAGGAAATTCATCAATGCCGATTCACCCGGGAGATTTGCGCGCAGGCATATTTTCGGCAACTATTTGTACCGCAGCCTTAGCAAGCTGGTGGCAAATGCCTAAGCGTTCGTAGCATTACTGGATATTTTGTTGGACATTCACCGTGACTTTTTTCCTGGCGCTGATTCTTTCTTCTTAGATTTAAATTTTATAATTTGCACAATTATAA
This sequence comes from Mucilaginibacter sp., assembly GCA_028287865.1. Classification (GTDB taxonomy): domain Bacteria; phylum Bacteroidota; class Bacteroidia; order Sphingobacteriales; family Sphingobacteriaceae; genus Mucilaginibacter. The sequence goes on along the minus strand of JAQBOU010000226.1, from coordinate 26,722 downwards.
ATTGGATATACATCTATTAAAATGACGAAATTATTTATCGGCGGTTTTCCCCTTGATATGACAGAAATGGAACTGGTTCAACTGGTTAGTCCTTTTGGAACGGTTGATACCATAAAGATAGTTAGGGATAAAAAAAGCGGGGAATGTAAAGGGTATGCCTTTTTAGAAATGAAAGGGCTGGCTGATGCCGAAAGTGCAATGGACGCATTAAACGGTACTGCGATTAAAGACCGGGTTTTAAGTTTAAATATTGTTGCAGAAAAACCGGCAACTCCTAAATATTCATCCTCAAAAAATTACGGAGGCTCAAAACCGGGCTTTTCCAGAACAACAAAACCGGAAGGACCGATGAAACCCAAGCGACCGAGGAAACAGTTTTAAACACCCAATATTTTAAAGTTTTTAATTCCTACCGCAAAATAGCCACATATCCGCTAAGTCTTTTGCCGTTATTATTATTGAGGTCAATAACGTAATAATAAGTCCCTGTGGGCAGTTTGCTCCCATTATAAACACCATCCCACGCTTTACTATATCCCCTCGACTGGAATATCATTGTGCCATACCGGGTATATATATTTACCATGCAATGCGGATAGTATGCAAGGTCCGGAATCTGCCAGTTGTCGTTGATGCCATCGCCGTTAGGTGTAAAAGCGTTAGGTACGGTAATAATTGGCGGCGGCAGGATAATAGCTATAAAGGGCAGGCTTGTGATCGACACAATGCAGCCGGAGCCTAAAGTAATAGTACAGGTAACTGTGTCAGCATTATTAATATTACCGCTGGTAAAAATCGCGCTGTTTGTACCGGCATTAATTCCGTTAATCTGCCATTGGTAACCGGTAACTGCAGCGGTGTTGGCCGGGTTTGCCGTAAACGTTATGGGTGTGCCTTTGTAAACATCATTTGCCGAGGCGGTAACGGTTAATGTTGGCGGAGGATTGGGTATGGGGATAAGGCTTACAGCAATCACGTTTGACGTTGCAAATAAAGTGGTAAGGCAGGCGCCCCCCTGATTGGTAAGCATGCAGGCAACGATATCCCCGTCTGCAAGGCTGCTACTGGTAAAAACAGGATTATTAGTGCCGACGTTGATGCCATTAACCTGCCATTGATAAATCGGGCTGGTACCCCCATAGGTGATAGTTGCAGTAAAACTTATAGCGGTTCCCCTGCAAACAGGCCCCGCTGCCGAAGATTGAATAGCTATAGTAGGTGTCGTATAGGGTATTACCGTTATTCCGCTAATATTATTGGATTGGGCACTTACTTTACAGGGATCATCGGCAATAACTATGCATTGGATCACGTCACTCACTTTAATAGCTGTAGCTGTAAAAGTTGCACTGTTGGTGCCTGTGTTTATACCATTAACCTGCCATTGATAAGCAGGATTAATTCCGGCATTCGTAGTACTTGCGCTAAAAGTAACCGTCATACCGGTACAAATAGTATTGGCGCTGGTAGCGATGCTTACCTGGGGTATCAAGGGCGCTTGAACGGTTAAAATTTGTGTTTGCGGAGGGCCGGATACATACAAGTTGTCCCCTGCCTGCGATACGGTAATAGTAGTAGTACCTGCACTTATAATATGAATAATCCCCTGTGCTGAAATAGTGGCCACGGCAGGATTGCTGCTGGTATAAGTCATCGGGAAAACAGAAACCGAACTCGTTGCCCCGGCGGAAAAATCGGCATCACAAGTATTTTTGACCGGGATCGGCGGGAATATAATTATTTCATATTCTGTAACCGTAAGTATATCTGTTACAGGCGTAGCGTCAGAATAATTGGCATCGCCGCTTTGTGAGGCGGTAATATAGCTTACGCCGGGCCCCACTAAATGTATCAACCCAGCGGAAGTTATAGTAGCCACAGCTGTATTACTGCTGGTATAAATTATGGACGTTTCGGTATTGGTACTTGTTGCACCCGGAATAACATTATTATTCGCGTCAACTATAGTTGGAGGTGGCGGAAAACTAATGATGGAGGGTTTAACTGCGCTAGCAAGCACAGTGATATTAACTATGGCATTGGCGCTGCCGCCCGCATTGTTCGCCGTTATAGTATAATCAGTAGCTGGCCATGCAGCGGCCGGTGTACCGCTTATAACCCCGGTTGCTTGATCAAAAAATAAGCCTGGCGGCAATGCTTTATCAATGGTATAACCACCCAGTGTTATTTTTCTGATTGCGCCGCTCCCATTGTCAACCGTGTATAAATTCCCCTTGTTATCTATTGCCAAACCAATCGGGCTATTAAAACTTGCCGCCGATCCGACACCATCCATCGATCCTTGATTTCCGTTTCCCGCAAGTGTTGTTACCACTCCAGCGGGAGTTATCATCCTCACGGCGTTATTTTGTGAATCGCTTACATATAAATTCCCTGAGCCGTCTGCCCTTACGTCGCGTGGGTAATTAAAAGTTGCTGCCGCAGCTACGCCATCTGCAAAGCCTCCTCCACCGCTACCGGCTACAATTGTTAAAATGCCTGCTACGCTTATTTTGTCGATTTTATTACCATATTCTTCTACTACATACAGGTTACCAACCGGATCTATCCATACGCCGGTTGGCCTATTGAAAGTGGTTATTTTACCATTGCCGGCCACGGTTGTTACCACGCCTGCCGGGGTGATCTTTCGTATTAAGTTGTTACCCTGATCAGCAACATATATATTACCTGCTGCATCTGCAGCCAGACCCTGCGGCGCAAAAAAGCTTGCGTTGCTACCGGTTCCATCAGTACTGCCAATACTGCCACTACCAGCAAAGGTTGTTACTATATCGTTTGGCGTTATCTTTCTTATTAAATTATCGCCTGAACTTACATATAAATTTCCTGCGTTATCAAATACTAAAGCATAGGTTTCATAAAAGGTAGCTGAAGTACCGATACCATTTACTGCACCACTACTACCATTTCCAGCAACAATGGAACGTACCCCATTTACGTCGATTTCATAAATATCATTATTCCGAAAATCCGCCAAAAAAACATTCCCCGAAGCATCGACAGCAACGTCGGTCATCAAGTTAAGAGTGCCATTGTAAATGAAAATTGTTGTCACTTTTCCCGCTCCACCGCTTACCGGTCCGCCACTGTTGACGGGTACCAAAGGAGTTATAGTTGCACCTACATGATAAATTTGCGGAGATGGGTAAGTAATAATTGGCGCAAATGCCGCATCAGTGATTAAATTGCGGTTTAATGAAGTCCTTATTGGTTTTATCCCTTCCAGTTTAACTGCAAAACGGTTAATTTTTTTACCTGTATCCAGTTTTATAATTTCCGCTTTTACATCGATGCTAAAAAGCTGTATAAAGAATAAGAAACTTAAGCACAAGCTAAGTTTTAAGAATTTTATATTGGAGGTAAAATTCAAGCTATTCGAAATTAATAGGGTTAAATACCGTTTGGGTATCTTCTACGAATATAAACTTTCGGATGTGTTTTTCCTATTGAACTTCCTCAAGCCGCAATAAAATCCTCATTAGACGTTTGAAAATCCTAGCAGGCTACCCCTTCATATCATTCTGTTCTTTCCAGGCCTGGCTGAAAGATTTATCAGCCACTTTGGGCATTTCCCTGAGGTGGCCCCAGGTATTTTTGAAAAAGGTTTTTAGCAGGAAGTTTTTAAAATTTCCATTAAGGTAATCTGTCAGCGTACGGCTCAGCATTCCCTTTTTCCACAAGGCCCAGCCCCATTTTTCTTTGGTAGTTACCAGTTGTTCTTTTACCGCATCGCGGCGGTTTAGCAGCAGCATTTTATGGATGTCGATTTTCACCGGGCAAACCTCAGTGCATTTACCGCAAAGGCTGGAGGCATAGCTCAGATGTTTAAACTCTTCCATACCATTCATGTGCGGGGTAATGATAGAGCCAATAGGGCCGCTGTAGGTGGTTTCATAAGTGTGACCGCCTATGTTCTTATAAACGGGGCATGCGTTTAAACAAGCACCGCAACGAATGCAGTACAAGGCCTGTCGCTGATCTTTCTGTGCCAGCAGGTTAGTGCGCCCGTTGTCCAGCAATACAACGTACATCTCCTCGGGGCCGTCAGTTTCATCTGCCTGGCGCGGACCATTTAAAATTGTATTATAAACCGTTAAGTCCTGCCCGGTTCCATGAGTGGAGAGCATCGGCCAAAAAAGGTCGAGGTCAGTTAACGATGGGATGATCTTTTCAATCCCAACTACGGCGATATGTATTTTAGGGAACGAAGTACTTAATCGTGCGTTACCTTCATTTTCACTAATGGCAATACTGCCGGTATCGGCTATTAAAAAGTTAGCACCGGTGATACCTGCATCCGCCTGCACATATTTTTCGCGCAGCAATTCACGGGCTTTTTGGGTCAATTGTTCAGGCGTGGCATCTATTGGGGTACCAAAACGCTCGTTAAATAACTTGGCAATGTCTTCTTTTGAAAGATGCATGGCGGGCGTTACAATATGATATGGCTTTTGCCCCAGCAATTGCACAATATATTCACCCAGGTCGGTTTCTAATGATTCGATATGGTTATGCTCCAGGAACTCATTAAGCTCAATTTCCTCGGTAACCATCGACTTTGACTTCACTACCGTTTTAACGCCTGCTTTTTTTAAGATGTTCAAAATCTCACGGTTAGCTTCTTCGGCATCGTTTGCCCATATCACTTTGCCGCCGCGTTTCTGGAAATTAGATTCAAACTCAGGCAAAAATTTATCAAGGTTTTCCATCACCTTCCATTTGATGGCGTGCGCCTTACGTTTGGTATTTTCAAGGTTGATAATTTTGGATAAACCTCTTTCAACAGCTGCATCATATTTACCGATATTGTAATTAATGATGCGCCGGTGACTCATGTCGAAGGCCTTATCCTCTGAGGCAACTAAAAATTCTTCCGCAGTGCTTCCCATATGTGCGAAGTTAGGAATTTATAGGTTTAATTGATTGACTAAAGTGCAATTCAAATTAACATAAAGTTAACTGCTCATCATGTGGTAAGCAAACCACGTTAAACGTAAATGATTAACTCTTTTGAGAAGATGACAATACAGTAACTGCAATTACAGAACCAATTAATAGCGCCAACACAAAATAACTCCATTTATTGGCAAAGTTCAGCGTCCAGCCCAGTCCGTCACCTTTTGGGACCCATAATTTTTCATTGTTTTTATGATGATAAAACATCCCAAATTTGTAATATTTCCTGTCATACAATTTAGACCTCTCCATTGGCATAATTTTTCACCAATTTAAGAAAATATTTCTGGCCGTTTTGCTAACAGGCTATTTTGTTGACCCTATTAGCATGCCGGCCACCTTCAAATTCAGTAGTAAAAAATATTTCAACAATTTTTTTTGCTTCGCCGATAGAGATATGACGGGCAGGGATACAAAGGATATTTGCATTGTTATGGCTACGGGCCCGGTCAGCCAATTCTTCATTCCAGCAAATAGCTGCACGGATGCCCTGGTGTTTATTGGCGGTGATAGCTACACCGTTTCCGCTTCCACAAACCAGTATACCAAAATCACATTCGCCGCTTTCAACTGCCAATGCTACCGGATGGGCAAAATCAGGATAGTCAACAGAATCGGACGAATAGGTTCCAAAATCTTTAACCTCCTGCGTATGCAGCGCTTCAATTATTGCTTGTTTATAATCAAAGCCAGCATGGTCGGCACCAATTGCAATTTTTAACCCCTGTTTCATGATATTAAATTTAGATATGCAAATGTGCGGATTTCAAATGTGCAAATGAAATGCAAATGTGCGGATGTGCAAATGAAACGGAATGTGCAGATATGTAAATAAAATTCAAATATGCAGATGTTTAAATTTTCAAAACGTCTGCATATTTATATCTGCACATCTGCATATTTACACTACAAGTTCATCAATCCTTGTTCTTCTTCTTTTTTGCGTCTGCGTTGTACCACCGCTGACACCACAATACTAAGTTCATACAGTATAAATAGCGGCAAAGCCACAACCAGCATAGTAAGTGCATCTGGGGACGGAGTAATTATTGCCGCCAATATCAATATGAGAACAGTGGCATACCTGCGCTTTTCGCGCATAAACTTCGGGGTAAGTATGCCGAGGCTCGACAGGATATAAACAACAATTGGCAGTTGGAAAACAATACCCGCCAGAAGAGTAAGCATCGTTACAGAAGAGATATAAGAGTCAATACTAAATAAGTTTTCGATGGTATCACTTACGGTATAACTGGCTAAAAACCTTATCGATAATGGCGTTACCACGTAGTAACCAAAAAGGACACCAATAAAAAACAAAGTGGAGGCATAAAATACAAATCCGCTTGCCGCCTTGCGTTCTTTTACATGCAGAGCGGGCCTTATAAATCGCCATATTTCAAATAACAGGTATGGAATGCCTAAAATAATCCCAATTATTATCGACGAATTTAGTTGCAGGTTAAACTGGCCGGCCAGTTCGGTATTTATTAATTTTACATTTATCTTTTCAACGCAAAAACTTTTGGCTTTAAAATAGGAGCTCATATTTTGCAGTGCTCCGCCCGCTTTGCACATCATCCGGTAGGTCCAGAAATCCGTATGCGTGGGTGCCATAATAATATTGTTGAAAATATCATCATAATAAAAAAAAGCAAGGATGGCAAATACCAATATGGCAAAGGCAACCCTTAGAAAGTGCCATCTTAAGGCTTCCAAATGCCCAAAGAACGACATTTCGCCTTCAATACTGTTTCCTTTATCTCTGATCGCGTTGACCAGTTTGCTGCCCCAGTTAGCCATTTTTTAAATGATCCGGTATATAACTCCCGGAATGTTATAACGTTTTTTTATTAAAACGCAGTTTAATTTATTCAGAATATTCAAACGTTTCCATAAACTTAGTAGTAAAATTACCTGCGCGGAAGTTAGGGTCCTGCAATAATTTTAAATGGAAAGGAATGGTTGTTTTTACACCTTCAATCACAAATTCACTCAATGCCCGCTCCATAGTGCTCAGCGCTTCATCACGGGTTTGCGCCATGCAAATTACCTTGGCAATCATCGAATCGTAATTTGGCGGTATCACATAACCCGTATACACATGCGTATCAATGCGAACGCCATGGCCTCCCGGCGAATGAAAGTTTGTGATCTTACCCGGTGAGGGGCGAAAGTTATTGAAAGGATCTTCTGCATTGATACGGCACTCAATAGCATGCAGTATCGGCTCATAATTTTTACCCGAGATCGGGATACCAGCAGCAACTTTTATCTGTTCTTTTATCAGGTCAAAGTTGATCACCTCTTCTGTAACGGGATGTTCTACCTGTATACGGGTGTTCATCTCCATAAAATAAAAATTCCGGTTTTTATCAACCAAAAACTCTACCGTTCCGGCACCCTCATACTTTACAGCTTTTGCGCCTTTTATAGCCGCTTCGCCCATTTTCTTACGCAGCTTTTCTGTCATAAAAGGAGATGGCGACTCTTCAACCAGTTTTTGATGACGGCGTTGTATCGAGCAATCGCGTTCAGAAAGATGGCAAACCTTGCCATACTGATCGCCAACAACCTGTATTTCTATATGGCGCGGATCTTCTACATACTTTTCAAGATACATACCATCGTTGCCAAATGCAGCACCTGATTCGGCACGGGCCGAATCCCAGGCATTTTCAAACTCTTCATCTTTCCAAACAACACGCATGCCCCTGCCACCGCCGCCAGCTGTAGCTTTTAAAATCACAGGATAGCCAATTTTTTTGGAGATCTCGATGCCTTCTTTTACACTTGTTAATAAACCTTCGGAACCAGGAATGGTAGGCACACCGGCCTTTTTCATGGTTGCCTTAGCCGAAGCCTTATCACCCATAGCATTGATCTGTGCAGCGGTTGCTCCAATAAACTTAATCCCGTATTCGGCACAGATGGCAGAAAATTTGGCGTTTTCCGACAAAAAACCATAACCAGGATGTATAGCATCAGCATTAGTAAGCTCGGCAGCAGAGATAATATTGGGGATATTTAAATAAGAATCACGGCTTGGAGGCGGGCCAATGCAAACAGCTTCGTCGGCAAAACGCACGTGAAGGCTGTCACGGTCGGCAGTAGAATATACAGCTACGGTTTTAATTCCCATTTCCTTACAGGTGCGAATAATTCGCAGGGCAATTTCACCACGGTTAGCTATTAATATTTTTTTAAACATAATTTTAAATGTGCAGATTATAAATGTGCAGATGTGCAGATGTTTTCTTTGATGTGCCCATTCGCACATTTACACATCTGCATATATGCACATTTACATAGGTTCAACCAAAAATAACGGCTGGTCATATTCAACAGGCGACGCATTATCAACCAGTATTTTTACAACACGGCCCGAAACTTCCGATTCAATTTCATTGAATAATTTCATAGCTTCAATAATACAAAGAACATCTCCCGGTTTTATTTCATCGCCAACATTAACAAAAAGTGGTTTATCCGGACTCGCGGAGCGATAAAAAGTACCAATCATCGGCGATTTAACGGTCACATATTTTGACATGTCAGCAGTCGGCTGAGCAACTGGCGCCGGGGCCGCAGCAGGCTGGGCCGGTACTGCACCAGAATTTTGTGCTTCAGGTAAAGTTGCGTTAATGATTGTTGCAGCCTGGTTGGTTTTTATGGTGATCTTAAAACCTTCCTGCTCAATTGAAACTTCGTTCACTCCTGACTTGGAAACAAAGCGTATAAGATCTTGTATTTGTTTAATATCCATGCTCGGGGGTTAATTGGTTTTGGATAAAGTTATATTTAAATGTGTGGATGCGCAAATATTACAGAAGCGCAAATATTAATAAGTTAATAGTTAGTTATAAGCAAATAAACAAAACATTTTTAATAATGTTCAAATTCTAAACGCTCAAATTTTCAGATGTGCAAAATATCAAAGCTCAACAAAGCACCTGCATGTTTGCGCATCTTCTCATTGATACATTTTAATTAATACGCCCATTTTAAATAAATAGAGCCCCAGGTAAATCCACCTCCAAAAGCCGCTAATATTAAATTGTCGCCTTTTTTAAATTTACTTTCCCACTCCCACAAACATAAGGGGATGGTTCCGTTGGTAGTATTGCCATAACGTTCAATATTTATTATCACCTTATCAGGCGTAACGCCGGTACGGTTAGCGGTTGCGTCAATAATGCGTTTATTAGCCTGATGTGGCACCAGCCACGCAATGTCATCGGCTACGAGGCCATTGCGTTCCATTACTTCGGCGGCTACATCGGCCATGTTTGTTACGGCAAATTTAAATACGGCCTGGCCTTCCTGGTAAGCGAAATGCTCGCGGGCATCAACAGTTTCGTGCGAAGCTGGTTTTACAGAGCCGCCCGCCTTTTGATGCAGGTAAGCCACACCCGATCCATCGCTTTTTAAAATAGAATCGATCACGCCGTTGCCTTCGTCATTTGGCTCCAATAAAACTGCACCACAGCCATCGCCAAAAATTATGCAGGTTGCACGGTCCTGGTAATTGGTTATTGACGACATTTTATCACCGCCAATCACTAACACCTTTTTATGCTTGCCGCTTTCAATAAACTGCGAACCTGTTGCCAATCCGAATAAAAATCCCGAACAAGCAGCCTGAAGATCATATCCCCAGGCATTTTTAGCGCCTATTTTATCAGCTAAAATATTTGCGGTGGCCGGGAATACCAAATCGGGGGTGGTGGTGCAAAAAATGATCAGGTCAATTTCATCTGCGCCAATGCCCCGTTTTTCAAGCAAAGCTTTAACAGCCGGAACCGCCAGGTCTGAAGTACCTAATCCTTCACCCTTTAATATGCGACGCTCTTTAATACCTGTACGACTGGTGATCCATTCGTCGTTAGTCTCTACCATTGTCTCCAGCTCGCGGTTGGTTAGTATATAATCGGGTACATAACCGTGTACAGCTGTAATAGCAGCATGAATTTTACTCATTTTAATATATTTTACTGAAGCAACAGGTTTGATTTATGCATAAAAGAATTTAGCTTCAAATTTAATAAAGTAATTAATAAGCCCATTTTAAATAAATAGAGCCCCAGGTAAATCCGCCGCCAAAGGCAGCTAAGATTAAAGTATCCCCTTTTTTAAATTTACTTTCCCACTCCCACAAACATAAGGGTAATGTGCCATTAGTTGTATTACCAAATCGCTCAATATTTATAATAACCTTATCAGCGCTAACACCTGTACGGGCAGCTGTTGCATCAATAATGCGTTTATTGGCCTGGTGGGGTACCAGCCATGTAATATCATCCGCCATGAGATTGTTTTTCTCCATTATTTCGGCTGCCACGTCGGCCATATTTGTCACCGCAAATTTAAATACCGTTTTCCCTTCCTGATAAAGATAATGCTCCATGGCATCAATAGTTTTATGGGAAGCAGGTTTTATGGAGCCGCCCGCCTTTTGATGCAGGTAAGCCATACCGGATCCATCGCTTTTTAAAATAGAATCGATCACGCCGTTGCCTTCGTCATTTGGCTCCAATAAAACTGCACCACAGCCATCGCCAAAAATTATGCAGGTTGCACGGTCCTGGTAATTGATCATAGATGACATTTTATCTCCACCAACAACCAGCACCTTTGTATGTTTACCACTTTCAATAAATTGAGAACCGGTTGCAAGGCCGAATAAAAACCCGGAACAGGTGGCTTGGAGATCGTATCCCCAGGCATTTTTTGCACCAATTTTATCAGCTAAAATATTGGCAGTGGCCGGAAATACCCTGTCTGGAGTAGAGGTGCAAAAAATTATTAATTCAATTTCATCTGCTGTGATACCCCGCTTTTTTAACAAAGCTTCAACGGCCGGAACGGCCATATCTGATGTTCCCAGTCCCTCTCCCTTTAATATGCGGCGTTCTTTAATGCCGGTACGAGTGGTGATCCATTCGTCGTTAGTATCTACCATTGTTTCCAGCTCATGGTTAGTCAGCACATAATCGGGCACATAACCATGCACAGCTGTAATAGCAGCATGAACTTTACTCATTCTAATATCTTTACTGAAAAGCTAGTTTTATTTTATCTACAAGAGAGCTTTCAACCATGTTTTTTGAAAGAAGCACCATGTTTTTAATTGCCTCGGGAGTTGAAATGCCGTGCCCAACAACAACAGGCGCATTTACGCCCAGTATAGGACTGCCCCCGTATTGCTCATAATTAAATTTATTAAAAAAATCGTCTTTTATTCCTTTTTGGCTGGAAACAGCATAAAATGATTCGGCAAACTTTAAAATTATATTACCGGTAAAGCCATCGCAAACAACTACATCAGCAGTTTCGCTAAATGTATCGCGACCTTCAACATTACCTATAAAGTTAAACAGTTTTGTTTCTTTCATCAGTTGGTGAGCGGCCAGGCTAAGTATATTGCCTTTTTCTTCTTCCTCCCCAATATTTATTAAACCCACCTTCGGGTTTTCGATGTTGTAAACATGTTGCGCAAATAAACTGCCCAGCACACCGAATTGTAATAAATATTCGGGTTTACAATCAGCATTAGCGCCTACATCAACTAAAATGCCCAAACCCTTTTTAAGTTTAGGCATAATACCGGTTATTGCAGGGCGTAACACACCCGGAATAGCTTTTACGCTGAACATAGCCCCAACCATCATAGCCCCGCTGTTACCTGCTGATGAAAATGCATCAATACTGCCTTCCTTAAGCAATTTAAAGCCTACAGAAATGCTGGAATCTGGTTTTTGAACAATGGCTTTGGTAGGGTGCTCGCCCATACCGATCACTTCGGTTGTATGTACAAAATCGAAATGATCAGGACTAAAGTTATTTTCCTGAAGAAGATTAACAGCCTGCTCCTTATCGCCGATAAGAACCAGCCTTTGGCCGGCTGAGAAAGAGTTACAAGCCGCAATTGCCCCTAAAACCGTAGCTTTGGGAGCAAAATCACCGCCCATAATATCTAAGCCAATCTTCATTTCAGAAAATTAAACTTATGCTACAGCTGCTTTCTCAATCAGTAATTTACCGTTGTAGTAAACGTTACCGTCAACAGTATATGCTCTGTGCGGTAAATGCACGGCGCCAGTAATTTTGCAGGTAGTTAAGGTAGGCATCACAGCTTTATCATGAGTTCTGCGTTTGTCTCTTCTCGATTTGGATATTTTACGTTTTGGATGTGGCATAAATCCTAATTTTTATAGTTCATTTAAATTTTTTGAGAGCATCCCAGCGTGGGTCTGTTTTCTCATTTTGTTCAGTATTGGCTGTAAGTTTATTTAAACTGTCCAGCATCTCTTTATCACAGTAAGGAGTATTTCCTTCATCGTTGCAAACTGTTATAAACGGCATTGCAACATTAATATATTCATAAATCAGCCCTGCTATATTGATCTCATGATCATTTTTAGTAAGGATAATGATCTCTTCGTCTTCTCCCAAAGGCTCTTCACTAAACTTTGCTACCTGTTGTTCGCGTATATCCACTTGTTGCGGATATTGCGCCAAACACCTGTCGCAGTTTGCATCTATTGTTCCGTCAATTTGAAAATTCAGGATCAGCATGGTCTCCTGCCTTTCCAGTTCTACCTGGCATTTCAAATTTGCTTTTTTCACCAGCGAGTATTCAAACTCATCAAAAAAAGCATCGGTAACAATAAACTCAAACTGGTGCTTTCCCAGTTTAAGGCCGGTAAAAGGAATCGAGTAATTTCTTAGCGATTTCAATGAGCAACAATTAGCCTGCAAATGTAAGGATAAATATGATATTTGAAAAGTGTTTTTTAAAAAACCATTTATGCCCCATTTGACCACAAGAACATCATTAATTATCGCGTTTGTAAACGAAAGAGCCCGGCAAGCCGGGCTCTTTAAATTATTTTAATGATTTAATTAATGATTGGGGTTTTTGTCCCACCACAACTTAGTGCCGCCATTATCAGGACCGCCAAGTAAAGCAACTGCTTTAGCCACTTCGGCGGCGTTATTTGACACCTCGCTTGAGGGGAATGGCAGGCGGCGAATTCCAAGGGCTGAATTAATGGTCCCATTACTATTGTTGTTAACCGCGGGGAATAATTTCGGATACCCTGTCCGTCTGTACTCCGTCCACGCTTCCTGGCCATCAGGGAACATAGCGATCCATTTTTGAGTAATTATCCTTTGCAGATTTGTCTCAAATGAGTCGGCGCTACTCCAATTAATCGTCACATTGTTTAAGTAAGGCGATCCGGCCGGCACATTATCAGCGCTGTTTACGGGATCAATATAAGGTGCGGCGGTACTGCTTGCGTCTGCCAGGTAACCAGCCGGCATATTAACGCCTCTCTCCTGGAAAGCAAGTGTTACACCCTGCTCATAAAACGACTGAGCTGTTCCACCCATATTCCATCCGCGCAATGCTCCTTCAGCCCGCAGAAAAAAGCTTTCTGAAGCTTCCATTAAACGTATCTTATCTGTAAGAGCAATATTTAACTGCGAAAAGCTGCCATAGCTTACGCCGCTGTAACTTACACCAAACCGTATACCCAGATACTGTGAATTTAGTTTTGATGGCTGACAATAAGCTGCCAACCGCGGATCGTTATAACCTGTCAGGATGGATTCTAAAGGAGCTCCCGTTGATATATCTCCCCATGAATGGGTTATTGTACTGATAGGGTTTTGATAAGTTACACCGTTAACCATGTTTACCAAAGCATCGTCAGTGGCCGTACTTAAAAGGCCATAGCTATTAGCCACCGCAGCTTCGGCCTGCTTTTGTGCTGTTGCTGCATCGGCATATGCAATGTGCATAGCTAAACGGAGTCTTAAAGTGTTGGCAAACTTTATCCATTGTTTGTAGTCGCCGCCATAAATTAAATCAAACTTAGTGAATGGGGTTGCACCTGGATTTGCTTTTACATAAGTTGTTAATGACGTTACAGCAGTATCTAATTCGCTAAAAAATGCTGTATAAGCTGCTTGCTGACTATCATAAGGAACAGAGAAAGCACCTGTACCAAATTTTGTATAAGGTATAGGACCAAATATATCAGCCACCCTATGTACGGCTTCCACTTTTAAAATAAGTGCAACGGCATAAAAATCAGGATTAGATACTTGTCCGCGTGTTTTAATCTGCAGCCAGTTACTCATTACATGTTGATATGGTTCGTCAAATGCATAAGTATTCCAGCCTGCATTTAACGCATAGGTGGTATTGTTATTAGCACCAAAAGGATCAGCTGACATCATATAACCCGAAAATAAATCCGCGTTAAGATTTTGTTGTACCTGGTATTCCCAATTAACAATCCTCATAATTGAAGTTTCCATATCCGGGAAAAAACCACCGACGTTCTGTCCATCCCCTTTTAGTTGAGCTTCGGTAACTGCATTCGGATTGGTGTTATAGCTTTCAAAATTCTTGGTGCACGAGGATATAATCAACAGCCCCGCCAGGACACATAACCCTGTAAGGCTGACTTTTTTATTGAAACGATGATAAATAGTTTTCATGTCTTTATATTTAATATTATAATTAAAATCTTGCCGATATGTTAAACCCGAAACTTCTTACGCTTGGTTGTCCAAAAAGGTCAATTCCTTGTAAACCATTATCGGTTGATAGAGTTGTATCCGGATCATATGGTGCTTTTAAGTAAAAGAAGAAGAGGTTGCGGGCTGTAACTGCTAAACGGATGTTTTGAATTTTATTATGGAACGTACTTCCGGGGAAGGTATAACCAAAAGCAGCTTCCCTTAAACGTATATTAGTTGCCGAATAAGCATATTGTGCCAATGCCCCCTGGCGCGACCCAACTGCGGTATAATAATTCTGGGCAGTAAAATGCTGGCCTCCAATTGTTACCCCACCATTGTCTCTTGCAGTCGCAGATGCCTGAGAATTGCCATAGTAATCTAAATACGCCGCTGTCATATCTACTACCTTACCTCCAAAACGCCCATCCACTAAAAAGGACAGATCGAAATTATGGATTTTAAATGTGTTGTTCCATCCCATTAAAAAATCAGGATTAGAATTACCTACATCTGTATAATTTGCAGGATTACTTGATTGTAATACGGGTTTACCTCCGGATACTACGATATTCCCGCTCGCATCTCTTTGGAAGTCGCGCGCATATATTTCGCCGTATGGCTGTCCCTGTCGTACTTCCAGTGAATAACTGTCAAACGCAGAAGGCAACTGGAGTCTGGTAATAACATTTGGTACACCTGTAGAGTTGTCTGTGTATAATGAAATTATTTTATTACGATTCATAGAGAATGTAACCGTGGAAGTCCATCGTACATTACTGGCTATATTACCATTATAGCCTAAACTGCCTTCAAAGCCTTCATTTTGTACATTACCAGCATTTAGATAATATCCGCTGTATTGACTTGCTTTGGTAGTTGAAACAGTAAATAATTGATTATAAGTATTGGTTTTATAGAAGGTTGCATCAAAAGTTAAATGATCATTAAGAAATCTCCATTCTGTACCTACTTCAAATGAATGTGTTTTTTCCGGTTTCAACGTCACCAATGGTTGAATCGGATTTAAACTTAATATGTTATTTGCTTCTGAATATTGTACAGGTACAGTGCTATAGTACGATCCCACGCCATTACCAACTATACTGTAAGAAAGCCTTACCTTACTATAAGTTATCCATTCAGGCATTTTAAACATTTTGCTAAGCAAGCCTGACAAACCAGCTGAAGGATAGAAAAATGATTCGTTGGGTGTAAATGCAAGTGTCGACGACCAGTCATTGCGTCCGGTAACATCTAGAAAAAGCATGTCTTTATAACCTGCCTCTGCACTAAAAAATAAGGATTGGGTTTGAACGTCGGTAGTTGTATTTTGGGTAAAAGTGGTATTATTTTTGTCTAAATTACCTGCATTGAAATAGTTATCAATGGTTCCCAGATAGCCTGCAAAGCCGTTACTATAGGATTGATTATCCTGTACACTGGCCCCCAGCGTGCCTGAAAAATTAAAATTGCCGGTTTTTTTGTTTAAATTAAGTAAGGCGTCGCTATACACCTGAGTATTGGTACTTTGGTTGTAATTATAACTGCCGTCAGGACCAGTTAGTATACTAATTGATGTAGCATAAATTTTTTGATCATTGGTGAAATCGGCCCTGTCCAGCTTACCTCTTACCTGGAAATTAATCCAGCTCGCAATGTCATATCTTATACTCAATGAGCCTAACAGTCGATTTAATCCCTGCGTTGTCGGGTCACGGTACTGCACCCAATAAGGGTTATCGGTAAAGGGTCCGGTCTGGAAGGATGATGGCCAGTTTTGAACTTGTAAAGTACGCGACGGGTCATATACTTCGTAATTTTTGTATTGGGCGAAATTACCACCACGCGGATACAAATAAAGCCCGAGCAGCGGGTTAAAATAAGTGCCGGAAGTAGGGCGGTCAACCGTTTTTTGATTAATATAATTTGCGCTTGCGTCTACCGTAACCTTATCATTGAACATTTTAGAAGTATTCCGAATAGTAAAATTGTTCCGGTAAAATGTATTTCCCGGCTCAATACCATCGGCGTGTGTATTAGCGTAAGATACATAAGTTTGGTTCTTTTCAGTTCCGGTACTGATAGATAATGAGTTTATCAACTGGCTGCCCGTGTTAAAAAAGCTTTTGGTATTATAAAAACCACCGCTTTGTTTTGGGCCCCATGCTGATAACGAACTAGTTGATGGGTTATTAACTGTATCACCTTGTCCGTATTCACTTTGAAACTTAGGAAGTGAGTATGGCGTTTGAAAGGTAGTGTTTGATGAAAAAGTAACTTCGGTTTTACCTGCCTTTCCTTTTTTTGTAGTTATTATTATAACGCCGTTGGCAGCCGCGCTACCGTATAAAGCTGATGCCGACGCACCTTTTAACACACTTATGCTTTCAATATCATCTGGATTAAGATTGGATATACCATCACCAGCATCAGGTGCATAAGAGAAAGGGCCATTTGGTTGTCCTGTTGTATTGCCGTTTAAAGGAATACCATCCACTACATATAAAACATTGTTGTTACCGGATATTGATTTATTACCCCTTAACACAACTTTTGTTGAACCGCCGGCACCAGATGAGCTTTGGGTTATATTCAAACCCGCCACCTTACCGGTAAGGCTGTTCACGAAACTTGGATCTTTGGACACCTGTAGCTCTTTACCACTTACCGTTTGTTGATCGTAGCTTAAAGAAGCTTCACTTTTGGTTATACCCAATGCAGTAACAACAACTTCATTTAGTATACCTGCAGCAGGTTCTAAAATCATGGTAACAACGGTATTGCTTCCTACAGTTAACTCCTTTTTTTGGAAACCGATATACGTAAATACAAGCACATCACCCGGATTTGCATTTAAACTGAATGCCCCGTTTACGTCTGTTTGAGTGCCCGTAGACGTACCTTTTATAGATACAGATACTCCAACAAGGGCCGCCCCTGTTGCGTCTTTTACAATTCCCTTAACAGGAACTTGAACATGTGCTGAATAACTATTAAATCCTGCATTTTTTAATGGATTTGCATAGCTGTTGATACATATGGCGATTAGAAGCGCCACTGTTATCCAACAAAACTTTAATGGTAAAAAAATCTTCATAAACTTTTAATTAAGTGGAAAATGAGTTTAATTAATGTAATTAAAAGCTAAACTTAAAGAAAAAATAATATTAAACCTCAATAACTTATTAAATTTTTTTAATAAGTACATAAAAAACAATTATTACGTTAAAAAAATAAACTTTTACTAACAAAAAACAGGAAGAGTTGAATTATTGGAATGAATACTGGTAGTTTTTATTATAAAAAAAGGAATTACAATAAAATAATAGACAAGAACACCAAAAATTTCAGTGAAACAAAAAAGATTCCATTTTTATTGCAAAATCTGTCAAAATAACATATTAATCCCTGTCCCGGCTTAGTTTGGTTATAGCTAAAGGGTTTTCATGCAATTCAAGTGTTTCACGGCGGTGTTTAACAATATGGATTGCAGTAAATAAAGCTTCGCGGAAGGAAATTTCTGATGCCAGGTTTTTACCTGCAATATCATAGGCTGTGCCATGATCTGGCGACGTACGTACAAAATTTAAACCAGCGGTAAAATTTACTCCCGATTCGAATGCAATTTGTTTAAAGGGAATAAGCCCCTGATCATGATACATGGCTAATACAGCGTCAAATTGCAAATAGGTACCGTTGGCAAAAAAGCCATCGGCAGGATAAGGACCAAAGGCAAGTATATCATTGTTTCTGGCCTCTTCAATAGCAGGAATAATAACTTTTTGCTCTTCATCGCCTATAAGTCCGTTATCGCTGGCATGCGGATTCAGGCCCAGTACTGCTATTTTAGGTTTGCGAATCCAAAAGTCATTACGCAGGCTGTGATCCATTAACTTCAGCTTTGCCAATATTTTTTCGACAGTAATGCTTTCGGCTACCTTCACTATTGGAATGTGACCGGTTACCACGCCTACCCTTAAGGTATCGCTTACCAAAAACATTAACGATTCTGCTGCTCCATCACGTTCCTGCAGGTATTCTGTATGGCCGGGGAAATTAAACTGGTCACTTTGAATATTATCTTTATTAATAGGCGCTGTTACCAGCGCATCAATTTCACCACTTATCAGGTCGTTCGTAGCTCTTTCTAATGATATAAATGAATATTTGCCTACTGTGGCATTTACTACGCCGGGCTCAACCTTTACATCCTCTTCCCAGCAGTTGATCATATTGGGTTTTCTATCCTTTTTGCCGATAACTTCACCGGGATGATCAATCACCACAAAATTAAGTTCATCCAAGCTTGTGGTGCGGCGGTAAAATGAGGCCAATTTTGTGTGACCATAAACTATTGGTGTACAATAATCATAAATATGACTATCGGCCAGTGTTTTAAGTATTATCTCTAAACCTATCCCGTTTATATCTCCTATGCTAATCCCTATTTTAATTTTTTCGCTCATGATTTATTATAATTATACCGGTTAATATAATTTACCGGCTATAGTTACCTGATCGTTAATGTCAAACCTTACAACATTTCAACCTTTTAAGCTGTCAACATTTAACAACTTCAATGCAAATAAAAAGATTTTAAGCTTATAGTTCCTGATTAAAGCACAAATATGCCTTAATTTGCTCAAATATTTGATTAATAATGACATTGGTAAGAGCAAAAAAGCATTTGGGTCAGCATTTTCTTACTGATAAAAATATTGCTGCTAAAATTGTAGAAAGCCTGCGCGCGGAAAACGCTTATAAACAAGTGCTTGAAGTAGGGCCGGGCATGGGTATCCTTTCCGATTTTTTACTACAAAAAACCGAATACGAAGTTTCGTTGATTGATATCGATACTGAATCATATCAATACCTTCAAAAGAAATATCCCCAATTAGGCAAACGTCTTATTAATGCCGATTTTTTGGAGATGGATTTTGCCGCGTTTTTTACGGGGCCATTGGCTATCATAGGCAACTTTCCGTACAACATATCATCGCAAATACTTTTTAAGGTGCTTGATAACCGGGAGCAGGTGGTTGAAGTAGTGGGGATGTTTCAAAAAGAAGTGGCCGAGCGCTGTACCGCAAAACCCGGCAGCAAGGAATATGGTATACTCAGCGTATTTTTACAGGCTTACTACAAGTTAGAATATTTATTTACTGTAAAAGCTGGTGTATTTAATCCGCCACCTAAAGTATTATCGGCAGTGATCCGTTTAACCCGCAACCAGGTAAAACAATTAAATTGTGATGAGAAGCTTTTTTGGCAGGTGGTAAAGGCGGGATTCAATCAGCGGCGTAAAACACTCCGGAATGCGTTGTCATCATTAATTAACAAGGAGAAAATGACAGAGGAGCCCTTGCTTGACCTGCGGGCCGAAAGATTAAATGTGGATGACTTTGTTAATTTGACCAATAAAATAATAGCTGCCAGATAAATTTTGCTTACCTATCTATACTAATGGTTTTCAAATAGTGCGGCAAGTTTATGCACATTTAATTCAGAATAATCCGCTATTATCAGGTCAACCGGATGTAATTCGGCGGCAGTATGGCCGGTTGTTATTCCTATAACTTTCATACCGGCGCTGTTTGCAGCTTTAATCCCGGCTAGTGAATCTTCAAATACAACGCATTTTGCCGGCGGCATATTTAATTTCTCGGCCGCCTTCAAAAATATTTGCGGATCGGGCTTGGGCTTATTAACCATTGTTGAGTTAATGATCTGATTAAAATCATCCCTGATCGGTATTTTATTCAGAATGAAATCAATGTCCTGCACTGTCGCCGATGTCGCCATTGCCATTTTTACGCCGACATCTTTTAACTCGGTTAAAAAGTTTTCAAGCCCGTTAATTGGTGCTAAAAAGGGTGCGTATGATTCACGATAAAATTCCTCTTTTTCATTCAAAAGCGCTTTCAAACCAGTTTCATCGTGGTCGCTCCCAAAAATCCGCCTGATGGTTTCCATTACCGGCACACCGCTTATTTCGTTATAATAGGTTTCTTTGCTAAGTTGCCCTTTGCCATATTTTTTTAAAAGGGCCTGCCACGATTTAAAATGATACGGCGTGTTATCTATAAGGGTGCCGTCCATATCAAAAATGGCAGCAAAATTATTAGTTATTTCCAAAACTTATTTTCTCTTTAATTCTGCTATTTTTAGTTAAAAATCTGCCGTACGCAACCAGGTGTTCAATAGGCGAACGCTGGAAAAGATCAAAAGTAACATTAATACCCCTTTCAACAGCCTCATCTGTTTTCTCGAACCCTGCAGAATTATCGTTTATCCAAAAATTGAGTATAAAAACAAGTTGTACCCAAAGCGCATCTTTATACCTGTTGGTAAAAAACTTTCGCTCCGATAATTCATCCGATTCTATGCCTTCAACAATCAGATCGTTGCAAAAGTTTTCGAAAACGTCTTTTATACCAACAAATATTTTGGGGGTTGTAAAGGTTTTAAGCTGTTTTTTAATGCTGTAAACCACAAAGCTGCGGCTGCTTTTCAACAGTTCAAAAAAACTGTAAAAGAAGGATAAGGCTTTTTCACGGCTGCTGTATTGGCTCCAAACTTCTTGTGTTTTTATTTCCCCAATGGTCTTTAGCGCAAAAGCCGTCCATATATTTTGCTCAAGGCCATCAAATGAACTAAAAAAACGGTAAAATTCTTCTTCCGGCATTTTGTTCTTCTTCGCGAAAATATAGACGGATTTTGGCTGTTCGCCCTCTGTTAGCACAAAATCAATATATGCCGTATGTATGCTTTCGATAGTTGCCATAGTAGAACGTTTTGATTAAACAAGTATAACACTATAACCAATTAATTACAGCTAATATTAATTAACGATTGTTTTTGGGGGATATTACTTAAGTTGAGACGTTGACGTTTTTTAACTGCTTAACAGATAATTTCCTAAAAGAATTGAGCTCTTACAAGCAAAATGTTGGCCCGGTGTCAAATATTAGCTACAAATGCAGATAAAAAGGTAAATAAATTGCAAATTTGCATACTGCAATTCAGTTAATCCCCTGTTTAACTATGAGTGAAAAAACGATATTGGTTTGGTTTAGAAATGATTTACGAGTTCGTGACAACGAGATTTTGTTGGAAGCGGTGCGTAAAGCTGATAAAATATTACCTGTTTATTGTTTTGATCCTTATTATTTTCAAAAAAACCCTTCAGGCAATGCTAAAACGGGGAGTTTACGCGCCCGTTTTCTTATTGAATCGGTTGCTGATCTGCGGGCTAACCTTCGCAAATTAGGTGCCGATTTAATTATTCAGACCGGCAATCCGGCCGAAATATTGCCGGGGTTGGCCGAACAGTATGATGTAAATGAGGTATATCACCACCGTGAGGTAGCCCATGAAGAGACTGATATTTCGGAACAGGTTGAAGCCTCCTTATGGAAGATAAAATTGAATTTAAAACATTTTATAGGCCATACCCTATACCATAAAGAAGATCTTCCTTTCCCCATTAAAGATATTCCTGATAGTTTTGCTGTTTTTAAAAAGAAGGTGGAGCGGGATAGCGATGTGCGCCCCTGTTTGGGAGCGCCGGAGCTTATTAGCACTCCACAAATTACTGATTCCGGGGAATTGCCAACACTCAGGTCGCTTGGTTTAGACGAAGCTGTTGATGACCCCCGTTCAGATACTGCATTTATTGGAGGGGAAACTGCAGCTTTGAATCAACTGGAACAGTTTTTTTTAAATAATTACCAGCCAAATTCAAATAAAAACGCCAGGCATCCATCAGCTACAGATCATTTATCAAAACTGTCTCCGTGGATTGCTTTAGGGTGTATATCGTTAAGACAAGTTTATTGGGAGGCCGTTAAACATCAGCATTCAGCTAATACACAACAAATCAATTTACTAACATTAAATTTGTTATGGCGTGATTACTTCAGGTTCATGTTTAAAAAGCATGGTCAGAAATTCATTTCAAATAAAATTAGCAAAGGCGGGATTCCCCTTGATGCGGATAGCCACGACGAGCTTTTTGAAAGCTGGAAAAACGGCAAAACCGGGTTCCCGCTTATTGATGCATTTATGCATGAGTTAAATGCTACCGGTTATATTAACAATTACGGCAGGCAGGTTGTCGCAAGCTTTTTAGTAAATGACCTTAAGGTAGACTGGACCAAAGGGGCTGCATATTTCGAAGAGAAGCTGATAGATTATTCGCCGGCAAGTAACTGGGGTAACTGGGCCTTTATAGCCGGCGTTAATGATGCCAGGGAAAGCCGGTATACCATTGCGGTCAAATCTGCAAATGAACTGGAAACAAAAAGCAGTTTTATTGATACATGGTTACCGTTAAAAGACATTGATTATGAGGATCTTTCAGAAGTATTGTAACAACATAAGCAGGTTAGTAACTTTTTCAAAATTTAAACGTCATATACTTATATATGAACTCCTTCGAACAATATACTATTTTGATCGGCCTTCTTGCTGTTTTCCTGGAAGGGATATCCTATCTGCGCAATTTTCTGCATAAATTAATGCACTAAAGTCAATATTCATTATACGTCCATAATCAAATAATTCTCATCTAAAACTTTTTATAGGCTGATTGCTTTAATAATTGATCAATATTGATAATTATGAATGCTTATCAACAAAAATGGCTTGAGAATTTAAAGAATGCCAACCTGCCAAATTGGAAAATTGAGGCACTGGAAAATGATATTTATATTGAAATGCCGCAGGTTACCGATTTAAAATTGATAAGGGATAACCTGCCCGAGGTAATTGCCACCATGTCATTAGATATAACTGTCGCTAAAGAAAGACTGAAATTTATTTTCCATAACGGGCATGAAAATTTTGAGTATATTCTTAATCCCGGTAATGAAGATCTGACTAAAGCGTAATTAAAGTTTGGCCCTGGTTGATAAAACGATTACGCTGGTTCCCATCAGGGCTATAAATACAAACGATGCCCTTAAGGTTGCAAGCCCGGCTATAAAACCGATAACCGGTGGCCCGATTAAAAACCCAACAAAACCAATTGTGGATACCGCCGCTAGTGCCACACCCGGCGACATTGTTTTTGATCTACCGGCAGCGCTATAAACCATAGGCACCACTGACGACACCCCTGCCCCTACCAGCAGAAAGCCAGCCATAGCAGTGTAAAAATATGGCAAAATAACCGCTGTAAGCAAACCTGTTACTGTTAAAGTTCCGCTAACCTGCAACGTGCGTTTTAAGCCAAAACGATGGGCAAACCAGTCGGCAATAAAACGACCGCCGGCCATAGTGAACATAAAAGCGGTAAAACCCGCTCCCTGTAATGCAATAGGGACTGTTACAACTTTTTTAAAATAGATAACGCTCCAGTCGAACATGGCACCTTCACAAATCATAGAGCAAAAAGCAATACTGCCCAGGGTTAATAAAGGGATGATCAGGCTTAATCTTTCACGAAGTGACATCGAAGATGGGGCTTTATTCTTGTCAACTCCGTAATCATTATGTAAATACCTGGATGCAAGAATAACTCCAATAATGAGTACGCCTAAAATAACCAGGAAATGATGAAAAGGATCAATTTGCCTGCCGATCATGAAGGTACCAATACCTGCACCGGTAAAACCGGCGAGGCTCCATAAACCATGAAAAGAAGCCATTATAGGTTTTTCATGAAGACGTTCGGCAGCAACAGCCTGAGTATTTACCGAAATATTGACGGCATTGCTGGCAAACCCGTAACATACCAGGCAAATCACCAATTGAAAAGTATTTTGTGCCAGGCCTAAACTTACCAGCGCAATGCCGTATACCAATATGGCTGAAAGCAGTAATCTTTTACTCCCAATTTTGGTGATCATCCAACCGGAAAAGGGTAGCGAGCACATTAGCCCAACCGGCAATGAAAACAGTACAGCGCCTAAAGCGGCATCCGAAAGCCCCATTGTTTGCTGAACGGTTGCTATCCGCGATGCCCAGCTGGCAAAACATAATCCCGCCATAAAAAATAAAACCCCAACGGCAATCCGCAGAGTAGTTTTATGAATAGTAATTGGCCGGAGGGCAGTATCCATGTATGCTTTAAGTTGTTAAACTTAGTGTAACAAATACACCAAGTTTAACAAAACTATATAATTTTAGTCAATTATCAAAGATAGCGTAGTCTGCAGCTGTGTTCCGGTGGATTAAATAAAATCAGCAGTTCCCCTCAGGGCGGCACGATTCACCTTCAATAATTTCAAGCTTTGGTTTTGAATTTTCCTTTTGCCATTCGTCAAAAGCCTTTTGTAAAGTTTGCTCAAAAACCGGGACTGCCTGCGCACCAGACACCGCATATTTACCGTTCATTACAAAAAAAGGCACACCATGAATGCCTAAATACTGAGCTTCGGCAACATCATGTTTTACGTCATCCGCGTAAGCGTTGCTTGCCAGTACTTGCCGGGTTTCCGCCGGAGCCAATCCTATTTCTTCCCCCAGTTCGATCAGTGTATCCTGATCATCGATGTTTTTTCCCTCAGTAAAGTAGGCCTTAAACAATTGTTCTTCGGCAGCCACTCCCTGCCCGTGCTTTTTAGCCAGATGCGTAAACCTGTGCGCGTTAAAGCTATTGGCTACTATGGCTTTGTCAAAATTATAGGTTAAACCAACTTCTGCTGCCATTTGGGTAACATTGGCATTCAACTCTTTTGCATAATCCAATGTCCAGCCTTTTTTATCAGCAAGGTATTGATCTATATTAATGGAGGGATCAGTTTCCAGGTCAGGATTAAGCTGAAAACTCTTCCATTCGATTTCTACGTCGTCTTTGTGTTCAAAATTTTGTAAAGCATTTTCAAATCTGCGCTTGCCGATGTAACAAAACGGGCACATCACGTCCGACCATATTTCAACTTTCATAATTATATCTTTAATAAAACAAAGTTAATTTACTACTTTAACATCATGGTAAAAGGAAAGTAAAACTTTGCCGCTCAATCAACCTTAACATGAACACAATAACCCGATATTTTTATATAACTATACTATTTATTTACACTGCCGGATTTAAAGCAAATGCCCAGACCAAAGCAAAGGACGTTAACGACAATTTATTTAGCGCCGGTTATGCCGCCGGTTTTATAGGTGGCTTGTATGATGCTTTTTATCCGTATAAAAAACTTTTGCAGCATGGCGACTTTGGTTTGGGTGCACCGGCAAAACTGGATGGCGAACTGATTATACTGAATGGCAAAATGTACCAGACCCAGTTTACGGGGAAGACCACCCCAATGAGCGATACCGGCAAAACTGCCTATGCAGTGGTTTGTTTTTTTCATGCTGATAAAACATTGAAGCCCGGCAGAGTAATGAACAAAACAACTCTTTTTAAGTACCTGGATAGCGTGCTCGATAATCAAAACGGAATTTACGCCATTCACATCAGTGGCCGTTTTAATTATGTAAAAACAAGGGCATTCCCACCGGTACAGCAAAAACCTTACCTACCGCTTGCAGCAATGCTTGACAGGCAGCATTTTTTTGAATTTCACAACATCAGCGGCGACTTTGTTGGTTATAAATTACCTGCTTTTGTGGAAGGAGCCCACATCAGCGGGTATCATTTCCATTTTCTATCTGATAGCAAAGAGGCCGGTGGTCATATGATAGATTTGATTGCCGACGATATTACCATTGAGGTTGATACCCTGAACAGCTACACAATGGATATTCCGCAAACAACCGATTTTAAAAATTTCGACTTCAGGAAAGACCGTAAAGAGGAGATAAAAAGCGTGGAGAACGGTAAAAAACAATAAAAAAGAACCTGCCAAAAGCAAGCCCTTTATATTCTTAAAGTTGATTTTTATTTAAGGTCGTTCACTTTGTTCCCTTATTGATCTTCACATCAGTACACATTCTCCATTAGGGCAGACACATTAAAATAAATAATATCTGATTTAATGATAACATCAACTGATAATGCTGAACATTACAATTGGGGTGAAAATTGTGATGGCTGGCATTTGTTACGTACGGATAGCCTGAGCGTAATACAGGAACGCATGCCGCCTGCAACCAGCGAACAATTTCATTATCATGAGCATGCACAACAGGTATTTTATATTTTATCGGGGATAGCTACGTTTGAAATAGAAGGAGAAACAAAAACAGTCCAGCCGGGTCAATCCATTCATGTATCTAAAAAAACCAAACACCGCATCATTAACAAGGG
>JAQBOU010000219.1 GCA_028287865.1 Mucilaginibacter sp. | reverse complement strand
CATCGGCATTGGACGAGGTGGACAAACTAAAAACGCAAGGCCCCCCGCAGGTAAATATAGACAAATACAAAGCAGAGGACCAACGCAGCCGCGAAACCGAACTTAAAACTAACAAGTTTTGGTTAGGTTATTTAAGTGGATCGTTGCAAAATAACGACCCGCTTACAGAACTGGATAGCTATGCTATCGACCTGCAATCGGTAACGCCTGAAAGCTTAAAACTTACTGCTCAAAAATATCTGAGCGGTAAAAACTACATCAGGTTTGTGCTTTTACCTGAAAATAACAGTAACGTAATCCCGCCTGTTAAGGCAAGCGAAAATAAAAGCCTAATAAATATTACAATAAAAGGGAATTGATGCCAGACTTTTCCAATCGTTCTTTATAGTTTTTTCATTATGTTAAAATGAAGATAGTTAAGTTAAGGTAACTATTTGATATATAGTTACCTATATTTATCTTACCTTGAAAAGTATGACAAAATTGAGGGCGAAAATACGCCGGTAGGGCTAATACTTTGTACGAGAAAAACAGGGGCATCGAACTAATGCAATTAGACCAGAGTAAAAGGTTAGCCCCGTCTTAATGTATCACCGGCTTTATTGTAAAGATTTGTATTTAAATGTTTAGAATCCAAAGACCTTAAAGAAAATATACAGTTAAAAACCTACAGTTTGTGCATCATAAATTAAAGGGCTGATTTTATCATTAATTGATCTTAGACTTTCATCGTTTTCCGGTATTGCTAAAAAGAAAACTGGTATTGCAATACCAATTGTACTTCCCTGGAAGCATTCCTTATCAAATTATTGCCAACCAAAGAATAAACCGGCCTGTTTTGATAGTCAAGGGTCAGTTTGCTTGTATTTCCACTGATAAACCAATTAACACCCAGATCAAATATCGTCATTTGTTTATTAAGACGATCATAGCTTGCGGTTTGCAATGTGGCGTAAGGCATAAGCGTGCCGTTGCCTTTTCCAAATAAATCCTTATCTAATAAATAGCCAAACTGCGAATAAACGACGTGCCCGGTACCAAATGTTGGGAAAGCATTGCCCTGGCTTCCGGCAAGATAAGGGGCTGATGCAGCCAGTCCGTCGGCTGTAGGCATTATCCCCACATAACGTAAATAACCCGGGCCATATTGAGTATCAAAGTATCCGAGGTATGCATTTAAGGCTGTTCCCTTTGTTTTATTTAAGGGAGCATCGTAAAAGACGGCAACAGACCAGCAATTTAGCGGATGATAATCAACCGTTTGGCCGCCATCCGGGCTAGACCATGTTGCGTTTTTTTGTTCAATAAACCCGGCCTCCAGATTCAAAACCTTTTTTGCGCCATAGTAGGTTCCCGGCATGTAAGCTACTACGTGAGTTTCCCTGTCAAAGAAATTCCATATTAAGAGCCCTTGATATTGCATATGATTTCCTTGTTGAGCAAAATTAGAATTTGGGGTGGTAGGATTTCCGGTTGGAAGAATTGTACCGCTTGTGGTTATAGGAAATGGGTTGCTGAGAATTAAACGGTAATCCAGTTTGCCAACCTGACCGCGTGCATACATACTTAATTTGCGTCCGGCCTGGTCAGTGAGGTCAAAGGTTGACTGTGTGAAAAGGGGTATATCCATCGACATGATATTGGCAACCTGGGGTTGGGAAAAGCGTGATAATCCGCTAATAATACTGAGACCGCCGCCAAAAATCAATGCCTCACTTCCTTTCTTAACCTTGTATTCGGCCAAAGCATCTTGTATAAAAGGCGTAAATTTTCTTGGTGAAAGATAGTTGAAGTTATCCTGTCCAAAATAGAAATAAAAAAAAGCATGATCTGTAAGTTGCCCATAAAACTGGAATCGTGCTCTCCGTATGCCAATGTCATAAATTTCAGCGGTTGGTTCTTTCAAAACAGTAGTTCCTGGATTGCTCTCATTGTAACGAAACCAAAGCTGGCCAAGAATAGTAAGTTTGAGGTAATGGCTTCCGTCGTCATTTAGCTTTACCCGAATTTCATCAACATCCTTCTTTTTAGTACTTGTGTCTTTCTGGGCTAACAAATCCGATAAAAAAATGAAATTAAGAAGCATTAATACTGCAATGCATTTCAGCATGATCCGGAACAATTGGATTTCCATTTTTTTTGTTCCAAAAATGATTGTATTCCTTTTCATTGTGGTTGAGATTTGGAGAAATAAAAAATTGAATTAAAATTTTTAACCTAAAATTGTTCGGCATAACAATCAATTCTTAATTTAAATTAATCCTGTTGGGTATGCAACCTAAATGAGTGGTTGGGCTATTTCAAACGGTATTGGCAGCAATGATGAGATAGATATTAACAAGGTTGAATTATAACAATATATATTATAGTAGGTTTTAAATAATATCAGTAATCAGACGTAATTAAAACAGAAAGAGGTTGCACGAAGTAATATTAACAACCTTCTCATAGCATAAGCATCATTCCAGACATACGTTTATGCTTATATATTAACTCATATCTTATGAGACCGGCGGTTCCATGTTTTAAATTTTCAAACGTGAATTTTGGGGGTACATCGAACCAATCAGTTTCCGGTGTGATTTTATATCTCCAATTGATACCGTTGAGCGTTATAAGCACCTTAATCGCTTTGTCCAACATCTTTTATAGCTTTGATTATCAATAAAATATTTTCAAGTTGTTATAACAAGGTTACAGGTTCAGCTCAGATTGCATATTTGATCAGTCACTTTTTCCCTTCTTCAAATCGTCCAAAAGGTCTTTTAAATTTGCTGTAGTGCTATTGTGATTGAGATCGGTTGATCGTTCTTTTCCCTTAGTCAGGGTTTTAAATATTTTTCCTTTTTCAAAATAAAAACGCCCTTCAAATGCCGGTACCAGTTTAGAATAATCGAACGCAAAACCACCTTTCTTATAGGGATAATCAGCTTCTTTTTCAAACACAAAAATCAGGTCTGCACCAGAAAAATAATATTCATACGTTTTCATACAGTTTGAAAGGCCGACACTGTGAACCATTTTCTTTAATTCCCCATCTTTATAGTATCCCTTCAATTCCTGCCCGTTGTCGGCGGCTTCATTCTTCACATCTGCAAAATAGTCATTGGTAAGCGTCTTTATTTTATATCCGGTTTCGCTATTTATATGCTGTACGGTTTTACGTATAGCAATTATCTTTTCATCAGTTTGCCCAAGTAAAAGATTCGAAACCAATAGAAGGGCAAGTGTGAGTGTAGTTAATTTCATTGGGCTATAAAATTTCTAAGAACATATCATTATAAATAAAGTTGAACCATTTGTTTCCAGTAATGGGGTCGATGCGCATAATTATTCCAAATATATAATCGGTTAGTTATCCCCTTGCTCCAAAGCAGCTCACTCATCTCGTGGTTATTGGATAAAAATGGATCGGTTTCACCTATTGCAAAAACGATCTCCAGGTTGCGGATGGCATCCAAAATATAATTGTCGTTTAAGTTGGCAGCAAATTGCCGGGGCGTGTTAAAATAGATGTCGTCATTATAGTAACCGTCAAAAAGATCTTTAAAGTCCTGTATTTGTTTGGTAAGGTCAAATCTTCCGCTCATGCTTACGGCTTTTTTAAAAAGCCATGGATGTTTTAAAGCGAGGTTAACCGCATGGTACCCACCCATACTGCACCCTGCAGCCTCAAAATAGTCTCCCCCGTTTTTAACCCTCATTAAGGGAAATACTTCATCCAGAATATATTGCTCATATTGTAAATGGCGGTTGATACGTTCGGCCGGATGTATCCATTGATTATAAAAACTTTCGGCATCAATACTGTCAACACAAAAAAGCTGCAATTCGCCGTTATCAATCCGGTCTTGCAGTGCAGTAACAATTCCCCAGTTCTCATAATCATAAAACCGGGCCATGCGGGTTGGGAATAAAAGTACAGCTCTGCCGCTGTGGCCAAAAATCAGGAGCTCCATGTTTCGTTGCAGCGTGGTACTATAC
Organism: Mucilaginibacter sp.; assembly: GCA_028287865.1. Lineage (GTDB taxonomy): Bacteria > Bacteroidota > Bacteroidia > Sphingobacteriales > Sphingobacteriaceae > Mucilaginibacter. The sequence goes on along the minus strand of JAQBOU010000219.1, from coordinate 15,776 downwards.
CAATTGTGATATTCTCTGTTCATTTTGGTATAGCCTTTTTGCAGGAAAGATGCATACTACATATTACTTTAAAATAAATAAAAGGTTAATGATTAGCATTGATATGATCATTAATAACCTGTTTCCAAAGCTGGTAACCCTTTTCGCTTAAATGCAATCCATCATAGAGGTAATTTTCTTTTTTTGGCTTACCTCCCGGATCAATCATTACCTTAAAAATATCAATAAATTGCCAGTTATCATTTTGTTTAATTATCTCATTTTCTATTAAACTGTTGGTGTATTTAAATTGATCTATCATTTGCCAGCGGCTGATGCTTGGCTTTAACGATATGAAGTAGCAGGGGATGTCGCCAAAACGCTTTTTTGTTTTTACAACCAGTTGCTGAAAAAAGATAAATACCTCTTCAGGGTTCCTGCCATCACCCAGGTCATTATCACCTGCGTAAACTATCAATCTTTTAGGTTGATACGATGCCATCACCCGCTCAAAAAACCACACACAAGCTGCCAGTGTTGAGCCCCCGAAGCCCAGATTAACAGGCTTCAATGCTTTAAAATCATCATACAGGCTTATCCACAAACGAATAGAAGAACTACCGTAAAAAACCGTTTCAGATCCGGTTCCAATTTCCAGGCTTTCTTTTTCAAGCCGCTTAACTTCATCTTCGTACCAGTACATTAAAAATTCTAATGAATATTAAAAAATAGGTACGGCTGCAAAATCCCGTGACCCAATAAAAACGTAAGTTACCAAAAACAAAGGGCGAATTATATCGTCCTTATAAAATGGTAATAACTTAACTATGAAAAAATTTATTTCTTCTGTATTTATAATTGCAGCTTTATTCAGCGCAATAACAGCAAGGGCGCAGCAAACGGATACGGTTAAAACGCATAACTGGTTCGGGCACAATATTGCCGGAGCGGCACAAATACAACTTACCTACCGTAGGGGTAATATAAGTCAGCTCAACAATGCGCTCAACCAAAATGGCATTCCTTCCATTAATGCAAATGAACTTTGGATAAATGCCTCCATGAGCCATATCTGTCATAATTGGATCATGGAAGATGGTATTGGTTTTACACCGGTAGCCACCTCGTCCGAAAATAACATTGATGTAAAATATAACCAGTACCAGGCATTTTTCAGGGCTGGGTATAATGTATCGCAAAATTCGTCCTTTAGGTTATATCCTTTTGCAGGTATCAATCTATCGGCTGCGGTATTGGATATCCGCGACAATAACCGCATACAAAGCACCAGTAGCTTTTCAGATGAGATATTGAACAGTACTTCCAGCAAAACTTTTTACCAGCCAAATTTTGGTATTGAGTTAGGCGCCGGGTTTGATTATGTGATTAAAATGAAACCTAAAAAGACGGATTGTTTTACTATTGAGCGTAACATTCCGATTGGTGTAAGGGCAGGTTATTATTTCAATACCTATGCAGGCGATTGGAGAATAAATAATTATTCGCTTCAAAATAATGGCCGAAATCAAAAACAAAACGCTGTATTTGTTTCATTTAATATCGGATTGGGATACGCGGTTAAGAAATAAATTTTTTATTCACTCAACCCGGTATTGTTATCCATTGTTGATATCACTTAATTTACAACATGAAAACAATTCGTTGGGGAATTTTGGGTGCCGGCCGTATCGCGGGTAAGTTTGCTTCCGATCTTAAGCTGGTGCAGGACGCCGAATTGATTGCGGTCGGCTCACGTTCGCAAGCAACTGCTGATAAATTTGGGCAGGAATTTGGAATAAAATATTGCCACAGTAGTTATGAAGCCCTGGTTCAAAATCCCGAGGTAGATGTTATTTATATCGCTACACCCCATGTGTATCACCATGAAAATGCCTTGCTTTGCCTGCAGCATAAAAAGGCGGTTCTTTGCGAAAAGCCATTTGCTATGAATACCCGCCAGGCTGCCGAAATGATTGCCACGGCCAAAGAAAATAAAGTGTTTTTAATGGAAGCGCTGTGGACAAAATTTCATCCGCACTATAAAAAAATGCGGAAAATGATAGGGCAGGGGCTGCTGGGCGAGATCAGATCAGTACTGATCAACTTTGGCTTTAAACCGTTGGATCCTGTTCCGGCACGGTTGTTTGACCCCGCCTTGGGAGGCGGCACCGTATTGGATATAGGTATTTACAATGTTTTTATGGCGATGAGCGTGTTAGGGAAACCGGATCACATAGATGCGGTAATGACGCCGGCGTCAACCGGTGTAGACGAGCAATGTGCTATACTGTTCAGGTACAATAATGGTGCGATGGCCCAATTGTTTTCTACCTTTTCGTCCAACCTGGCCACAGAAGCAGATATATGCGGCACCGAAGGCCGGATAAGGCTTACCTCAAAGTTTTATGAGCCATCTGCAACGATTGAATATTATAAAGAAAGAACAGACAGCAGGCAAATTATTCCGGTTGAAAAAGAACCTGGATTTGGTTATCAGTATGAAGCGTGTCATGTAAACGAATGTTTAAAAAAAGGACTTACAGAAAGTAGTGTGGTTACTTTTGCCGACACCTTATTGTTGATGGAAACGCTAGACCAGATAAGGGAGAAAGCCGGCATTCATTATCCGGCGGATAATATTTAAGTTATAATAAACACAACTGTATTATGCAGCTGTGTTTATTATAATTTCATTACAGGCTTCCGGATCGAGACAGCAAACAGTCACTCTTTAATCTTTCTTTCCGCCAAAAACCGAAAAGCTTACATAGTGTTTAGGATGTGCCTTTATATCGATAAACAGGTTGTTTAAATTGCTCGATGCATCCTTTAAATTATTGTACATTTTACCATCATTCAATAAAAGCCCTAATGTTCCTTTATCGCTGTTAATCTTAGCGATTGTCGCCTGTAAGTCGGCCATGGCTTTATTGGCGTTATCAAGGGTTTGTTTAATATTGGAATTGGCCACATCATTACTGACTTTTTCAAAGTTGCTTGTAATCCCGGTTAAGTGTTGTGTGCTGGTTTTTAAATTGGCCGAAACTGTTTCGGCGTTGGCTAATATCCCATCAATATGGGCAGTTTGATTTCCTATTAATGCATCAATTTTCCTGGTTGTTCCTTCAAGCGTTTGCAGTGAATTTGCAATGCTTAAAAAACTACGGTCGACATTTCTTTGGAAATTAGGATTTAAGATCTTGTTTATTGATGCAAGTGATGAATCAAGTTTAGAAATTAAATTCTCCGCCTTTGTTTGAATCGGCTGTAAGCTTTCGGCCAGGCTTCCCTGTATATCAGCCCTTAAAGTATCTTTATCTTCAGCGTAAGTATTACTGTTCCCATATTCAAAAACAATGGCCTTGCCGCCTAAAAGATCGGTGCTTACCAATTTTGCAAGCGTATTTGACGGCACTTTATATTTATCACGAACTTTTAATTCAACTATGGTACGGCCATCCTGTTCAAGGCTCATTTTTGAAACATGCCCAATTGGAAAGCCGTTAACCAATACCGGTTTAGAAACGGAGAGTCCGTCAACACTTCTGTAAATTGCATAAAATTTATTTGAGCCTGAAAAAACATCGTTGCCACTCAAAAAGCTGTATCCTAATATAAGTATGGTGATGGAGATAGCGGTTAACGCGCCGATTTTGGTTTCGTTTGATATTTTCAATTTGTATAATTATTGAGGTTGAGATACTGATTCTACTTCGTTTTTGTAATTCTGTAATGCTCTAACAAGAGAAGCTACTATTTCGTTTTGCCCTTTTTCCGAATTGAGGTAAGCCTCGTCGTCGGGGTTATTAATGTAGCCTGTTTCAACCAGTACAGCCGGCATTGCGCTATGGCATAATACAAGCACACCTTGCTCCCTTATTCCGTCACTATGCCTGCCATCGGTTTCAACAAATTCATTATTGATCAATTCTGCCAGATGTATGCTTTGTTTACGGTATTTGCGCTTATATTCATTCATCAGTATCAGCGATTCAGGGTCATTAGGATCAATAGTTGAGTTCATTTCCGAATCGTCTTCAATCAGGTTATCTTTAATGGCTTTCTCTTCTTCTTTTGTGCGGTGAAAACCGTAAACCAGCAACAAAACACCTTTGCCCGAACGATCCGGAACTTCATAGGTATGATAAATGGGCTTATGATGTTTATGACCTACCACTTCGCTCACACGCCTGTTTGGCAACGAGTTGCAATGCAGCGAGATAAAAAGGTCGCCTTTATTTTCATTGGCAATATCCGCTCTTTTTTGCCAGTTTACATCATCTTCCGTACTGCGGGTTAATACCACTTTTATCCCCGCCATATCTTTTTCTATTGCTTTTTGCAATTTAAGCGCTATGGCAAGCGTTACATTTCTCTCAAATGAATATGAACCTGAAGCCCCCGGAGAAAAATGGCCTGCACCTGTATGCTGACCGCCGTGTCCGGCATCAACAACAATGGTTTTAATTTTATAGCCATTGCTGGTTATGGTATCTGTATTTAAAGAGGAAATATATGCAAACGAAAAAAACGGTAGTGACGTCAGTAATATCGATAAACTATAAATCAATCTTTTCAATGCTTTATTTTTCATTATTTTTGAACGCTGTTAACTATATCTGCAAAAATACTATTCATAATCTATTTTGAAATTCATAAGTCTTTTTTTTCTTATTGCAATAATTTTAATGGCACGTGTTACAACTGCCACACCTAACAGCAATCACTATGGATTTAAACCTGTAAGGGATACTATTATTAAGCTTGATTCCACAAAAGACCGGAAACTGATTAAAGGTAAAAAATCTGCGGCAACTTCACGAACAAAAAATGCTGTTGCTAAAAAAGACACCTCTAAAAAGAATACAAACGGTATACAATCAGAAGTAGTATCACGTGCGGAAGATTCGACAATTGTTGACCAGGTGCACGAAATCACTTACCTGTATGGGAAAGCGCGGGTAACTTATGAAGATTTTGAACTGGATGCGGATTTTATCAGGGTTGATAAAAAAAATCACCTGTTATTTGCAAAAGGAAGCATAGATCCGGTAACTAAAAGATATGTGGGGAGGCCGATTTCCAAACAAGGAAAGGAAAATCCGCTGGAATCAGATTCGTTGCTTTTTGATTATAAAACAAAAAAAGGCAAGCTTTATAACCCGGCATCTAATCAGGAAGAAAATTATCTTTCGGGCGGAGAGGCCAAAAAATTAAATGAAACAGAAGTAGCCTACCGGAATGTTATTTTCAGTACATGTGATCTTCCTTATCCTGACACCCACTTTGGAATAGTGATCACCAGAGGTATCGCTGAAAAAAACAGGATCGTTTCGGGTCCTGCTTACCTGGAAATTGAGGGTATCCCGCTTCCGTTGGCCATACCTTTTGGGTTTTTCCCGAAACCCGATGCCCGTACATCCGGTGTTATTATACCCACATTTGGCGAAGATCAAAGACTCGGTTTTTATCTCCGGAATTTTGGCTATTATCTTGGTTTCAGTGACTACGTGGATCTAACAACTGAAGGAACCATCTATTCAAAGGGATCGTATGAAGCGAATACTACCATGCATTATTTAAAACGCTATAAATATGGCGGGACATTGTCGTTAAGCTACGGTTCGCATAATTATGGCCTTCCGGGAGATCTTCCCACAAAAGATTTTAATATTACCTGGTCGCATACACAGGATCCGAACGCTAATCCCGGCAGTACTTTAAGTGCTTCGGTAAATGCGGGCACATCTACTTATTATCAAAATAACCTTTCAACCCAGGGTGGAGCGATTAATATTCAATCACTTACACAAAACAACTTAAGATCAACCATAAATTATAGTAAAACATGGGCCGGAACCCCTTTTAATTTAAGTGTCGGTCTTTCGCATAGCCAGGACCTTACAAATAAAACGGTTACCCTTCAGTTTCCCACACTTAGTTTTACTATGGCTTCCCTTAGTCCGTTTGATTCAAAAGATAGGGTGGGCGAAGCAAAGTGGTATCAAAAAATTACAGTAAGCTACAGCCTTAGCGCTTCAAATGAAGTTGATAATATTCCTGAAGCAGAGCTATTTAAAGCAAATACTTTATTAAAAGCTTTACAAAGCCATGCAACGCATACTATACCCATAGGGTTTAGTACCAATATTTTTAAATATTTTCAGTTTAGCGCCAGTGCCAATTATACCGAACACTGGTATTTACAATCTATAAGAAAGAGTTACGCACGGGGAAGTGTTTCGGGCCTTGATTCTATGGTTACAGATACCCTCCAGGGATTTAAAAGGGCAGGCGTTTATTCATTAAGCACAGGTTTATCAACAAAAATTTATAGTACCATCAAATTTAAAAGTGGTAACCTCGAGGCTATAAGGCACATAATGACGCCTACACTAAGTTTTAGTTACAACCCGGATTTTTCTGCTCCAGGTTACGGGTATTATCAAACTGCTGTTAGTAACGCTACTATTCCATACCCCTATAACAGCGTAAATTATTCAATATTTGAAGATGGCTTTCCTTCTCCGGGCAAGCAGGCCGGCATAGGACTTAATATTGATAATACAATAGAAATGAAATTTAAGCCTAAAGCCACAGATACTTCCGGAACGTCCAGAAAAGTTTCATTGCTCGACGGATTTTCAATATCGACCTTTTATAACTTTGCACAGGATTCGCTGAGACTTCAGCCTATATCTTTTTCTGGGCATACCGGCATTTTACATCAAAAAGTAAACTTAAGCTTTTTTGGTTCGTTAAATCCTTATGTTACACAGGTGCTTGATTCAATTTCAGGCGGGCAGATACAACGTTTTACACGCCAGGTAAACAGGTACACTTTTCAGGACGGTAAATTTCCAACGCTTACTTCTTTCAGTTTTTCGGCGAGCGGAAGCTTAAACTCGACATCATTTTCGCCGCATGCACCTGTAGTACCAGGAAGTAATATGCAGAATATCACGCCGCAGCAGTCTCAACGGCTTGCATTTATAAATAGTGACCCCAGTGCCTATGTTGATTTTAATGTGCCCTGGAATCTCTCGTTTAATTATAGTTTTAGTTACACTAACAACGTAATTAATACCAATGTAAACAATACCCTTATGTTAAATGGCGATGTAAATATTACGTCGAAATGGAAAATTCAATACAGTACTAACTACGATATCAGGGCCAGGAAATTAGCTGTCAGCCAATTCACAATCTACCGCGATTTGCATTGCTGGGATCTCAATGTTTCCTGGGTACCGTTTGGGCTCTACAAGTCGTATAATGTTACTTTGAAAGTAAAATCTACCATTTTACAGGATTTAAAATTTAGTAAAAGAAGCGATTATACCGCTAACCAAAACTTTCAATAATGCTTGCAGAAATAATTACCATTGGAGACGAAATACTTATAGGGCAAATTGTTGATACTAACTCAGCCTGGATGGCCCACGAGCTTAATAATATCGGAATCAGCATCAAACAGATCTCATCCGTTTCTGATGATCGTGAGCATATTTTAACAGCACTTGAAGAAGCAAGTAAACGGGCCGATATTATTTTAATAACCGGCGGTTTAGGCCCTACAAAAGACGATATCACAAAAAAAACAATAGCTGATTATTTTGGCGTTAAGCTTGTTGAAAATAAAGAAGCACTTAGCAATGTGCAGGAAATATTTAAGCGTTATAACCGGCCCTTGCTTGAAGTAAACCGCCTGCAGGCCCAGGTACCTGAAAACTGCGAAGTTATCCTGAATAAAAATGGAACCGCTCCCGGAATGTTGTTTAACGAGCATGGAAAAATATATATTTCTATGCCGGGTGTACCGCACGAAATGATGTACATGATGGAAGATGAGGTAATCCCCAAATTAAAATCATCCTTAAAGCTTCCGGTGATTATCCATAAAACTATTTTAACTGTTGGGGAGGGCGAATCATTTTTGGCCGACCGTATTGCCGATATTGAGGATTCACTTCCCGCCTACATAAAACTGGCTTATTTACCCAAATTAGGCCAGGTTAGGCTAAGACTAAGCGGGTATGGAGAAACTGAGGAAGCTTTGAAGCGGGAAGTAAATGAATTTGCGCAAAAAATAATTGAACGTGTTGCAAATGTAGTGGCTGCGGAAGAGGATATACCTATTGAAAAAGCCATATTAAATTATATGGCAGAAAAAGACTTGACCTTATCTGTCGCTGAAAGTTGTACCGGCGGATATATCTCACATCTTATAACGCAGCACCCGGGTTCGTCAAAGGTGTTTTTTGGTGGAGCTGTATCTTATTCATATGAGTTGAAAGAACGTATTTTGGGCGTAAAAAACGAAACGTTAACAAAGTTTGGAGCTGTAAGTGAGGAAACAGCTACTGAAATGGTTGAAGGGGCTTTGCATAATTTTAAATCAGACTATGCGCTTGCAGTTACAGGTATTGCCGGTCCGGATGGAGGGACGATTGATAAACCCGTAGGCACCGTATGGATTGCTGTGGCATCTGTTAACAAAACAGTGGTAAAGAAATTAACATTTGGTAACAAACGCAAACAAAACATCGAAAGGACTGCAATTGCTGCTTTAAACATGTTGAATACTTTACTTCACGATAGTGGAAAATAACGAGAAATTCCCCTAAATTTGACCACTACGATTAATTATTGTCTATGGCCAAATATAAACTGTTACTGCCAAAAATGGGGGAAAGCGTTGCAGAAGCAACTATAATCAAATGGACCAAAAATCCAGGCGATTATATTGAAGCTGACGAAACAGTAATGGAGATTGCTACAGATAAAGTTGACTCTGATGTTCCCTCGCCCGTATCCGGCAAATTAGTCGAAAAATTATATAACGATAATGACGTAGTTCAGGTAGGTGCTGTTATAGCAATCATCGAAACAAATGAGCCTGAAGAAGACAAAGAACAAACATCACCTGCGGCCGCGCCACAGCCTTTTAAGGCAGAACAACCCATAGCATTTCACGAAGCTATCCCTGAAACAGTTGAGCATATAAGTGACCCTGCTATTGCTCCGGCGCAGGAACAAGTAAAGGCTGAAGATCTTAAACCGCCTGTATTTGCAGAACAACAGGCGCAAGCGGTGCCTTACACACCGCAACCGGAGCAAAGAAGCGTAGCCAAAACAAATGAACCGGCAAAAAGTCCTTCAAGGTTTTATTCACCTTTAGTAAAAAATATAGCCGCGCAAGAGGGGATAAGTAATGATGAGTTAGATAAGATCCCCGGTACAGGTGCCGAAGGCCGTCTTACAAAAGACGACTTGTTAGCTTATATTCAAAATAAATTTCAACCGGAACCTGGCTTGCAAAATATAGTTCCACAGGTTGATCCGTCTGCTGTCGCAGAACGGGTTAAAACAGAGACTGCAACATTACCAACTCAGGAACCAAAATCAGAAATTACTGAACCGGAACCGGCTGTTGAAATGCCGCAATCTAAACCAATACCGGAAATAAAACAACAAGGACCAATTGCTGAGGCTCCTGAACAAGCTCCTGCTGCTAAGCCCGTTGCCGCAAAACCGGTTATGGAAACACCACCAGCGCCATCTGTAAACCCTGTAGCTGCAGAAACAAGATCTGCCGGCAGTACATCAATGTCTGGTGGGGATGAAATTATTGAAATGGACAGGATGCGCCGCCTCATTGCCGATCATATGGTAATGAGTAAGCAAACCTCGCCGCATGTTACTTCGTTTGTTGAGGCTGATGTTACCAATATTGTTTTATGGCGCGAGAAAATTAAAAGCAGTTTCGAGAAAAGAGAAGGAGAAAAAATAACATTTACTCCTATTTTTATCGAAGCGGTTGTAAGAGCGATAAAAGACCTGCCGATGATCAACATACAGGTAAATGGTACGCAGATCATCAAAAAGAAAGACATCAATATTAGCATGGCTACTGCATTGCCAAGCGGTAACCTGATCGTTCCGGTAATAAAAAAAGCAGATACTTTAAGTTTACTGGGCCTTACCAAAGCAGTTAACGATCTGGCAAGCCGTGCACGTACCGGCAAACTTAAGCCCGATGATGTACAAGGCGGTACATTTACCATTACTAATGTAGGCTCGTTCGGTAACGTTATGGGAACGCCCATAATAAACCAGCCGCAAGTAGCAATTTTAGCAGTTGGTGCTATTAAGAAAAAACCAGCTGTTATAGAAACGTTGCAGGGTGATATGATTGGTATCCGGCATATGATGTTCTTATCATTATCCTATGACCATAGGGTAGTAGATGGCTCTTTAGGTGGATCCTTTGTAAAGCGCGTTGCCGATTACCTCGAAAACTGGGATCCCGGAAGAGAAATATAAGCTAAGATTTGTTAATTAGTGGGCAGTGGGTGTTACACTTAGCTTACGTTCAGTATTAAATTTTCTTGTTACGGTTTCGTATACAATCTTCAGCCATATTAATACACAAGGTAAAGCCTTCAATTTATAAGGCACTACATAATGCATTTTTATATACCGGGGAAACAGATCTGATGGAGAAAGGCTTGTTATAATCAGTGCAAACACAAACAAACAGACTTCCAGTGCAGTAACAGGCCTTTCGAGGTTCATAAACCATATAGCCACCCCTGCAAATGCAATAATATAGGTTGGCGATTCTGATGAGCTGCTAAAAATAATTGCAAAAATCAATGTGGAGGCCAACAGCAATAACTGGTAAGGCAAAATATCATAATATTTCACTCTTACATACCACAGCCCAAAAAGTAAAAGACCAGGTATAATTACCGTTATATTTGATAAATGCCTGTAATTAAAAATATTACGGATTAATCCCATTGCTGAAATATCCTGCAGACTTAGGCCCTGATTATTCTGATTTTTCATTACCAGGTCGCCATACCAGTCATGATAGGTTCGAATAATATAGGATGGGGAAGAAATAAACATTGGCAGCACAAACAATACAACCGACCAAAACAACATCCAGCCGATAAATTTCAGCTTATCTTTTGAAAGAAAGAAAAACGCGAGTCCAACAATGCCATAAAGTTTTATAAAAGTCCCGATACAGATCATCAAAGCGGCCCAGATATCTTTTTTGTCCCTGATAAATACGAAACTCAAAATAATCAACGCGCCGATCAATGGATTTATCTCCACGTTTGATGACGATGTCATGAGTTCGTGAGCACATATCAGCAAAATAATAATACACTGGTTTTCCTTTAGGGGCAAAAGCTTAATGGCAATATATAAAGCCCAGGCATTGAACATTACCCAAAGTATTACGCCCAATCCATCAGGTAATAAAGCGAAGGGAGCCATTACAAGAGCGAATACGGGGCCATAATGGTACAGGTCGGAGTAATGCTGCGGCTGTGGGCCAAAAACATTGAGCTGGTGTATGGTATTGAAAAATCCGTATTTATAAACAAAGTAGTTGTTATGGATATGATGCAGAATAACGCTTTTTACTACCGCGAATAAGCTTAAACCAAAATATAAGATTAAAACAAATGTTTTGTTGGTTGTAAGCTTGCTAAGTTTCGACATCAATTATAAAGTTATAAGTGCGCAAATATAAGTGAAAAGAGATTAGCGGTTAGCTATATGGGAACAGAATAAATATCAGCGTAAAATTGCGTTATGCCTCCTATATAACTTGATCACGCTGTATTTTTAAGTTGCTGTAACTTTCTTAAATAGGCAATTTTGGCGGTTTTATATTTTTCCTGGTAAGCCACTAGATCGGCCGGATTGAATTCTTCTTTTAGGCCTAGCATTTTGTAATAAATGGCAGCAATTTTATTAGCCGTAGCAACAATGGCATATTTATGTCCGCCTTTGGCTCTCATTCTTCTGAAATAATCACCCAGCCAATGGTTGCATTTAGAAACTGAATTAGCAGCCGTTCTAAAAACTTGGCTAGCCAGATTTGGTTTTTTCTTAAGAATATTACTGCTGATATTTTTCCCCCTGAAATTTTATTGTTGGGACATAAATAAGCCAGGAAACAAAATGTTTCTCATCCTTCCATTTACTCATATCCGTTCCTGTCTCAGCCAATATTCTAACGCACTGATATCACTTAAACCATAAATTGCCATAACGTTTATCCGGTGTATCCTTTGTAAATAATGCACCATATTAAATCCAGGGCATTTTTACTTTTTTTTTGAATTTGTTTGGTGGTTGGCTTTGTTGCGCTTCTATATTGCCATCTTGGATGAATGCTTCATAGTGGATCAATTGGCTTTCAATTGCTATATCACATGCTTTTATTTCCTGTAAATAGAAGGTGTAGAAACGATAGCTCTCCGCTAGTGTAAATAAATTCTTCTCTCCAGTTGCCTTGCAGAGATTTAATAAAGCTATTGGGATACTCGGTCCTGAAATAGGTTGACTGTTATTGATGATACCAAAGTTGTTAAAAACTCAAACATCCACCAAAGATATTTGAGTTTTTTTATATAATTAATATTTGCTCGCCTTATTCAACAGGTCAATAGCATCGCTATTTAAACTCAGGTCGGCAGATTTAATCAGTTCATCTAATTGTTTAATGGTAGTTGCGCTTGCAATAGGGGCTGTAATGCCTGGCCGCGCCATAACCCATGCCAATGCAACACTTGCAGGAGTAACGTTATATTCGGCGGCTACTTTATCCAGCGCAGCCAATATTTTATAACCACGCGGATTAAGCATGCTTTTTACACCTGCTCCGCGGCTGCTTTGAGAAAGGTCATTTTCTGACCGGTATTTTCCCGTTAAAAATCCGCTTGCAAGCGAATAATAGGAAATTACACCTATGTTACGTTCACGGCAAATAGGTTCAAGCTCTTTTTCGTAATGTTCCCTGGCATATAAATTATATTCGGGCTGCAGGCACTCATAGGCAGCCAATCCATTTTCTTTACTCACCTGTAAAGCTTCCTTAAATCGTACGCCTTCAAAGTTTGACGCACCAATAGCCCTAACTTTACCTTGTTTTATAAGATCAGTAAAGGTTCCCATAGTTTCCAGTAACGAGGTTTCCTTATCATCATCATGCGACTGGTAGAGGTCAATATAGTCGGTTTGCAGCCGTTTTAAAGAATCCTCAACAGCCGCAGTGATGTATTTTCGGGATAGGCCTTTTTTACCTTCCATCGGCTTGCCTACTTTGGTAGCAATAACTACTTTGTCACGATTACCGGATTTCTTTAACCATTTACCTATAATAGTTTCTGATTCTCCGCCTTTATGTCCAGGCACCCATCTTGAATACACGTCTGCTGTATCGATCAAACCGAATCCCTGATCGACAAATTTATCCAGTATTTTAAAAGATTCATTTTCATCAATCGTCCATCCAAAAACATTTCCGCCAAAGGCGAATGGGTTTACTTTTATCCCCGACTTTCCTATTTCACGCTTTTCCATACTATACAGATATTAAGTTTAAACAATCTGATCCGCTAATTCATTCACCCACGAAGATAAATAAGGCTCAGTACCGGCAATACGCTGCCAGTTTCCATCGCCATCTTTGGCGATAATTAAGTGAAGACTATTGTCAATTGATTCAAATTCGTAGGCGTCGTCAAAGCCATCAAAGTTTACTCTGTTTACTATTCCGTCAACAGGTGTATCTGAACCTGAAAGTATTGCTCCAAATTGTTGTTTCATATAAGTTTATAAATCTATGTTATAACGGCAATTTTAAAAAATTGTGTGAAATATAGTTAGTATCATTTTTGCAACATTAACATTAATTTAATATTTGAGGTTGAAACAAAACTATTAACAGCTGGAAATTGTTCTTTTTATTATGATGTTATCTAAGCTGAAAAACAAAAAAGTAAAATATTTTCAGGTAGCACAGGGAGTATGGGGATTAAAAATTTTATTTGTTAATATTTACATGGTCGCCAACCGCAAAGGACAGGCAAAAGGTTGGGTTTTGGTAGATACGGGATTAATTGGCTCTGCAAAAAAGATTATTGCAATGGCCGAAAAGTTATTTGGGTATGGAACAAAGCCTGCTGCTATTATATTAACACACGGTCATTCTGATCATGTTGGTTCACTAAAAAAATTATTAAAGTATTGGGATGTGCCTGTTTATGCACATAGCCTGGAGTTACCTTATCTTACAGGTTTATCTTCATATCCGCCGGTTGACCCAACGGTTGGGGGCGGATTAATGAGTTTATTATCGGTGTTTTTTCCTGTTAAGCCAATTGATATAGGAAACAAAGTTCAGGCTATTGATTTGTATGAGGGCGTGCCGGAATTGCCTGAATGGAGGATAATTCATACACCGGGTCATTCTCCGGGACATGTTTCTTTGTTTTTACCTTTAAATACTACATTAATTGCCGGTGACGCAATAACCACCACAAAATCAGAATCAGCAATTTATGTGCTTAGTTATTTAAACTTATTATCGGGGCCTCCAAAATACATTACCAGCGATTGGCAGGCTGCCGCCGCTTCCGTAAGGAGGCTTGCAGCTTTAAACCCACGGATAATAGCAACAGGGCACGGGCCGGTAATGCGCGGAAGAGAACTGCAAACAGATATAGAGGAGCTTGCAGAAAACTTTGAAGAGAGAGCGGTACCAGGATCAGGAAGATATGTTGGAGATTCGGCTGTTGCTGATGAATCTGGCGTAAAATATATCCCGCCTTTTAAAACCAATACCAGGTTTAATATTACCGCCGGTATTATTGCGGCAATGGTAACATTTATAATGGTGCGAAAGTTGTAAGCGGCATGCAGTAGCGTTTTATGTTTATCTTTACCTTGTGGAAAATATAAAGCCTGATTCAAAAATATTGATAGAAATTGTACAAACTAAAATGCCCTTCGGTAAATACAAGGGTACTTTAATAAGTGATATACCTGTATCATACCTGGAATGGCTTCATAACAAGGGCTTTCCGCCCGGCAAGCTGGGAATGATGCTTGGAAGTGTTTACGAGATAAAAATAAACGGATTAAATTCCATCCTTACAATGGTTAAACAATCGCTTCGTTAATGGTTGTCTCCAAAATCGATATGATAAATGTGTAAGGGTTGAAAGGTTTATTCGGCTAACCTTGAACTGCTTTAAATTTAACAAGCTAAACTTACTTAGGTATGACCATCCAACTCACGCTAACCACCGTATATTTATCTAAAATCTTTGATTTTATGAAACGAGTTATTTTATATGTTGCCTGTATCGTTTTGTTTGCCGGATGCGCAAACGGACAATCAGCAAGTCGTAACGATTTTGCAGTTTTACCGAAACCTGCATCCGGAGAAGAAGTAGCCACTTTTGGAGGTGGTTGTTTTTGGAGTATGAGCGAGGCGATGTCTGAGCTAAAGGGAGTTAATAAAGTAGTGTCCGGATATGCTGGGGGCATAACCAAAAACCCAACCTATGAAGATGTGAGCTCCCGTACTACAGGCCACGCAGAATGCGTTCAAATTTATTATGATCCCAAAGTGATCAGTTATGCAACCTTAGCTAATGCATTCTTTTTCGCTCATGATCCTACCGAGCTAAACCGCCAGGGGCCCGATGAAGGCACCGATTACCGGTCTATCGCTTTTTACCGCACACCCGAAGAGAAAAGTATTTTACTTACTGCAATAAAAAAGATCAATGAGTCTAAACATTATCCCGAACCGATAGTGACCCAGGTTGTTCCGTTTAAAGCATTTTATCCAGCCGAAAAATATCACCAGGGTTATTACAGACTAAATCAGGATAATCCATATATTACTGGGGTATCCTTGCCTAAAGTTATGAAATTTAGAAAGGCGGAGAAAGCTGAGTTAAAAACAGAGTTTCAGA
>JAQBOU010000213.1 GCA_028287865.1 Mucilaginibacter sp. | reverse complement strand
GGTTTTCCTTTTTTACCGTGTCTTTGCAGTCTGATTTTAGTTGCCATTTTAAATTTTTATGTATTCAACATTGTCCCCGGAGTCCTTTCTGCGGGGATGCAAAGGTAGGGTTAATTATTTTTATTATAAAATGTTTTTTAATTTAACAATTGGGAGCCAGAGAATTGGGATGAAAACGCCGCAGCGGGTATAGAAAATATGACCCCTCCATCTTCCTTACTAATTAAATGAATTTATTCTTTAAAAAGCCGTCGGATATCGTTAGTATCGCAAAGAATAACTAAATCGTGATTTGTAACGATTTAAGGGTAAATACCACCGTATATCAGTATTCAGAATATAATAATTAACTTTATAACTATCGCCAAAGTGCTTAACTTGTATTATGTCTCTTACTGATCTTGGTTTCCTTTTTGATGACAATCCCAATCCGATGTGGATATTCGAATTATCATCCCTGCGCATATTAAAGGTGAACAAAGCCGCAATTTTCAGGTACCGTTATACTGAAGAGGAATTTTTAAATATGAGCACGGACGATCTGCACGCGTCTGTCGGATTCGAAGACGCTGATCAGTTAAATAAACCCATTACAGGTGTATGGAAGCATCAAAATAAAAATGGTGAATTTATACATGCTGAAATAACCGGCAATAATATAAAATTTCAAAATGCTGATTGCAGGATTGTTGTAGCTACCGACGTAAGCGAAAGATTAAGGTACCAGGAACAGGCAAGTTTGCGTGAACAGGAATTGATATGGACAAAAAATAGTCTTGAAGCACTTATCAATAATACAGAAGATCAGATATGGTCGGTAGATAAAGAATTAAGGTACGTTTATATGAACAAGGCGTACCGTGATCAAATTGCCGAATTTACCGGCGGAGAGCCTAAAGAAGGCGACTATTCATACCTGCAGGGGTTTGATGCCGTTGTAAACGAAAAATGGAACGAATATTATAACCGTACGCTTAAAGGTGAAATTTACACCATTATAAATGAAAGCTATCACCCGGGCAAGCAGCGCCTGTTAAGTTTTGAAATAAGTTTTAACCCCATATTTAAATCGTCAAACGAAATTATAGGTATTGGCTGTTTTGCCCGGGATATCACCGAACGGCTTCAAACAGAAAAAGCTATAGTTGAACAAAATGAACGGTTAAGACATATCGCATCTTTAACCTCGCATGAACTTCGGCGCCCGGTTGCAAGCATGCTCGGACTAATAAATATCATGGACCGGTCCAATTTTTTTAACCCCGACAATAAAGAAATAATTGAACATTTGCTTACTGTTGGCAATGAAATTGATGAGGTGATCCGTTTGGTGGTTGATAAAACTTTTACTGAAGACCCTTCCAAAAAATATTTGGCTCCTTAAAAATAAGCTGAGAAAATATTACTTAAGGCCAAGCCGGAGATCACACCTACCCATAACATGTTTGTTTGGGTGGCATGTTGAGGTACCCGAAGCATGTATGGTGGGCTCGCCGGTAGCTTAGCATGGGCAAAGGCCGCTGTGCTCATCCTTCGACAGGGCTCAGGATGACACCCTTTTTTTGTCATTTCTCCTTCAGAATTCCGCGAAATTTTATCACTCTCAATAACAAGTTGGGCAATTCTATATCGCCAATATCTCAACAATTTTTAAAAAATCGGGATTAATATCGATGTTATGCTTAATAGCATTTTCAAATGGGGTAAAAGCTATTTCGTTATGTATAAGCCCAACCATTTCATTGCGGTGACCGTCCATTAATGCCTCAACTGCGGCTACGCCAACACGGCTCGCCAATACACGGTCCATGCAGCTTGGTCTTCCGCCACGCTGAATATGTCCCAGCACCGATATGCGGGTATCATAATTTGGAAATTTTTCTTTTATCTGTCGTCCAATTTCAAAGGCATCACCGGCTATACCGTTCTCGGCAAGCATGATGATTTTAGATTTTTTGTCTTTCCGGCCTCTTTCCAGGCGGTCAAATACCGACTGTAAATCTGTTTTACTTTCAGGAATCAGGATCGCTTCGGCACCTGCGGCAATGCCCGTGCGTAAAGCGATAAGCCCCGAGTCGCGCCCCATTACTTCGACTATAAATAACCTGTCGTGCGATTCCGCCGTATCCCTTATCTTATCAACTGCGTCAATAACGGTATTAATGGCAGTATCATAGCCTATCGTAAAATCGGTGCCGCAAAGGTCATTATCAATAGTGCCGGGCAAACCAACAATAGGAATATCATACTCTTGTCCAAAAATCCTTGCTCCGGTAAATGTACCGTCGCCGCCAATTCCAACAAGGGCATCAACATTGTGTCTTTTTAAGCTATCATAAGCAAGTTTACGGCCTTCGGGGGTTTTAAATTGTTCGCTTCGTGCGGTTTTTAAAATGGTTCCGCCGCGCTGAATTATATTTGAAACAGACTTGCGATCCATAGAGAAAAGATCGCCTTTAATCATTCCTTCATAACCCCTGCGGATCCCGGTAACTTCCAGACCGTAAAAAATAGATGAGCGTACAACCGCCCTTATTGCGGCGTTCATTCCCGGCGAATCACCGCCTGAGGTAAAAACTCCTATATTTCTAATTTGCGTCATTTTTTTGAAAGGGCGCTGTTTCGCGTTTAAAAATTAGTGATCTGTATAACCTTTACAAAGGTAAGACCTTAATCCGTGGCCCTTGTAAAAGTTCCGCGAATTTACACTAATTTTTTCATCAGAGTGATGTGTTTTTTAGTGCAGATATCGATTTGCTTAATTCTTGCTTTGATATGCAGCAATACCACTATCTAAATATTTTATATAATCATCAACAGTAAAAATAGCTCCTTGCGGAGGTACAAGCGTATCCCCTTTTTCGTTAATAATCACATAAAAAGGCTGAGCATTAGAATTGTATTTAGCAATCTCCAGGTTAAGCCATTTGCCTCCCAATGTGGTTATTGTTTTTCCATTATATGCCGACTTGGTTTGTTCACCAACAGGAAGTTCTGTTTTATCATCAATAACCAGTTGAAGCACCACAAAATCATTTTCAAGGCGTTTTAAAACATCGGGATTCGGCAATATATTCGATTCCATTTTACGGCAGTTAACACAATTCCACCCCGTAAAATCAATCAATATTGGTTTATGCAATTGTTTCGACACTTCTATCGCCTGGTCATAATCATACCAATCATCAATTCCTTTTACTTTTGGTAAGCGTTTAAAAAGGTCTTCGTACTTTTTAGTTTTTATTGATGATTGGTTACCGGTTGCCGCAGCAGTAGCAATACCACCCGAAAGATCAAAGTCCTGTGTGCTTAACGGCGGCAAAAATGCGCTGATGGATTTTAGGGGAGCGCCCCATAAACCAGGAACCATATAAACCACAAAAGCAAAAACTATAATGGATATAAACGTGCGTGTAACTGATAAGTGCGTTAAATCACTATCATGAGAAAACTTTATCTTGCCAATAAGATACAAGCTCATCAAAATACCGATAGCGATCCACAATGACAAAAATACTTCACGGTCAAACCAGTTCCAGTGATAGGCAAGATCCACATTCGACAAAAACTTTAAAGCAAACGCAATTTCAATAAAGCCTAAAATTACTTTTACGCTATTGAGCCAGCCGCCTGATTTTGGCAAGCTTTTTAAAGCCGACGGGAACATTGCAAATAATGTAAAAGGTAAGGCCAGCGCCAACGAAAAGCCGAACATACCAATTGCAGGCCCTAACCGCTCGCCTTTTGTTGCTGCTTCAACCAAAACCGAACCTATAATTGGCCCGGTACATGAAAATGAAACAACCGCTAAGGTAGAAGCCATAAAAAATATACCTACCAGTCCGCCCTTATCTGAGTTTTCATCCAATTTATTGGCCAAAGAACTGGGGAGGGTAATTTCAAATGCACCTAAAAAAGACACACCAAATACTATAAGTAATAAAAAGAACAGAAAATTAAATATACCATTGGTAGCGAGCGCGTTTAGCGCCGTAGGTCCAAATATCAGTGTAATGATGAGTCCGAGAAAAACGTATATTACAATTATAGAAATACCATATAATATTGATTGAAGAATGGCATTACTCCGGCTGCCGCCCTTCTTGGTAAAAAAGCTAACTGTTAAAGGCAGCATTGGGTAAATACATGGCATTAAGAATGCGGCAAATCCTCCTAAAAAACCGGCAATAAAAATCTGCCATAGAGTTTTAGGTATCTCTTTACTATCATTAGCGGTATTTTTAGTTACAGGCTGTACTTTGGTTGCTTGCGGCTGTTTCTTTTTGACAGCACTATCTGCAGCTGTAGGAATGGCAGTGAACTGAACATCGCTGGTTGAAACTGTATCACTGGATTTTTTTTGGTACGCCTCAGCCCGGTTAATACTATTAAAAAAGAAAAAAACAATACTTAATAATAGTATTGCGGTCCTTAAAAAACTACAGTTATTGAATGATCTCATTTTAATGCTTTATTTACCTAAAGGGATTGAAAAGTCAACATCTTCAGGAGGAAGGCATTTTCTGTCATTACAGGTCATGTATTCCAACTGCCCCTTCACAACAGAAGCATTAGGTGATTTTAGTTTAATTTTTTGCTGAAAGGTCACTGATTTTTCAAAATAGCTTACGTTCATGCTAAATGACTTTTCGTATTTTGTTATTGGGGTGGGTTCTGTAGCTTTCCCCACCAGGCTAAATTCTTTTGAAGGAGTAAAAGTAAAGGATGTTTTTATTGGACCGCCATCTTTTACATCCTGCGAATAAATATGCCATCCATCGGCTATTGTTGCTCTTAAAAACACAACGGCCTCGGTACTGCTTAGCCTTTTAGCAGCATATGACCATTTTACCGGTGTTTCTATCTGGGCCTTAACCCCGACACTGATAATCAATGCGGTTACAATTAACAATATTTTCTTCATTTTAAAATTTTACTATTTCTATTTATTTAAATTCCTTTGATTGTTGGCTGATGTACAATAAAACTGTGATATATTATTAGCTAATTGCTGCTAAATTAAAGTTGATTTCTGTTTGCATTTTGAAGCCGGTGTTGGTTAATGCCCGGCTAACCGTTAACTTTATTTAAAAATTCAATTTCTTTGAGACTAAACTCTAATTCCTCCTCATTATTATTCTCAATAACCAACAAACCGTTATCTCTTACTTTTTTAATACTGCCTGTAAAAGAGCCCTTCGGTGTTTTAAAGTTTTTATGCTCATTTAACCAATATAGATTGTTTAAATAGGCATTTCTTAGCTGAGAAATTTTCCCTGCTTTTAAATTCAGATACCATGCCTCAATGTGACGGCAAATTTCAGCTAATAAAGTCTCTAAATCGTAATCCTGGTGTAAGATTTGTTTCAGGGATATAGCATTTGTTAACTCCGCAGGAAAATTCTCCTGGTTAATATTAAGCCCTATACCAATGATTGAATTTTTTATCTGGCTTCCCTGCACTAAATTTTCAATTAACATTCCACCGAGTTTGTTATCGCCGTAATAAATATCATTTGGCCATTTTATTTTTAGCTTTTCTCCTAAAATAGGATATAATGCATAAAAAACACCCAAACTAACTGCCCTTACCAGGTCAAATTGAGCTGTAACCGGCAGAAATACAGGCTTTAAAAGAATACTGAAAGTTAAGTTTTTGCCCGGTTCAGCATGCCACCCGTTTTGTTGCTGCCCCCTGCCTGCAAATTGGCTTTCTGCCATAATGACCGTTCCTTCAATCACTGGCTTGGAATTTGACAGTAATTCTTTAAGGAAACTATTTGTCGAATCAACTTGTTTAATTGTTACATAATTTAGTCCAACAAATAACCCCGAAAATATGTTATTTTGCACAGTGTAATATTTTATAACTTAAAATCGTTCAAAACTAATTCTTTTTGATGGTAAAAAATAAAGCGTTAAGTGAATCTGCTTATATTTCTGAGTTGGCCATACACGGCATACAGGAAAAAAAAGGAAATGATATTATCAGGTTAGACCTTCGTAATATATTTAGTTCAGTAGCTGATTATTTTGTGCTATGCCATGCTGATTCAGCTACCCAGGTAAAAGCCATAGCAAATAGTATAGAAGAAGAGATTTATAAGGCCACGCAAGAGGACCCGTGGCGAAAGGAAGGTTTGGAGTACGGTGAATGGATACTGCTGGATTATGTAGATGTGGTTGTACACGTTTTCAGAACTGACAAACGTGAATTTTATGGGATGGAGGACCTTTGGGGCGATGCTGAAATTAAAATGTACAAAAGTGCATAAGCATTCCGTAACAAATGTGTTAAACGCGCGTCATTACCAAACCACACAAATATTAAATAAAGATTGTAAGTTTGAGCTTGTAAAGAAATGAAAGATAATAAATTGGAAAAACCAAAACCGATACGGAAGATACCGAATAAAAGAATAACTCCAAAACCCCCGAAACCCAACATTATGTGGTTTTATGCCATTATTGTTGTGGTATTGCTGGGAGTGGCCACGCTGTTAAATGGCAATACTACCAACCCTATAACTTTTCAGCGGTTTGAGGAAACAATGCTGAGGACGCATGACGTTGACAGAGTTGTTGCTTACCGCAACGGAGACCTTATAATGGCAGAAGTTTATTTAAAGAAATCAAGCTTAAATAAACCGGAGTTTGCCGACGCGAGAAAAGAACAGAGTAAAATTAATTTTAGCGGTGCGGAGAGCGGGCCCCAGTATGTTTTTACTGATGCCTCTTATGAAAGCTTGAAACAATCTATTAATAATGCTGAAAAGGACTTCACGGACACCGACAAAATACCTATTTCTTATGAACAGGGCCACGAAAGCCTTTTATCAAACTGGTTTGTTCAGTGCGTTATAATGGCTATAGTGCTTGTTGCGGTATGGTTGTTTATTATGCGCCGTATGTCTGGCGGTACAGGTGGCGGTCCGGGCGGGCAGATATTTAATATCGGCAAGTCAAAGGCTACGTTGTTTGATAAAGAAGCACAGGTGTCTGTAACATTTAACGATGTTGCCGGGCTTGAGGAAGCAAAACAGGAAGTAATGGAAATTGTGGATTTTTTAAAGAATCCTAAAAAGTATACAAACCTTGGCGGTAAAATTCCCAAAGGAGCATTATTGATTGGCGCACCTGGTACCGGTAAAACATTATTGGCCAAAGCTGTGGCTGGTGAGGCCCAGGTACCTTTCTTCTCGCTTTCAGGATCAGACTTTGTGGAAATGTTTGTAGGTGTGGGCGCTTCACGTGTACGTGATCTGTTCCGCCAGGCAAAAGATAAAGCGCCATGTATTATATTTATTGACGAAATTGATGCCATCGGCCGCGCCCGCGGTAAAAACAATATAGTAGGGGGCAATGATGAACGCGAGAACACACTGAACCAACTGCTGGTTGAAATGGATGGCTTTGGTACTGATTCAGGTATAATTATACTTGCTGCTACTAACCGTCCGGATGTGCTGGATTCAGCTTTATTACGTCCCGGCCGTTTTGACAGGCAGGTATCAATTGATAAGCCCGATCTTATTGGCAGGGAGCAAATATTTAAAGTGCACCTTAAACCAGTTAAACTGGCTGATGGTGTTGATGCGAAAAAACTATCAGCACAAACACCCGGATTTGCTGGAGCAGAAATTGCCAATGTTTGTAACGAAGCCGCTTTAATTGCAGCCCGTAAAAATAAAGAGGCGGTTGACATGCAGGACTTCCAGGATGCCATTGACCGGGTTATTGGTGGTTTGGAGAAAAAGAACAAGATCATATCTCCCGAAGAAAAACGGATTGTTGCATATCATGAAGCAGGGCATGCTATTGCAGGCTGGTTTCTGGAACATGCTGATCCACTGGTTAAAGTATCAATTGTTCCGCGTGGTGTTGCTGCTTTGGGCTATGCACAATACCTGCCTAAAGAACAGTTTTTATATACTACAGAGCAGTTGATTGATGGTATGTGTATGACAATGGGTGGCCGTGTTGCTGAGGATATTACCTTCGGTAAAATATCAACCGGTGCACAAAATGATCTGGAAAGGATCACCAAACTGGCCTATGCAATGGTTACCATTTATGGTATGAATGCAAAAGTTGGTAACGTATCGTTTAACGATACACAGGGCGAATACCAGTTTAATAAACCATATTCAGAAAAAACTTCTGAACTGATTGACCAGGAAGTTCGTAACCAGATAAGTGAGGTTTATGAAATGACCAAACAGCTTCTTATAGATAAAAGAGAAGGCCTGATAAAATTAGCCGATAAACTTTTAGAAAAAGAAATCCTGTTCCAGTCCGATCTTGAAGAGATTTTAGGAAAGCGTCCGTTTGAAAACCGTACTACTTACGACGAGTTTGTAAATGGTCCGGAAGCTGACCAGGCACCTGCGGCTAAGGCGTTAATACCCGAAGGTGTAGCTGATCATTCAGGTACTTTTGAAAGAAATCCTGAAGAAAAGGAAGCAAGCACAGGTAAAGAATAAGAATTGGCTGAAAAGCTGAAAGTCCAAAGTTAAAAGCTATTTACTCTTTTGCTTTGGGCTTTTTGCTTTTAGCTTTCAGCTATCAAAAATGAGGGATATAACAACATCAAGGGAAAAACTGCTCAAAAAGATCCGCAAGGCATTGCTTGAAAAGAGGGATAACCCCTATCCAAACCTTGAGGACCTCCCGCATTACCCGCCAAATGAAGAGTTACCTGAAGTGCTTTTTGCAGAGCAGTTTACTTCAATTTCCGGCCAGTTTGTTTTTTGTGAAGATGAGGTACAGTTTATAGAAAACTTACTGGAGCTGGCCGAAGAGCGTAAATGGCGTAAAATTTATTGCTGGGAGCCACCGCTGCAGGAAATTTTAACGAAATTTGATTATCCATTTTTTGAAACTGACAAGGACTTTGAGGCCGCCGAAGTAGGGTTTACCCTGTGCGAGGCCCTGATTGCACGCAATGGCAGCATTTTACTCTCAAATGCAGGGATGGCAGGGCGCCGTTTAAGCATTTATCCACCAGTGCATATAGTGCTAGCTTATACTTCACAATTGGTGCTCGACCTGAAAGATGGCTTTAAACTCATAAAAAGTAAATACGGAAATAAATTACCTTCAATGATCAGCACTGTCACCGGTCCCAGCCGTACAGCTGATATTGAAAAAACACTTGTTTTAGGAGCGCATGGCCCCAAAGAGCTATTTGTCTTCCTGCTTGATGGCTGATAGTTAAGTTCCGGATTATGAGCACATAGCTTAAGTCAAAATAGTTCTTCGAGCCTGAGCCTGGATTAAATCCTTCAGACTAAATTAAATGCCTACTTTTAAATCCTCCAGCCTGCTTTCTTCCAATACCAGTCTTTCACTTTCTTTATGTTGCCCATACTGCCATTTAATGAGCCTGATACAGCCGTCAGCTATTTCAATGCCTGTTATGTCACCATCATCAAAACAGCAGCATCCGCTATTAAAATAAGTGTCAAGGTAACCTGTAAAACTTGGCATCCTTTCTCCCCTATTTTCTTTTCTTATTATATGTGATTTGATTTCATCGATGGCCCGGCTATCTTTATTTTTTTTCGCGATGCCCAGCTCCTCATATAATTTTTCAAGATGTGTTAGCGACTTAAAAACAGGTTGATGGGTATGACCGGTAATAAGCAGCATATTTTTTCGCTTTGAGCTCCACTGATACATCATCCGGTTATGTGCGGTCTTTAACTGGTTGTTGTTTGCAGGTGTGTTGGGATTTATTTGCAGATAAGCCTGAAACGGCGCCCAAATATCTGATACGAACCATTTACTAAACCAGTTTCCATCGCTTTGAAGATCGCCCTGATGGCCGTGAGTCATATAAATTTCCAGCTGCCTTTGCGTATTTGTTTTCAGGATGATGCCTTCGTAAATGTTTACTTTTTGACCGTAAATCTTTTTTAGGTTAATAGCTGCCAGCGGATCGTTATCCCAATACAGGTCATGATTGCCAAATATTTTAACAAAGGCCCCACGGCTCAAAAACTTTCGTTCCAGTTCAAATGTGGCTTTATTATGCCGTTTTATAGTAACAAGAAGATTTTCCCAAAGCTCCTCGCTGTCGCCCAGGTTAATATAAAAAAAGTCATTGTTATAATAATATTCCAATGCTGCCAAATAGTTTTTTTCTGCAAGGGCAAAAATATCGGCACCATCCCTTGCACCTTTATGCTGATCGGACAGTATGATTAACCTATCCTTATTCACATCAACCGGCATTATCAATCCCTTTTTTGAAGAATTGGCATTTATTTCTTTACACAATTCACTTAAAGCATGATCAACTCTCTTTTTATCGGGTCTTGACGAAACTTTGTCCGCGAAGTTTGCAATGGGTTTATTTAATAGTTTTTGAAGAAGCCTGCGCATTGGTATGATAAACATAAACAAATAAAAATTGTGTTTTAGCGGTTTAAAATACCGTTAAAACACGGTAAGATTTTTTGTTCAGGATATCGTATTATTGAAAAACTATTAATTAATCCTTAATCAGAAATTATGGCTACAATTATTGACCTGGCCCAGGCTAAGAGCTTAATCCAGGAGTATCGGCAACAGAACGCCAAGCCCGGGGGCCCTGCTTTAGTAACACCGGATAAGAAATTTCATAACGGTTTTTTTGTAGACCGTAAAACCATAGAAGATATGCTTAGTAATCCCAACGTTTTGGGCGTAAGTATAGATCTGGCAAAACACCCCAATTTTACAGGATCTTCGGAAAACGTGTTTACGCTGATTTTATCAGGTGCCGAACCTGCTACTGCCGCCTCAACTCCTTATGTAAATACAGGTAATATATATTGTGCCCCGCCACCGTGTCCTCCATTTTGCACCAATTTAGGATAATACTCCAACGTGTAATAATTGAAATAATTATAAGAAGTTATATGGTGCTAAAACATCACCTCTACGGAAAAATTGATAAGATAAGTCCGTAAAGGTGATGAAATAGCACTTATTATGAATATCATACCTATTTTGCAACGAATTGAACCCTACAGCTGTATTTATTATAACCTATCTGTATGATATTTTACTTTTATTAGTAGTTGTCATTGGTGCCGTTCGATATAAAAGACTGAGTACTCCTTTCAGGATGTTAACCATAGCCGCTATCAGTTCATTGATATTAAATATTTTAGAAAATATTTTTGTAGCACTGTACAGAACCAATGCACCGATATTTCACCTTAGGGCGATAATTGAGTATATTTTTTATGCCCTCCCGTATTACTACCTTTTTACGAGTCCAACTACCAAAAAAATAATTGTATTTTCTATAGTTATTCTAATACCGTTCTCTATAATTAATGCTTTATTTTTTCAACCTTTTCATAAAGTATTTCCCACATATGTAAACCTGCCGACGCTTGGATTATTGGTGGGTTTTTCCTTGTTGTTGTTTAAACAAATGTTGCACTATCCATCAAAAACACCCATACTTAAACAAGGAGTTTTTTGGTTTAATACGGCTATTATGTTTTATTCAACAACCATGTTTTTAAACATAGGGCTTTCTAATGTTTACATCAATAACACCGCTCTATATATTTTAGTGTTTTATTTATGGTATTCCATAGTTTATATATTTACTATATTAGTCGGAATTGCGTTATTAACAGATAAAGAAGAAATCAATAAGACCAATGCGGTTTGAAGATATAAAGGTGGTTTTATTATCAACGGCGGCGCTGTTTACTTTAGTTACCGGTTTTATTATCTATTTCGTTGTTCTGTACAGAAATAAGCAAATACAACACAAGCAGGAGCAAGAGCACCTCCAGTCTGCCTTCCGCCAAGAACTTCTTAAAGCGCAGATTGAAATGCAGGAAGATACGCTGATACATATCAGCCGCGAAATACATGATAACATTACACAGGTATTATCATTTGTAAAACTTAGCATGGCCATGATAGCCGGTGCTGAGGAAAAGCAAAGAATTGAGCGGATCAATGAAAGTCGTGAACTTGTGGCGCAGGTTATAAACGACCTGAGAGACCTTTCAAAAAGCCTTAGTTTTGAACATATTACAAAATTTGGACTGGTAAAAACAATAGAAACAGAAACAGCAAGGATCAATAAAAGCGGTTTGATTAAGATCACTCTTTTAATTGAAGGTGAAATTTATACCTTAGGTGAGCAGCGTGAATTGGTACTGTTTCGGATCTTTCAGGAGGCATTAAACAATACACTTAAACATTCGGGGGCGCGCGATTTAAAAATCAGCTTGCAATATATGCCTGAAATGTTTACCTTAACCCTCGAAGATAATGGTTCAGGTTTTTCTTTCAGTTCTCTTGATAATCAAGGGGGTTCGGGTTTGAAAAACATGGAAAATAGAGCAACCCTTATAGGTGCGGTGGCAACAATTGCCAGCTCGCAGGGTAAAGGTTGTAAAATTAACCTGGCCTTAAACCCTTTAGAAAAACGATTATTTACTGATGGTACCCATCCAGATAGCTTTAGTTGATGACCACCGTCTTTTCAGAAGCGGCATCGCTTCACTGATAAATGATTTCGCAGGTTATCATATTCTTTTTGAGGCTGGTAACGGAGAAGAACTGATTCAGAAAATTTCACAGCAAAATAAACCTGATATTATTTTACTGGACATCCACATGCCTGTAATGAATGGCACATTAACCGCTCAATGGCTGAGAAACGAATATCCGGAAATTAATATCATCGTGTTATCCATGCTGGAAGATCCCGAAAAGGTGCTCTCTATGCTAAAATTGGGTGTAAAAGGATACCTGCTGAAAGATTCTGAACCTCATGAGTTCGAACAGGCGCTGCAAAAAGTTTCCCAGGGCGAGGTATATTACCCTGAATTTGTTACCCGTCTTTTGTTAAATTCCTTCAATCATAATGCAGATCCCGCAAGGTTGAATGGGCGCGAACTTGATTTTTTAAAATTAGCAAGCAGCGAACTTACTTACAAGGAAATTGCCGATCAGATGAATATCAGTGTACGAACGGTTGACGGTTACCGCGATTCATTATTTGAAAAACTTAATATTAAAAGCCGGGTTGGGCTGGTTTTATATGCCATAAAAAATAAGCTGATCAACTTGTAATTTGCTAAAAATATTAGCAAATTTGCAATATGGCACATGAGGAGAATTCTGAATTTTTTAAGGGTCGCGGCGCACAGGTAAATACACACAACAAGTTTTTAAAAACCAATTATGTTTTAGAGCATATAGAAGGCCTTGATGAGCCCCTGCTTGAAAACACTGCCACCCAGCTTTTTGAAGAAACCCCTAAAAAGATTGTCAGCGAATCAAACAGTCCTGATCTGAGCCATATGTATTCCATAAACCCTTACCAGGGTTGCGAGCATGGCTGTATTTATTGCTACGCACGTAATACACATGAATATTACGGATTTAGCGCCGGGCTCGATTTTGAACGCAAAATAATTGTAAAGCGGAATGCTGCCGAGCTGTTAGAACAGTATTTTAATAAAAAAAATTATAAACCTGTATGTATCCTGCTTTCCGGGAACACTGATTGCTACCAGCCAATTGAACGCAGGCTAAAAATAACACGCTCGCTATTGCAGCTTTTCTTGAAATACCGAAACCCGGTGAGCATTATTACCAAAAATAATGTGATACTGCGTGACCTTGATATCCTCACCGAGCTAGCAGCAATGTCACTGGTGCATGTTAATATATCGGTCACCTCATTGAATGAACAGCTACGGCAAAAGCTGGAGCCCCGTACGGTCACTGCAACGGGTCGGTTGGCAGTTATTGAAAAACTATCAAAGAACAATATCCCTGTACGTGTAATGGCTGCACCAATCATCCCCGGGTTAAATAGCAATGAAGTCCCTGCTATTATTAAAGCCGCGGCAGACAGGGGCGCTTTATCAGCGGGCTTTACCATTGTACGGCTTAACGGCAGCATAGCAGAAATATTTACCGATTGGATACATAAGGCATTTCCTGACAGGGCCGAGAAGGTGCTGAACATGATCAAATCCTGCCATGATGGTAAATTGAATGATAGCGATTTTGGGCGGCGCATGAGCGGGGAGGGGAAAATAGCGGAATCAATCCATCAAATGTTTAAAATGGCTTGCACCAGGTTTTTGGCTGATAAGGAAATGCCGCCTTTTAATTATGATTTGTTTGTGCCAAAAGGTGGGAAGCAGACGTCATTATTTTAGTGAGAGGTTTGTATATTGGGTTGATTAAGTGGAGAGATGGTATGCTTATGTTTTTAGTTTAAAAATCCATCTGTCAACCAAAACACCAATTCCAATCCCTATTGTATAACTCAGCAAATCTCCCCATAAAAAAGTTTCGCCTAAAACCAACCTGCCCAAAAGGGTATGCCTTAAACTATTTATCCAGGGTGCTTTATAAAGCTGGCTGAACTCAATGACATAGCAAAACAGCAGGCTTGTAATAATAACAACTTTTATAGCTTTGCTTATAAGCAGAAACCTTACTATAAAGTAAACCATCAATGCCCACAAAATATCACCGATAAATAAAGGGATGGCTTTAAACTCTCGCGATAGCAGGCCGATTATAATAGTAAAAAAAATCAGTATAAAATAGGTTCCCCTGGATCTTATCATCTGGTTGCAAAATATTTAGCACAAAAAAGGCGCCGATGAGCGCCTTTAAAATTCTATAAAACACCCTTTAAAGGGCTCAGGACTTAAGCCGGTTCTGCTTCTAAAGCCATTTGCTCATCCACCAAGATACGACCGCAATGTTCGCAAACAATGATTTTTTTACGCTGACGGATATCCGACTGGCGCTGAGGCGGGATCTGGTTAAAACATCCGGAGCATGAATCACGCTGGATAGTTACCACAGCCAGGCCATTTTTTGCATTCTGGCGTAAACGGTTATAAGCTATTAACAAACGCTCATCAATATTTACTGTGGCTTTTTCAGCCTGCGTTGTTAGTTCGTTTTCTTCTTTTTGCGTTTCGGCAGTAATGGTACCTAATTCAGCCTTTTTAGCATCAAGGTCGCTTTTACGTGCTTCAAGATCAGCCAGCGCTTTTTCATAGACCGCGGTTTTTGTGGCTATTTCAAACCCAAATTCCCTGATCTTTTTTTCGCTCACCTGGATGTCTAATCCCTGGATTTCAACTTCTTTTGAAATTGCATCATACTCGCGGTTATTTTTAACCTCGTTAAGCTGCGTTTCATATTTTTTGATATTTGCCTGTGCATCCTTTATCAGGTTTTTACGGGTAACAATATCATCTTCCAAATCATCCAGCTCGGCTTTAATCTTTTGTATACGGGTTTCAAGACCTGCAACATCATCTTCAAGGTCAGCAACCTCCATAGGCAATTCACCTCTTACCTGGCGAATTTTATCAATTTTGGTGTGGATAGTTTGTAGTTCGTATAAAGCTTTAAGCTTTTGTTCTACGGTTTGTTCCATTAAATAAAATATTTGACGGGGTTTGTATTTACTTCTGTTAAACGGATGGCAAAGGTACTAAATTTTTTCCTAATTATTTCATACAATAATTGTTG
>JAQBOU010000157.1 GCA_028287865.1 Mucilaginibacter sp. | reverse complement strand
TTTATTTTTATGCCAGTCGTACTCCGGATGTTCGGCTGCAATTTGTTTCATATAATCGTCGCGGTAAGTTTTTGCCAGTATAGATGCCGCTGCAATGCTGAAATATTTCGCGTCGCCCTCCACTATACATTTATGCGGGATGTTTTGATACTTATTAAAACGGTTGCCATCAATAATTAAAAACTGCGGACTTAAATGCAGTTTGGTTATAGCGCGATGCATAGCCAGGAAAGAAGCATTCAGGATATTGATCTCATCGATCTCCGAATTATCAACAGAAGCAACGGCATGTGCAACAGCCTTTTGCTCAATTTCAATCCTTAGTTCATATCTTACTTCTTCGGGTAATTGCTTAGAATCATTAAGTAACCCGTGTTCAAAGTCATCAGGCAATATTACCGCTGCCGCAAAAACAGGCCCGGCAAGGCATCCCCGTCCCGCCTCATCGCATCCGGCTTCTAAATATTCGTATTGATATCTTGATAATAGCATTGATATACTCTTGGAACGTTGTAAAAATCAAGAATGTTGTGGTTGTTGAAAAAAGTATTGGATGTTGAAATGTCAAACTTACGAAGTTTTAAAAATTTCGTAAGCTTTTTCAGGAACTTAAAAAATCCTCAAAGACAACAGCGTCACATCATCAATCGGTTTACCTTTAATTACTAAATTGATGTGATCCATTAATTGCTGGTTAAACTCATCAGCGGGCAGTTCGCCATGTGTTTTTATGAAATCAATAAGGCCTTCCTCATGCCAGTTTTTGTTGGTTTGTTCATGATCCATCAATCCATCAGTATAGTTAACAATTAAACTCCCGGGTTCAATCGTAACCTCTCCCTGGTTAAGAAAAGGGAGTTCGTCAAAAACGCCAATCATGGTGGTGCCAAGTTTCAGCGTGGTAACCTCCCCTTTGTAATACAAAGCGGTAGCATTGTGGCCGGCATTAATATAATTAAGCTTCCGGGTCTTTTCATTGTACTTAGCAAGAAAAAGGGTAATAAACCTTTCGCCTTTTGTATTGTTAATTACAATTTTATTTAAGCGTTCTATAATATTGTTTAAATCCTGTTCCACTGCCGACCATGCATGCAAACTGGCCTGGAAATTAGCCATTAACAAAGCTGCCGAAATACCCTTACCTGATACATCAGCCACACACCACAAAAATTCTTGATCATTTAACCTGATAAAATCGAAATAGTCGCCCCCGATATTTTGATGGGGAATATACCGCGAACTCACTTCAACGCGCGAATCTTTGTATATTTTTAAAGGAACCAGCATGTTTTGCACCTCAACAGCCAACTCCATCTCACGCTGAAATCTTTCAGACTGCAGCCGCTCGCGGAAAAGCTTCTTATTTTCAAGGGCAACTACGATAACATTTATTACGGTTTGTATAAAGTTTAGGTCGTTATTGATCAACTCTGCTGACGGATTAAAATCCCCGATCAAAGCAAACGCTAATGCTTTTTTCTTATGGTAGATAGGAATAAAGTAATCGTATTTTTTCAGCAACGAGTCTTCGTGTTCCGCAACGGGCGCGGGCGATTTAATTTTATTTAATTTAAGACAGGCCTTGTGCAGGGTACCAACATTTTCAATATCACCGCCATATTTGGAAAGCAAAACATAATTGCCGTCCTTTTCAATTAAAAAACGGAGCTTGCCAACCTGCAGGTAACTTTTCAAAATAACCTGTAGCATCTGTATCAATACAGGTGTACCGGTATCCTTGTTAATTGCCTGGGTTACCTCAAGTAATGCGTTTAACTCCGTTTGCCTTTTAAGCAACAATCGTATTAATTCGTCTTCAGCGGAGATTTCTTCAATATTTTGCATTTGTTAAATAAAGGCGGTCTAAAATAAAGATATTTTTTTTTAAATGCGGATACTTTGTGATTTTATATCGAAAGCATCCCTTAAACCAACAGTTACCAGATTAAAAGCATATACTAAAAACATAATAGCCAGCCCCGGCATAATAGCCAGATAGGCTGAGTCCATAACAATATATCCGTAATGTTCTTTTATCATGCTTCCCCAGGTAGGCATAGGCGGCTGAGCTCCAAAGCCTAAAAAGCTTAACCCGGCCTCTAACAATATGGCCGATGCAAAATTTGCTGAAGCAAGCACTAATATCGGCCCTATTATATTGGGCAAAATATGCCTGCGGATAATGCGGGCATTATTAAACCCTAAAGACCGTGCAGCTTCAATATATTCAACCTGCTTTAAACTCAATACCTGGCCACGTACCAAACGGGCCACTTCAACCCACATGGAAAGGCCTACTGCGATAAATATTTGCCATAAGCCCTTCCCAAGGGCAAATGATATGGCGATAACCAGCAGTAAGGCAGGCAACGCCCATAAAATATTCATCAGCCAGCTTAAGGCGGCGTCAATCCAGCCGCCAAAGTAACCGGCTACCGAACCAATGGTGACACCCAGCAGCATACTAATGATCACCGACATTAACCCTACCGACAATGAAATGCGGGTACCTAATATCAGCCTGCTTAACAGATCGCGGCCATAAATATCCGTGCCGAGCCAAAAGGTTTTACGGGTTATTTGGTTGTCGTGTATTTTTTCGCGGAATTTTTTATAAGTATCTTCTGTGGCAGGCAGAATTCTGCAGTTATTTTGTGCGGAGCAAACCGACACCGTTCCATTTTTATAAACCGGCTTTTGCCCTGTAATTACTTCAAAAATATTATATGATTTTCGCTCCGGCTTATCTTCAACACCAATATATTCATCAACGTAAACAGAATCTTTAACAAACCGATAGCCCGTAATTGGAATATCCCTGTAAAATGAAGGCTGGCCAAAAAGCATCTTTGTAAAAAGGTTTACGGTATCAACAGGCTCATTTTTGCGCAGACGCAGCATAACAAGTTTCGATCCCGGTTTTTTTATGCTTAATTGGATGGTCATATTATTTGCCAGTGGCGTTGAGTCGGGCATAATTAGGTATCCTGTTATAGCTATCAATATCATTAACAGGATAAAAACAAGACCAGCAACAGCAATTTTGTTGTGCTTAAATACTTTCCAGGTTCGCTGCGAGGGGCTTAGATCAGTCAATTTTTACCAGGGTTGTTTCCGCTAAATATAACGAATAGTTGAGTAAGTTGATTGGTTGAATAGTTGATTTTTTAGCCTGAATCAAAATTTTTACATATAAGGAAAAGAGAATCGATCAAGTCAGAAATAATAACAAATCTTTATAACCTTAATTACCCAGGTTATTTTACCATCCTCCCCTTCCAAAGGTACTTGCCTTTATTACCTATCATCCCAATGTACACTATATACACCACATAGAGCGGGATGGTTATAATAAGTAATGTCATCAACCTGCGGCGGTTAAAAAATGAGGTAACCGGCCATAACAGTATAAATTCCAGTATAAAAATCAATATAAACTGGATAGCAAAAACATCGAAAAAGCATTCCTTAAAAAAGGATGCACAGAAATTCAACAATACACTTATATAAAACAGCCACAAGCCCACTACCAACGCTACTATTTTTTTATCCTTGTATTTCACAGATTTTGATGCCCAGCGTCGTCTTTGCTGCAAAAACTCAGTGAGATTGGGTTTGGCATGTGTAAACACCACTGCATCAAATAACTTTAAAAATCCTATCCTTCCCGGAAAGCGTACAGCAACCTTTTGCAGCAGTAATTCGTCATCGCCGGATGCCAGGTCATCGATCCCGTTAAAACCGCCTACCTCGTAAAACACGTCTTTACGATAAGCCAGATTAGCGCCGTTACAGGTAGAGGCATGGCCATTGCCTATAAATGCTGCGCCTGTAGCGATGAGGGAATAAAATTCTAACGATTGCATCCGCTCAAACAACGATTTTTCTTCAAAATAGCTTACCGGAGATGAGATCATCACCGGTTGATGCATCTCGTAATATCCAACTATGGTTGATAACCACCTCGTACCCATGCGGCAATCTGCATCAGTAGCTACCATTAACTCGCCGGCAGACAGCTTTATTGCTTCGGCTATTGCTTTTTTCTTGTAGGAGTTTAAGGGCTGATCTTCCTGCAGCTGCAATAATTTCACGCCTTTTGCAGCATAGCTGCTGATGATAGCGGAAGTGTTGTCCGTTGAGTGATCATCAACAATTATGATCTCTGTCAGCTCTTTGGGATAATCCTGTGCTAAGATGTCTTCAATAGTTAAATGGATTTTTTCTTCTTCGTTGCGGGCAGCAATTAATATGGTTACACGGGTTGTAAATCCTAAGGTTTTTATTTGAGGTTGTTTCACTGCATTCCATCCCCTGATAAGGTAGATCAGCACACACAGGAATAAACCCGTAAGCAGCAGGGATAATATACTAAGCAGTCCGATCAAAGAATTTTAATTTAAATACAAATACGGAGCCTAAAATAGCAGGAATAATCAGGTTAATAATATAGATAAGCGAAATTGCCACCACAACTGCGATATGCTGGTCGGTTATATAACTAAAAAGCTTATCAGCCGTAATGCTTCTAACACCGATATCTATCAGGTCCAATGATGGTATTGCAGATTGAATAAAGAAAAAAACAAACATCAGCAAGGTCATCTGTAAAATGGGGATCTGCGGTATAAGCAGGTGCATGATGAGGTAATACTGAAAGGTAAATACTAAAAAGCGCGCAAGGCAAAACCACATAATACTCAAAAGCTCTGCAGTTTTGTATTTACCCATTATATCAAAAAAACGATGGAACTTTTTAAGGAACTTAATGCGGTTTAGCAGCGATACCATCCACTTGATATTGAAATAAAAAGTCAGCATCAATGCCATAAACCCGAGGGCCACCACCGTAATTCCGGCCATCAGCCATGCATTAAGGTGTAAATAGGTGTATACAAACCAAACTATTGCGCCCGAGCCTAAAACATTGGTGATCACATTTTGCCCGAATGAACCTACAGCCATCGCAAACACCCCATGTATGCGCCTCCTGTTTGGCAAAAACATAACCCTGCCGCCATATTCACCTATGCGGTTAGGCGTGAATACCGCCCAGGTTAGTCCGCAAAAAACGGATTCAATGGCCTTCCATATCGACATTGGAGATAAAACCCGGGTAAGGTGCCACCATTTTAATGACTCAAGCACCCAGTTGAGTATCATTAACAGCACAACAAACACCATGGTAACTACTACTCTATCGTAAGTAATAGGAGAAATTAACTTATTGAAATTCTGAAGGTTAGCACCGTTCTTTATAATACGATGGTAAATAAACCAGAATGCCAGAACTAATATGCCAAGTTTAAGCAGGTAAGAAAATAATTTTTTAGCGCGGGCGGTCAAAGGCAAATATTTTGTGCAATGTTACGTGAATGATTTCGGATTTCGGAGGTTCGATTTTGGAATTAGATAAATCTAATGTTGTTTTAATAGCTACCCTATGAAATAAAGCACATCCGAAATCAAAAATCCGAAATCCGAAATAAAACTACTTCATCCGCTGCTTCAAAAACGCAATAGTATATCCATAGGCCTCAGTAGTAGCCTTGCTGTCATAAATCGGGTTACTTGGGTTGGCAAAACCATGATCGGCATCGTACTGGTGTACAATTAGTTTTTTGCCGGCAGCTTTCATATCTTCTTCAAATTTTGCAACAACCTTTGTGTTTATCCATTGATCTTTATTGGCAAAATTACCCAATACATCTGCATGAAGGGTTTTTAAACGGTTAACATCCTGCTCTGGCATTCCATAATACATTACACAAGCTGCGGCTTGTTTACCTGCAAGCAAAGTTGTTTGCAAACTCCAGCCGCCACCAAAGCACCAGCCAATAGTTGCAATATGGGCTTTAGGGCCAACATAAGCAATAGCACCTTTTATAATGGCTTGCGCCCTGTCATCTTTCACTGCCTGCATGAGTTTGCCGGCGTCTTCACGGGTAGTGGCCACTTTACCGTCGTACAAGTCCAGGTCTATAATGTTAACATTGCCCAGGTCGTTATAAATTTTTTCTGACTCCTTTTTTACCCAGTCGTTAAGACCCCACCATTCGTGTATCACCAAAATATAGTTATTGGTTGGGCTTTTAGCTTTAAATTCATAGGCGGCGGCTTCTTTGCCGTCAGGTGTTTTATAGGTGATGGCCTTACCTATACTGCTTTGAAAATGCATTTTCAAAGGACTTTTGTGCGACATAGCAAATCCTTTATCAGAAGCCAGCATGGCAAATTGTTGTGTAGCAGATGGTTTGGCACAGCAGGCCATTTTGCTTTGACTAAATGCGAATATGCCGCAAAAAACAAGCAGCGTTAAGATTAAAAACTTTTTCATATGATTATATTTTATGTGTGTTTGCCGGGCACATAATAAGTGTCCGAACAACCAATAGTAGGAATAATTTGTTTTAAATTTTGTAACATTACGGAAATGAAGAGCTTTCCTTTTGATACCATAAACCTGGAGGCCGACGAAGTACAGGCACTCGAAGATACTTACCGTGCGCTTAAGGCAAAATTTAATATTGGAATACCTGACAATACAGATCACTTCCTTAATAAATTTGAGCTATTTAACAATAACCCCGAAACCAAATTAGGCGGCACTTTATTTATTAATTATCCCCAAATTAACTGTTACCTCAACTTTGTTAAATCCAGCTATTCGTACAGTTCCGGAGGACGGGGCGGCAATGGAGGACAAAATTTTGAATATGATAAATACCAGATCTGGGCATTTGTAACTTTAAACAAAGATTTTGGCCGGGTGCTCATCAGACCTGAAACTTTCGCTGACAGAATATTGGAAATTTTCCATCCTACTGAGCTTAAGTTTCCCGAGGACAAATTATTTAGCGGGAATTTTTATGTTGTTGCTAATGACCCCGAAAAAGCCGAAGCATCTATAACATCCGACTTTAGGAATGTAATAATAGATATGATGTATAAAGATTTTGTAATTGAAATAATAAACCAAACCTTAGTTATCCGGACTAATCAACCTGTTAATGCAGAAGAGACCGTTCATTTGGCAGAATTTGCCAGTAAGATATCCATAATAAAATAGACGATGGATTTTTTTCTAAATCGAACTTTAAGAAAGACTTCCGAAGTTTTTAAAACTTCGGAAGTCTGACAGTAAATTGTAATTGCCAATTACCTTATCATCACCATTGTCATTGCGATCCGCCGGGAGGCGGAGTGGCAATCGCATGCTGTACAGGGCCACTCTGTATAGCATGCGATTGCTTCGTCGTACCTCCTCGCAATGACATGATTTTAATGGTTTGTAAATAGTTCTATTTCAACCTGTAATTTTCCCGGTAATTATTAACCATTTTTTGTACTCCTAATTTATACAATCCGGTAAACAAGCGAGCAAATAAATATACTGCCTTTGCCTGGAATGGAAAGATGATTATTTCCTTATTGGCTGCAACGCCTTTGAGGATATTATCTACGGCTGCATCAACAGGTATTCCGGCAGCTACGTCATTAACAGCTTTTTCGTTCCAGCTTTGGTTGGCATTTGGGGCAACTGCATTTTTGCCAATAGAAGTGCTGATAAACCCCGGGCAAACCACACTTACCTTTATACCTAAAGTCTTCGCCTCAAACCGCAGCAGCTTGGTATAGTTCACTACAGCATGTTTGGTAACGCTATAGGGTGCCATTAAAGCCAGGTAATCTACAAGCCCGGCAGCTGATGCAATGTTAACGATCTGCCCGGAACCTTGCTGAAGCATATATTTATACGCTGTTTGTGATCCGTACAGCACCCCCATAAAATTAATGTCGATGATCTTTTTCCAATCAGCAATGGCAATATCCCTTATTTCGCCGCTCACAGCTATTCCTGCATTATTAAATATAAGATCAAGTCTGCTATATTGCTTTACTATCCCTTCCACCACCGTTTCAAAATCATCGGACATGGTAACGTCCAATTTTAACGCCACCGCTTTTTTATTGCTGATTAACGAAACTGTTTGTGCGGCTTTATCCCTATCGATATCAGTACAGATAACGGTAGCACCCGCGATGGCTAACTTTTGGCTTAAGCCGCGCCCAATACCCGAACCGCCGCCGGTTATCAGTACCACCTTATCACAGTAATAATTATTATACATAAGCGTTACTGCTCCCGGAGATTGAAGCAGTTAAATGTACTTTGTTTTAATGAATTTATGTTGACGATAAGCAATCCATCACTTCGTGACTCGCAATGAACAAGATGAAAGACTTCCGAAGTTTTAAAAACTTCGGAAGTCTGCTACAGGAAAATCGTAAATCTAAGATCGTAATTCGTAAATCTTCCTACCCCAATATCTCCTTAATATCCTCTACCGAAAGCGATTTAATAAAGCTGTCTTCGGTGGTGATCAATGCGCGGGATAGGCTGAGCTTGCGTTGCTGCAGGGCCACAATTTTTTCTTCCACGGTATCCTTGGTGATAAATTTATAGATAAACACGTTTTTGGTTTGGCCAATGCGGTGCGTGCGGTCAATGGCCTGTTGTTCAACGGCAGGGTTCCACCAGGGGTCGAGGATGAACACGTAGTCGGCTTCGGTTAAATTCAATCCCACGCCACCGGCTTTTATCGATATTAAAAACACTCTTGTCTTCTCATCTTCCTGAAACTGTTTTACCACATCTCCCCTATTTTGCGTACTGCCGTCCAGGTACACATACGGGATATTTTCCTGGTCAAAATATTCCCGGTAAATGTTCAGCTGCTTTACAAACTGCGAAAATATCAGCACTTTATGGCCACCCTCCAGCACGTTTGCAAGGGTATGCACCACGTTTTCAAACTTACCCGAATCACCTTCATAATCCTTATCAATCATTATGGGATGGTTGGCAATCTGTCTCAGCTTTATCAAGCCTTGTAATACCTGTATTTGCTTTTTGGCAAAGGTGCCGTCCTCCAGGCTTTTTAACAGCTCATTGCGGTATTCTGATTTTACCTTTTCATAAACTGCCGCCTGCTCTTCGCTCATCTGGCAGTAAAACAAATTCTCTGTTTTTGGCGGAAGCTCGGTTGCTACCTGTTCTTTAGTACGCCTCAAAACAAACGGCTTAATCAGCGCCTGCAATTTGCGGGCTTTTTCCTCGTCCTTTTTCTTTTCAATAGGTGTAACAAATTCATTCTGAAAAAACTGTTGTGTACCTAACAAACCCGGGTTAATGAATGACATTTGCGTCCACAGGTCATTCACCGAATTTTCAACGGGCGTACCGCTTAATATTAATTTATGATGCGATTTCAGTTGCCTCACCGCCAAAAATGATTTGGAGGAAGGATTTTTAATGTTCTGACTCTCATCCAATATCACATAATCAAAATAATACGCTTTAAGCAGTTCAATGTCTATCCGGGTAATGCCATAGGTGGTGATCACCAGGTCGTAATTAGCAAACACATCGGCAGATTTATAGCGCATGGTCCCGGTATGCACCATCAGTCGTAATTGCGGCGCGAACTTTTTAGCTTCATTCAACCAGTTGTATATGAGCGAAGTAGGCATAATCACCAGCGACGTACTTTTACTTGCTCCCAGGGAGTCCTTTGGACCCTCAGCCTCCTTATCCTCCTTGTTTTTTTGCAGCAGCGCCAGGGTTTGTATGGTTTTACCCAAGCCCATATCATCCGCCAGGCAGCCCCCAAAATTATAGGTTTTTAAAAAATGGAACCAATTGTACCCCGCATGCTGATAAGGACGTAAATCACCTGCAAAATTTTGCGGCATCGCAACTTCTTCCAGCTCCTCAAAATCAGTTAGCTTTTGCAGTTTGCGGTTCATGGTAACATTGGCCATCTCGCCTTCTACCAAACTATTTACCAGCCCCAGATGATGCCGTCGCAGTTTAAGATCATTTCCGCCCTCGGTAAAATGGAGCAGGTTGCCATACTGTGAAAACCATTTTTCGGGTATCACTGCAATCTCCCCGGACGGAAGGATAAATTCTTTTTTATGATTAAGGATATGATTTTTTAGTTGGATAAAAGGAATGCGGTAAGATCCAAAATATACGATGGCATTTATATCAAACCAATCATTGTTTTCTTTTATCTCCAGGTCAATTTTTGTGCTGCCAAATACATACCGCTTTTGTCCCTCTTTAGCAGGCTGTTCAATTTCAAACCCATCAGCAATAAGCGCATCATAATGCTGGTTTATCCATTCAAATACAGCAAATGAGTGGTCAGCATCTTCATCAATCCCGGCTACCTCAAGGTTTTTAAATAAGGATGATGCGGTTTTTAAGCCCATTGCTTCCAATTGCTGGAATTTATTCTTTTCCCAGGTTACAGATCTTTTAATACGATGAAATGTATAATTATCCCCATCACGTTCCATGCGCACAGAGATGTGCCGTTCGTCGCCATACATAAAGGTATAGCCCGCATATTTAAAATAAAGTTGCAGCTGTGAGGTGCCGCCCTCAATATAGATGGGTTTTAATACCGGTGTTGCCTCGTATTTTTCGGTGTTAATGGTAAATCCCTCAGCATAAACATGGTGCTTTTCAATGAGTGGGACTACAAATTTCTCAAAATAGGATTGTTCAGACGAACGCGGGATTGCTATGAACCGTTTATTTAAAAACGGAACCAGCTTTTTACCTTCAATTTCTTTTTCAAAATGATACAGCGTATCATCAAGCAGCATCCATGCCGGGTGATTACAGATGATCTCGGCATTTTTAAACATGAACTCAATGCGCATGCCCTGGTATTTGATGGTAGGAAAATACCTGATCTCTTCCTCATTACGCCTGAAATGAAACAATACAGTAGCAGGTTCTGTGGCAATTTGCAGTTTGCGCTCGGCCGGATAGCCTTCCTTGCTCATCAGGTAAAGCTCCTTGTTTGCCAGTAGCCCCAACGCCTCGGCCATGCGCTTTTCCATTTTTGGCCGGATGGTATCAAAAAGCTGTTCGTTAAAAATTTTTGTAAAAAATTCAAACGGACGGATGGGCTTTTTGTAATACTTTTTGATGAGGTTACCCTGCTCAATCTCTTCCAGGATTTTAACGAGCTTTAAGTCGACATCATCAATACAGCTTGCAAACTCTTTGGCTGTATTAGAAAATACACGTTGATGGGTTAATGAAAATTCGCCGTTTGGATTTAACTGAACTACATGGGGTTCAATAACATACGATAAGTATTCGTGCCGGGCTATGGCATAAATTATCTGGCAAGGCTTTGAACTGTCGACACGTAGCATACTTCTGATAAAAAATTATTAGAAGCTACATCAACAAAAAATTCAAACGTAATCAGAATTTGCAGTAAGTGGAAATGTTTTCTGTTAAATAATTGTTAACATCTTGGATAGTCATTGTGTCATTGGTCATTAGGTCATTACAATTGAATAGATGACAGCACCTTTCTGAATGAATTTTAGCGGCAATATTAATTTTCTGAACACCTATGACGTTCAACCAATAAAAAATCTTATAAATCGGTAAATCGTGTTATTTTTGCGGCCTAGTAACTGATATGAAGAATACCGCTTTAACTGATATACATATAAAAGAAGGCGCCAAAATGGTCCCCTTCGCCGGATACAATATGCCCGTTCAATATGCAGGCATTAACGCCGAACACGAAACCGTTCGCAACGGGGTGGGTGTTTTTGATGTGAGCCACATGGGCGAATTTATTTTAAAGGGCGAACATGCGCTTGACCTGATACAACGGGTTACCAGTAATGACGCCTCCAAATTATACGACGGAAAAGTTCAGTACTCCTGCCTGCCTAATAAAGATGGCGGTATAGTTGACGACCTGCTTGTTTATCGTATCGACGAAAAAACCTATATGCTGGTGGTTAATGCATCCAACATTGAAAAAGACTGGGATTGGATCTCCGGCTTCAATACTATGGGTGTTGAAATGAAAAATATTTCGGACCGTACCTCGCTGCTTGCCATACAAGGCCCCAAGGCCGCAGAAGCATTACAAAGCTTAACCGATATCGACCTGGCATCGATGGAATACTATTCCTTTAAAAAAGGGAAATTTGCCGGAGTGGATAATGTGCTGGTATCAGCAACCGGTTATACCGGGGCAGGCGGCTTTGAGATCTATTTTGAAAACCAAAATGCCGAAGTTATCTGGACAGCTATTTTTAAAGCCGGTGCACCGTTTGGCATTAAACCTATCGGCTTGGGTGCAAGGGATACTTTACGCCTGGAGATGGGCTTCTGCCTTTACGGAAATGACATTGACGATACCACATCGCCATTGGAAGCCGGTTTAGGATGGGTGACTAAATTCACCAAAGAATTTACCAATTCGGCCGCCCTGCAACAACAGAAGCAGGAAGGCGTAAAACGCAAGTTGGTAGGTTTTGAAATGATAGACCGCGGTATCCCACGTCATGATTATTCGATTGTGGATGCAGAAGGCAATACGATTGGTAAGGTTACTTCTGGCACGCAATCGCCATCGTTACAAAAAGCGATTGGAATGGGTTATGTGAAAACCGAATTTGCCAAAGAAGGCACGGAGATATTTATCAGCATAAGGGATAATAAAATTAAGGCAAAGATTGTTAAACCGCCGTTTACCCCCTAGCCCCCTGAAGGGGGAATAATTAAATTCGATGATAAATAAAAATACCGATCAAAAAACTCCCCTTTCAGGGGGCCGCGGGGTTAACGTTTGCCTTTCGCCATTGCTAATTCCGCTTTACAATGTGGAAAGCCACATAGTAGTGATCATTGATATTTTCAGGGCTACCTCCTCTATTTGCTATGGCATTGAAAACGGCGCGGAGGCCATTATACCGGTTGCTGAAGTAGATGAATGTATTGCCTACCGTGATACTGAAACTCATTACCTGCTGGCTGCAGAGCGGGATGGCAAAGTGGTAGAAGGTTTTGATTTTGGTAATTCGCCTTTTTCTTATACAGCCGAAAAAGTTGCTGGCAAAACCATCGTATTAACTACCACAAACGGCACGCAGGCGCTTCACCTGTCGCGCAAAGCAAAAAAAATCGTGATCGGCTCTTTTTTAAACCTTAGCGCCCTTTGCGACTGGCTAAAAGTGCAGCAAGAGGATGTTTTGCTGGTTTGTGCCGGATGGAAAAATAATTTCAACCTGGAGGACACCCTGTTTGCAGGTGCAGTCGTTCACCAGCTAAAAGAATTTGATTTCGGGCTGGATGACGCTGCCATTGCCGCAAATGATCTGTACGAGGCCGGCAAAGCTGATATCAATGAATATCTCAAAAAGACCTCCCATGCCG
Organism: Mucilaginibacter sp.; assembly: GCA_028287865.1. Taxonomy (GTDB): domain Bacteria; phylum Bacteroidota; class Bacteroidia; order Sphingobacteriales; family Sphingobacteriaceae; genus Mucilaginibacter. The sequence goes on along the minus strand of JAQBOU010000157.1, from coordinate 1,211 downwards.
AACGTCTTAAAAAATTAGGCATTGAAAAGGATATTGAATTTTGCCTGCAGATAGATATAACAACCGCGATACCGGTTTTGGACGGGGATAGGTTGGTGAAGCTGGTTTAAGTGGCAGTTAGAAGTGGTAGTAGCACAGTGTTTTCTTAAATAATACCAACCGCTACTGCCACTTATTACTGCCTCTCCCTATTTCAGCTTCTCATTATTTCTATGCCTGTCGGTATCCCGGATACTCTTTTTTTCCAGGTTCTTTTCCAGCGCATCCGTCAAATCAATACCGGTTTGATTGGCAAGGCATATCAGTACAAAAAGCACATCGGCCATTTCATCCGCAAGGTTCACTTCTGTGTCCGATTTTTTAAACGACTGCTCCCCGTATTGCCTGGCCATGATGCGGGCAACCTCCCCTACTTCTTCCATCAGGATGGCAGTATTGGTTAGTTCGTTAAAGTACCGGATACCGGTGGTTTTTATCCAGTTGTCTACTGTCTTTTGAGCTTCTTGTATGGTCATAATCTGAACACTAATGTCACAAATTTAGACGAATTACACGAATTGAATTAAGATGAATACGTCACGCGTTAACATTCGTGAAATTGTTCTTATTCACGTGCCTTCGTGTCTATCGTAATTGTAATCGGCCCGTCGTTAATTAAACTGACTTTCATGTCAGCACCAAATATTCCTGCGGCTACCTTTTTTCCGGTCAATGTTTCTAATGCTTTAATCATCTGCTCATACATCGGGATGGCCTTGTCTGGCCTGGCAGCCCTGATGAAGGATGGGCGATTGCCTTTTTTTGTTTGTGCAAAAAGTGTAAACTGCGAGATCAGCAAAATATTTCCATCGATATCGGCCAAAGCCTTATTCATTAGCCCGTTGTCATCGCCAAAAACGCGCAGTCCGGTGATCTTTTGCGCCAGCCATTGCAGGTCTTCGTCGGTATCAGCATCTTCAATTCCTAGCAACACTACAAAACCGGAATTAATTGCCCCGGTAACTTCTCCTTCAACTGTGCAGCTTGCCTGCGAAACACGTTGTATAACAGCTCTCATATATTTACACTAATTGTCACGAATTAATTCGAATTTCACTAATGGTAGCGGGAATATTAAAATATTATTCTTTGATGTTCCAATGATGGCTTTCCAAAATTTATTAAGATTCCCAATCGCAATCCTGATGCTTTGAGATAATTTAACGTTTGTT
>JAQBOU010000111.1 GCA_028287865.1 Mucilaginibacter sp. | reverse complement strand
AAAAGAAAATGGCAAAACAAGTTAAATACAATGTAGAAGCGCGCGACGCCCTAAAACGCGGCGTTGATATTTTAGCCAATGCGGTTAAAGTTACATTAGGTCCTAAAGGCCGTCACGTAATTATTGACAAAAAATTCGGTTCACCGGCAATTACTAAGGATGGTGTTACCGTTGCTAAAGAAATTGAGCTGAAAGACCCAATTGAAAATATGGGTGCACAAATGGTAAAAGAAGTTGCATCAAAAACTGCTGATATTGCAGGTGATGGTACTACTACTGCTACCGTTTTAGCACAGGCTATTGTTACAGCAGGTATAAAGAACGTAGCTGCCGGTGCAAATCCAATGGATTTGAAACGTGGTATTGACAAAGCTGTTGCAGCTGTTGTTGAAAACTTAAAATTACAGTCTCAAACTATCGGCGAAGACAATAACAAAATAAAACAAGTTGCTGCTATCTCAGCTAATAACGACGAGATCATCGGTTCGTTAATTGCTGAAGCAATGGAAAAAGTTGGTAAAGATGGTGTGATCACCGTTGAAGAAGCTAAAGGTACTGAAACCGAAGTTAAAACTGTTGAAGGTATGCAGTTTGACCGTGGTTACCTTTCTCCTTACTTTGTAACCAATGCTGATAAAATGGAAGTAGAACTGGAAAATCCTTATATCCTTATCTACGACAAAAAAATATCTTCGATGAAAGAATTGCTTCCGATACTGGAAAAGCAAGTTCAAACAGGAAAACCATTATTAATTATAGCAGAAGACCTTGACGGCGAAGCTTTAGCTACTTTGGTAGTTAACAAGATCCGCGGTTCACTGAAAGTTGCTGCTGTTAAAGCCCCTGGATTTGGCGATCGTCGTAAAGCTATGCTGGAAGACATTGCTATCCTTACCGGTGGTACTGTGATTTCTGAAGAAAGAGGTTATAAGCTTGAAAACGCTGATCTTACTTACTTAGGTACCGCTGAAAAAATTGTTATTGATAAAGATAACACAACAGTGATTAATGGTGCAGGTAAACCAGAAGAGATCAAAGCACGTGTAAGCCAGATCAAAGCTCAGATAGAAACTACTACATCTGATTATGACAAGGAAAAATTACAGGAGCGTTTAGCTAAATTATCAGGTGGTGTTGCTGTATTATATATCGGCGCTGCATCTGAAGTTGAGATGAAAGAAAAGAAAGACCGTGTTGACGATGCTTTACATGCAACCCGTGCGGCTGTTGAAGAAGGCATTGTTGCCGGTGGTGGTGTTGCGTTTATCCGCGCAGTTGAAGCCCTGGTAAACCTTAAAGGCGCTAATGAAGACGAAAATACTGGTATCCAGATTATCCGTCGTGCTATCGAAGAGCCTTTACGTCAGATCTGTGAAAACGCAGGTATTGAAGGTTCAATTGTAGTACAAAAAGTAAAAGAAGGCAAAGCAGACTTTGGATACAATGCACGTACCGACAAATATGAAAACCTGATCGGTGCTGGTGTTATCGACCCAACTAAAGTAGGTCGTGTTGCATTAGAGAACGCAGCTTCAATTGCAGCGATGTTGTTAACAACAGAGTGTGTATTGGCTGATGATCCTGAAGATGCTCCAGCCGGTGGTCCACCAATGGGCGGCGGCGGTATGGGCGGCATGATGTAATTCTGTCCCAAGTCAAAGTCGAAATTCAAAAGAAAGGCCGCAGAAGCTGAAACTTTGGACTACGGACTTAAGACTATATACTTAACAAAAATCCCTGTCTGCTTTTGTAGACAGGGATTTTGTTTTATAAGGTTTTGGTTTGGTCATTTAAAGGTAAACAGACGGTCATCTATTAATCAAATGATTGATTAAGTATTTTTTGAGTTACATTATGGGTTAGTTTTGTATCAGAGATCAAAAGCAGGTTATTAGGCATGGCATTTGAATAAAGAGAAGTATTATGAAACATCTAACCGAAAAAACAAAATATCTGCAGAGGCAAATAGTAGAATGGGTATTTTTTAAGGGCCCCGAACTTTTTGTAACTATATACGGTAAGTAATAAAATTGCTAATTTAGCTTCTAAATGAAGCTCCAAAAAATTTACGATCGCGCCTACGACTATTTATTCACATACGGCCCCAATTTATTATTCGGAATAATAGTTTTTTTTATCGGCCTCTGGGTCATAAAATTTCTCCGTTCACGCATGCGCGAACGGATGGGTAAAAGAAAAGTCCACTCATCCTTACAACCCTTCTTTTTAAGTTTAACCATTACTGCTTTATATGTTTTATTGATTATTACCGTAATGGAAATAATTGGTTTGCATATGACGGTGTTCACCACCATTATTGGTGCGTTCAGCGTTGCAGCAGGATTGGCGCTATCAGGTACATTTCAAAACTTTGCCGGCGGGGTATTGATACTTTTGCTAAAGCCATTTGATATCAGCGACTATATACTTGCTCAAAATCAGGAAGGTAAAGTGGTATCTATCCAGATATTTTATACCGTATTATTAACCATCGACAATAAAACCATTATTATTCCAAACGGAAAATTGTTTAATGAGGTGATTGTAAACGTAAGCAGGGAAAATACCAGGCGTTTGGATTTTGAAATAAAACTGGCCTATGCGGTAGATTTTGATAAGGCCAAGCAAATTATACAAGATGCGATTAAATCGACAGAGAATATATTAACTGACCAGCCGGTACGGGTAGGGCTTATAGGAATGGATATAGACAGTATAAAGCTTACCATTAATGTTTGGGTTGAACCATCCAATTTTTTGACGGTTAAAATAGCGCTCCTCGAAAAAATATTTAAGAATCTTGGTGCCGCCGGTATTGCTTTCCCTAAAGCTGGATAGGGGAAGAGTTTAAGGATGATAAGAGTCAAGAGGCAAGATTATAAAGAATAGCTGTAATAGCCATTATTTGGTAAGGATAACTGGTAAAGTATATAACTTTAGTTTTTAGAGCCTTCATTAATTCGATATTTAGATATAATTTTTTTCTTTTCCACATACTCACTTTTTAAGAAACCGGCCTTTTCTAAATCATTCAGGTAATTGCCGACCGTTTTAACATTTCCTATGCCAACTGCTATTAAGCATGAACGTTTGATATACGGCAATTTAAACTATACTTCCATCAAATTCTTAGACACAGATGAGATTGACTGTAGCATTGTTCACCTGACCCTGCGTATGACAATGCTGTTTAACACCGGAGCTGTCCTTTAGCAAATTTATTTACAATGTGTCATTTAAAAAATCAGATAAATTAAATCGGGTTTGGTTTATAAGATTGGTAATGGATCGGGAGGAGCGGGCTTATGAGGATTAAAAACTGCTACCCCTACCTTGGAGTCGGCGCAGCCGTAATACAGGAACCATTCTTTTTTGAAATAAACCATGCCTTCAATAAAAACGGTTCCGTTTACATATTGTCCGCTTTTTTCAAAGGATTCCATCGGCCGTAAAAAGGGAACATCTAACCTGCCAATTGCCTTGGTTGGGTCTTTCAAAGAAAACAAAACCTGCCCTGCACAATAAGAGTTACCATTAAAACGCTTGTCTCCCCCATCGCCTGGATGATTTTTGCCATTATAAAATAAGATAATCCCTTTAGCTGTCATTATTGCGGGCGGCCCGCACTCTGTAAGGTCACTGTCAAAATAGTTTTTACGGGGTGATATTAACTGTTTAAGCTCACCTTTATCATCTACAACCGGGCTCCAGTTTACCAGGTTGGTAGAAGTTGCCGCAAATACATGCAGTTCTCCCCAATACATCCAATATTTTCCGCCTATTTTTGCAATTACCTGCCGGTCGCCATCTAACCTTGTTAAAATGGAAGCCGATTTATGAGGAATATTAAAAAATTTCCCATTATAAGCTTTTCTAAAGATTGGACCATGCTTTACCCAAGTAACAAGATCTTTTGATGTAGCAACTCCAAGGCGAGGGACTTTACGGTTCCATTGCGTATAAAACATCACGTAAGTTCCATTTTTTGTTACCGCGACCCTTGGATCCTCACAGCCACCGGGCCATTCAAATTCCTTCTGGCTATCATTTCCGGGAAAAAGAACGGGTTGGGGATTCCTTTTAAAAATAAGCCCATCGTTGCTTTCGGCATAACCGATCCTTGAGGTGCGGGTTCCTATTTCAACGCCTGTTTTATCTTCTGACCTGTAAAGAACCACTATTTTTCCGGCTTTGATGGTAGCAGCAGGGTTAAAAGTATAGTCAGCCTCCCATCTCACAAGTTTATTTGACATGGGATCTAAAAACTGCGACTCAGACCTTGGTGAAATAATAGGGTTAACGTTTTCAGGCCTTACAAAGCCGCCAAATGCCCACTTGGGAAGAACATTTTGCCCGTTTGTTTGAGCATGAGAAAAATTAAAAACTAATAAACAAGCAAAAAAACCTGTTAGTTTAATAAGCTCTTTCTTCATTAATAGTGTTTTTTGGGTTTAAAATTCGGTTTTGCAAATTTATTTTCAAATTTTTATTTAGTCGTATTTATTGTCCGGAGAGTAATAACTCAACAAGCATTAATACAAGTGATATTAACGCTTTACCTTATATAACTTATATCCAAATAAAAATATAACTACATAACATATAATGGGTAAATAATAAGCCTTTGCAACATCGTGGTTTGCAATGAGGCCCATTAATAACGGGAAAAAGGCCCCGCCTACAACGCCCATTGCTATAAACGATGATGCCCGCTGGGTATGGCTACCTAAATTTTTCAAACCAAGGCTGAAAATAGTAGGGAACATGATGCTAAAGAAAAAGTTGATCATCATTAAAGCGATATACGATGGCCATCCAAAGCCCTGGGCCACTATTATACACATAACCACACTGCCCAAAGCAAAGCAGGCCAATAATTTGTTAGGTGCAATAAACTTCATTAAATAGGTACCGGTAAACCGGCCCAACATCATCATGGCCATAAAAACACTCATATACCGGCCGGCCGATAGGTTGTCAAAGCCCATTACATCGTGCCCGTAATTTATAAAAAACGCCCATGTACCTGCTTGTGCCGCCACATTAAAAAACTGTGCAATAACTGCCCACACAAAATGCCTGTGCTGGTATAATTTTTTAGATGGAGCCAGATCAACATTAACCGCCTCAGGGTCAACTGCAGCAACAGTTGTATGCGGGTCGGCTAATACCGGTACTTTAAGAAACAGAAAAGCCAGAATAAGCAAAGTAAGTACACCCCCGATACTTACATAAAGGTATTTTACCGAAGTAAGATCTGCGGTATTTCCGGCCGTTACCCGAAGCAGAAACCAGGAAGCAATAAAGGGCCCTAAAGTAGCCCCCAGCGCATTGAATGACTGTGAAAAATTAATACGCCGGTCACTGGTCCGCTGATCACCAAGGGCTGCGGCAAAAGGGTGGGCAACCGTTTCAAGCGTAGCCATTCCGCAGCCCATCACAAACAAAGCAATCCTGAAAAAACCAAAAGAGCCTGCATTTGCCGCAGGTACAAACAAAAAGGTGCCAACAGCAAACAATGACAAGCCTAAAACTACACCGGGTTTATACCCAAACTTCTTTAAAAAATACCCTGCAGGGACACTCATTATAAAATAGGCGCCAAAAACGGACAACTGGATCAGTCCTGAATCAGACTTTGAAACATTTAATGCACCCTGAAAATACTTATTGAGTACATCGCTCATGGAGTGTAATAATCCCCACATTAAAAACAAGGATGTTACAAAAATAAAATTGACAATAAACTTTTTTTCGATAAAGGCTGCTTTTTGCATGATTGGCTATGGTTTGTTTAAAGATTTAAAGGACGTCGTCAGTATAATCATGTCTGAACATTGCTGCAGCGCCGATTAGCGGTGCGTTTTCACCGAGTTGAGCTAACTTAATGGTTGTTGAACTTAGCCCCTGAGCAAGATAAGGCAGAAAGAATTTGGAGGCTTTGGCGATATTGCCGCAAAGAATTAAAACTTGAGGACTCAGTTGCTTAATCGGTCTGGAAAGAAAATCAATCATATTCATTGCAAACTCCTTAAATACATCCCGTGCAACCTCACTTTTCTCGGCCAATAAGGACAGTTCTTTAACACCATCTGTTAATGTGATACCTGTTAATTCATTATAGCGCCTCAAGAACCAGCGTGTTGACAGGTAATCATCTGCTATGGTTCCCTTGTATGGTTCACTGCCCAGGTTAATATCTTTGGTAATTCCGCTTTTACTATAAGCAGACCCGAAACCCGTGCCCAATGTTAAACCCATTACATTCTGATATTCTTTTCCTGCTCCGATGAATACTTCACCCGCTATTGTAGCTTCAGCATCATTTTTAAACCGGATCATTTCCGGATCAAGTTTTAAAAGATCAGCCAGGAAACTCTTTATATTCAAGCCATATAAGGCTTCGTACTTATCAAGCCCACTGATATAGGATATGCCTTTTTCGTAGTCAAAAGGCCCGGGCATTGCAACACTCAGCCCCGAAACTGGCAGCACTGTATTTTTCAACGCCTGTTGAAAGGCATTACTCCAGGAAATTAATATACCAGTTGCTGATCCTTTGCTGATCAGTTCATTCCGGGTCAGGCTTTCTTTCAGTATGGTATTTGTATCCCTGTTATAAACGGCTATTGTTATATGTGAACCACCTATATCTGCAGTAAGAATGTAAGAGGATAATAAATTATTAACTTGCATTATTTTATTTATTAATAGTCTGCAGTTATCTGTTCATTGATCTGTTTAAGCATTTCACCTTTATTGTAAGCTTCCTAATTAATTGAACTGATTAATTGATTTATTACCGGCGTTGTGAATTTTAGCCCACAAGCCTGCAGCGGTCGTTAAAAAAAACAGTTTTCACTTATTATTTAAGCTGGTCAATGGGTTTATAGCGGTTAAATTTTACTATTGCTTATTAATAGTCTTAGCAGAATTATTGGTACTATTGAGTTACAATTATAATTAATAAAACCGGTTTTGCAAATAGAAAGCGATATATTTGAAAAGAGTATTAAATACAGATCGGCATTGCAACGGCTGAACGATCTCTTATAGATTTCGGTTAACTGATGATTGCTCTGTAAAAATTAACCTCGACAATAGATAAACCAATCAGGTATTTATATGACACTTTAATTTAAAAAAGAAACTCTACTTCGAATTGTAAAAAGTAGTTGTTACGATAAATACTGACGGCCATTAAATGAGAAAAAAATTATCCATCAACGATATAGCGAATGAACTGCATGTTGCAAAATCTACTGTTTCTTTTATTTTGAACGGAAAGGCGAAAGAAAAAAGAATAAGTGACGATCTAACAGAAAAAGTGCTGAAATTTGTTGAAGAAAAGGGTTACAAGCCCAGCCATCTTGCTAAAAGCTTAAGCACCGGCAAAACAAAAATGATCTGCTTAATGGTTGAAAAGATCTCCGATTATTTCTTTTCACATATTGCCTTTCATTTAGAAGCACTTGCTTATAAAAATGGGTATAAGATAATTTATTGCAGCACGGAAAATGATCCCGAAAAAACGCGGCAATTAATCACTTTATTACGTGCACGTCACGTGGATGGCTATATTATTACCCCTCCGGTTGGTGTTGAATCAGAAATCAGGGCTTTAATAAATGACAATTTACCAGTGGTGCAGTTTGACCGTTATTTGCCGGATGTTGCAACCGATTATGTAGGTCTTGATAATTTTAAAGGAACGTTTGATGCCGTAGAACTTTTGGAAAAAACCGCAGCAAAGAAAATTGCGCTGATTACATTAGCTTCAGATCAAACCCAAATGGTTGAAAGGCAATCGGGATATTTAGCTGCTATGAAAAAGCACCATCTTATGCCTTTAATTTTTAAAGTGCCTTTTGAAAACAACACGGAAACAACTGTTAAACAGTCAATCCGGTTCATCAGTGATCATCCTGATTTAGATGCTATCATATTTGCAACCAACTACCTTGCCCTGAGCGGCATAAAAGCAATCAACGAATCGGGGCTGATCATCCCATCGGATATAGCTATTATAGCATTTGATGATCACGACGTATTTAACATTTATAACCCGACTATCAGTGCCATCTCCCAACCATTAGATGAAATGGCGAAACAGTTGTTTAAAACACTTTTAGATAAACTCGAAAACAGGGTAAGCTTCACTGAGCAGAACAAGGTTATCATCCAACCCGAATTGATATTAAGAGGATCAACTAACGCGGCCGGGCAATTTTATAATAGTTGACGATAAACAGAATTGAACGCCTTACCAGCTTTTTTCCCACTGTCTTTAAGCACGAAAAAGACGATTCTCAATTAAATTGTAATTTCAAATTTCGTTCCTTCTCCCGGAATGCTTTCAACGGTAATAACACCACCCATTGCTTCAACATGGTTTTTCACCAGAAACAACCCTATCCCGCGTGCGTCATCGTTTCCGTGAAAAGTATTATACATTCCAAATATCTTTTCGCCATGTAAAGTAAGGTTTATTCCAATGCCATTATCCGTTACAGCAAGTATCGTTTTATCATTTAAAGACATTGCTGTTATGCTGATCTTTAGTTCTTGATCTGTCTTTCTGTATTTGATACTATTGGTAAGTAAATTCAGCAATATACTTTCCAGGTAGGCCTGATCATAAGTTACGTTTATATCCGATGCTACCTGTATGGCAACATGGGCCTTGGCCTGTTTGAGTGATTCGGACAATATGGCTTCAACTTTTTTAATTTCGTTTAATAAGTTCAACGATTTAAGCGTTTGCTTCTCTCCGGTCCTTACATCAACCACCTCGTTGAGGTGCTCAAGCGTTTCGCGTAAATGCACTGCATTAATACCAAGCATACTTATCAGGCTTTCTCTTTCTTCTGTGTCCTCTTCCTGTGAAATCATATCGGTAAGCATTTGAATATTTCCTGCATGTGAACGCAGATTATGCGAAACAATATGTGCAAAATTTAAAAGCCGGCTATTCTGAGCTTTAATGGTGTCCAACGCCTTATCCCGCTCAATTTCCATGTTTTTCCGCTCAGTAATGTCTTTGATTTGCGAAACAAAATATAGCGGATCATCCTGCTGGTCTCTTACTAATGTTACACTCAGCAATACCCATATAATACTTCCATTTTGATGAAAGTATCTTTTTTCCATATTATAAGAGTCAGTTTTACCGTCAAGCAGTGCATTCATTTGCATTAGGTCGAGATCCAGATCATCCGGATGGGTGATGTCCTGAAATGTCCTTTTCAACAAGTCTTCTTTTTCCAGGCCAAGCATAACACAAAGCATTTTATTAACCCGGATCCATGCGCCGGTGGTGGATACCAGCGCCATCCCGATAGGAGCAAATTCAAAAGCATGATGAAATTGCTGTTCCCTTTCTGCGAGGATGTTAACCAGGTTCCTTTGTTCCGAAACATCTTCTATGGTACCGTAAACGACGGTTGATCCATCTTTGCCGATATCTGCCCGCATTCTAACTTTAACCCACTTCAATTTATTTGTGGCTGTTCGCAATTGAAGCTCAGCACTTGAAGCATTTCCGGTTGAAACCGTATCGTCAAACAAGGTTTTAAGCGCAAACGGATCTACATAAAAAGAAACAGCTTCCTCCGAGTTGGGATAAAAATCATCCCCGGTTTCATAAATTTCCCGCACACACTGGTTCCAGTAAATTTCGCCTGTGTCTAAATTCCGTTCCCAGATTCCCAGATGTGCAAGTGGTGTAACCTTTTCGTAGAGTTCAATTTTCGTTTGCATGGATTGTAAAAACAAAGCACGGACACCAATGTAGTATACTTATACATTGTACGATAAATATGGTAAAGAGTTTTTCGTTTTCGGTAACAAGAATAACATATATCACAACTAACTAATAGTCAGATATATAGTTATTACAGGCATATCCGACACTCATAGCTTAAATATTGAATATGCCTGGCAGTTACATGCATTTATTGGTGATCCATATCAGAAGAGGATTGTTTTTTTACAACATCTTTAAATTGCTCTTTTATAAAAGGCGGGTTGGTGATGCCGATAGTTGGATTGCTGGAAAAGAACCCGAAAGGCATCAAAGTAAAACCCATGTGATGGACAGACATGATCGGCCATTCTTCGGGTCTTACAATATGTGTTATTCCGGCTACATACCAAATCACAACATCGTTGTTGCCAACAGCCCTGTTTTTGGCAGCCCATTCAGGCAGTCCATCATATACTTTATTACTGGCAGGGTATTTTCCGGCAGGGTAGATCTCATCATCATGGTATTGTGTAACCCAAAGCTGGTGATTTAAAAATCCAGCTTTTTTTCTCAGCAATGACCCATCGGGAACAAATGTTTTAGCCTGTGTGCCCGGCATCAGCATATAACCCACATGCTGGCCCAGGTCATTCATCTCGTTGTTATTCATGATATGCCAGTTACGGGCGCTTTCATAATTTACAGATCGCTGTGCTTCCTTTTCAGTTTTAAACTGTGTATGATCTACATAAAAAGCATTACCATAAGGGTTTTGAGGGCCCGGTGGTACCAATTTGGTGTTCATTTCCTCAACAGCATTATTATATGAACCGTCAATATCCATATCCAACCTAAAAACAAAGAAATGCTGGTGATTAATGGCTTCAACATGCGGATGCACCAAAGTACCAAATGAATGGCCCTGGTAAGACAGATCATCTTTGTCTGGTTCACCCATTTCATTAACGCGGTGTACACCCTTCACCTCTACAATTCCGGTTAGTTCAACATCCACATCTATGGTTCCATCCTGATGAAATTTCCAGGTAAACGCATAATCGTAATTCTCAATCATGGTATAATATTTTATACACAGATTAGTGGCCCTGCGCGATACCGTTCCATGACGCCATAAAACGCCCCCATATTCTTCATAAACTGCCACAGCTCTGTCAACCTGGAAAGGCACGCCGTTTTCGGTATGTAAAATTGCAGGTACATAAGCAGCATTTTCCGGCGCATCAGCACCCGGACTTAATGATTGTGCCGTCCCCTGGCCTAAACGATATTCGCCTGCATCAAAAAAATTATAAGCGGCCTGGAAAAGATCGGGCGAACCATAAGGCACAACCATCTCAGGCATTGAGCCGCGGTACATTATAGAGCGTTCCTTACCATGATCTACATAGCGCACATTGTAAATTATCAGCCCTTCGCGGTTATCAACCCCAAAACGCATTTTCCAATTTTGCCAGGTGATCTCATGTTCGCTAAGCTGGAACGAATGCCCTTCGGGCTGTGTAATTATCAATGGCTTTAGTACCGGGTCAACTTCTTTTACTGAGTCTTTGTTAAAGTAATTCAGATCAACCATGCCACTAAAGCTATTGGCTTCATCTACTATTTTCAATATTTTACCGGTAGTAAAATCGGTATAAGCCATTAAGCCTTCTATGTCAATTTTGTTCTTTTTGCGCCTGGCAATAACCAACTGCTCGCGGTGACCAATCGGACCGATGCCCAAATCGCCGGTAAATACGCTGCGATGGGTTACTGAATCGATTGATATTCCTCTTTTCTTTAAAGCAGCAACCCAGTTTTTATCCCTCTTTACAATAGCATCTGCAACAGAATCGGCCTCTAAGCCCATGCCTATTACATTAGGAATATTTTTAACAGAAATTACTTTACCTGCATTCAAATCAACCACCGCTTCAGTTACGCCATTTTTGCTGTAATCATAAAAACTGGTAAAAGCCTCACGCCTGAAAGGCTGGCCGGGCTGATAAGCCAAAACTTCCTTTTTTGGTGGTTCCTTAAGGTTGATGATGTTAAAAATATCTTTGCCGGTAGTTGTTTTCGTGTCCTTGAGTATTTGGACAACCTTTTTCATTTCTGTGGCAGTAAGAGGATCGAGCGGATAACTCACTTTATCAGTTTGTGCGTTGGCCTTGCCTATGCCGGTAAGCATAATCAATAAACCATAAAAGGTAAGGGATTTGATCATTTTATAGTGATTAAAGAGATATTTCTTATTATCGCGCCGGTTATTCAGCACTTATTTGGCAAGCCACAAAACGGCGTCCTCAAACATTTTGTTCTGCGTTGCTGAATCAAATATCTGGTCGCCGTGGCCCATATTCATGTAAATCATTTTGTATTTGGTATTAGTCCATACCACAGGTATATCACCCTCCCTGATGATGTCTTTTTTACCTAAGGGATAGTTTGACGGTGCAAGTGTAACCAGCACCCTTACATCTTTGTTATGGCGTGGGTTTGGTTTCCAACCGTACCATTCGTTTATTGGCGCAACGTAACTATTGGGCAGGCGTTTAGTTGCCGGATGAGTATTATCATTAACGAGTAATTTAGCAGGCAATGGTGGCCAGCTGTTGTTGTAAAACACGGCACCTCCTAAAAAATTTACATACCACGGCCAGTGGGTAGATTGATCATTATAACCCGCAACATGGAAACCCAGCCAGCCACCACCATTTTCCATGTATTTTTCAAAATCGTGCCTTTGTGCATCTGTATGCGGAAAATCATTCAACCAGATGACGACTTTGTAATTTTTTAAGTTTACGGTATTTAGCTCGTCCCAATTTTGAGTAGTGTCAAAAGCGAAGCCTTTATCAGCGGCCATTTTTGTATAAAACTTAATGGCATCCTTTGCAAAATCAACATGATCAGATTCAACTATGGTTGAGTAAAATGCCAGCACTTTAAATTTTGGTGTTTGTGCGTATGCGGTAGTTTTAAGCATCACCAGCACTAAAAGGCAGAAGGCGGCTTTTATTATATTTATTTTCATAGATAGTGTTGAACTATATTTTCATTTTGTCTTCAAGCGAACTCATTAAGGCATTTTCGTCTGCTGTTATCCCTTTAAAAAGAGTTTCATCCTCTGCCGACCATGGTTTGCCCTGGCGATAGTCCCACCAGCGGTATTCGATTTTTGAATATTCATTGGAGATTCCGCTTTCAATTGGTTTTTCGTAAAAGCCGGATGCCGAAAAGGTGTAACCTCCCTTGTGCACTTTAATATCAATAACAAACCGCACCAGGTAATAATTACCGGTACTGCCGGTCACAATTTTAAATAGGCCTGTTCCTATAATTTCACCGGTATTTTTATCTGATGATGTTGTTATCTTTTTTGCGCTTTGTGCATCTTGCTTAAACCATTTTAGTACGCGTTTATATAATTCCTGTTGCTGTAACCCTGGGCTCAGCTCATAGTTTTTTTCATAATAAACTTTCCCCTTCTTCATAGGAATATCTATTTTACTGACTTGCGCCGGTGCATTCAGGAAGAGAAGCAGGAATGATATGGACAATATCGTTTTAAACATAATACCTTTTGATTATTAGCAACTTACAACAGCAAACAGCAGCATTCCCAAATATCCAAACTATCTGCTTAAAAACTAAATTTGCTTAACCCTACATTAACACTACACTTAATTATTATTTGCCATGTAAAAGACTTTAGCAGTTTAATCCATTAATTTTGATCCGAATTCAACCCAAACTAAATGAAACAGCTGCGTATCTATGTGAGTATTATTTTATTAATGGCTGCAGGATTTACTGCATTAGCCCAGGGCACTGTAAAACCCAGGTTTAAAGCAATCGCCATTGCCGAAATTGGAGGCGGACATGCCCGCTTTGATACTGCAGCAAAGGTTTGGCTTAATAAACTGGCCGCAGACAGCAATTTTACGATAGATTATATAACAGATACTAAACCTATTACCAAGGCTTTTTTACGCAAATACAAGTTATTTATCCAACTGGATTATCCACCATATCCGTGGAGCCCGATAGCTCAAAAAGCTTTTGAACGCTATATTAAAAAAGGGAAAGGCGGTTGGATTGGCTTTCATCACCCTACCCTGTTAGGTGTGTTTGATGGCTACCCAATGTGGCAATGGTATTCGTGGTTTATGGGCGGAATTGAGTATAAGAACAATATTCCGGGCGGAAATGCAGCCTTACTTACCGTTGAGGATGTGACCCACCCTGTGATGAAAAATATTCCGGCTACATTTAACACTAAAGATGAGTGGTATATCTATAATCAAAGCCCACGGCCAAACGTGCATGTATTGGCAAGCATTGATGAATCAACTTATAACCCACAAAAGAATGTAAAAATGGGCGACCACCCTGTTATATGGACCAACGAGCATGTAAAAGCCAGGAACATTTATATCGCCATGGGGCATTTCCCGGGCTTGTTCCAGGATGAGGCCTACACCTCTTTAGTGCGTAATGCCATATTTTGGGCTGCAAAACAATAATCGCAGCCCAAAGTAACGAGCTTATTTATTAGCGGCCCAAAAAATGGCGTTGGTAAATAACGTTCTGTAATCTTTGCTTTCAAACAATATAGGCGAGTGGCCCATAAAAATATAAACATTGCGGGCCTTATAGTTGGGATTAGTCCAAACTACGGGATGATCGCCGCCCATTTTAATATCAGAGTTGGGTACATAGGTTGATTCATCAACTGTGGCAAGTACATGCACATTTGTCCTGGGATCTTTATCATAAGTGTACCACTCCTCCTTTTCAACTGTAAAAGTTGGCGATACGCCCTTCATAACCGGATGCTGTTTATCCTCCACATCAACAGTGGCTTTTGCGAAGGTGGCTATATAGTTTTTGTACCTGATATCTCCCATAAAATGGTGGAACCAATCCCACATCTGGTAACCATCAAATTCGCCTAGCAGTGTCGCATGATGAAAGCCTATCCAGCCGCCCCTGCCTTCGGTAATATATTTTTCAAAGGCTTTCACTGCTTTATCCTTCCAGCCATAAGGTGCATAATCCAACTGAATGAATAATTGGTACTTCGCCAGGAATTTATCATCAATGCTATCCGTGTTCTGGATATAGTCGATGCTAAAATTGCTGTCTGCGGCCAGCTTATCCAGCCAGATCTTTGCCGCTTTTGAATATTCAATGTGGTGGCCTCCATTTTCATATAATGCAATTACCTGAAATCGGGGTGTTTTTGTTTGTGCTTTTAAGGCATATATACTAAAAATACAAAGGATTAGTAACAGGATCTTTTTCATAAGTAACTATTTAAGTAAATGCTTTAATTTATTTTGATGCCGCCCATAAAATAGCATCTTGCAGCAGTGTAACGTAAGTAGGGTTTGCAAAATCAGACGGATCATGGCCTATGCTGATATAGATCATTCGCCGATAGGTTTCATTAGTCCATATAACCGGATGATCGCCCATTGGCTTGTTCTGTTTGTAGGTTGATTCGTCAACGGTAGCTAATACACGCACATTGCCGCGTACGCTTTTATCCCACTCATACCATTCGTCAGATATTTCAAATTTTGCGGGCAAATGCAATGTAGCCGGGTGCTTATGGTCTTCAACAATAACCGTAGCCTGTTGATAAGCCGGATGCGGTGAATAGATCACCCCACCCATAAAATCTTGAAACCATTGCCAGTAAACGGTACTTTTGCCTAAAAATTCCTTCCCGGTGAGCCCGGCAGCATGTATACCTACCCATCCTTTACCCTGCAATGCAAACTTTTGCAAAGCCGCCTGCTGACTGTACGACATATCAAAGGGCGCTAATTGCAACATTACAAAAACCTGGTATTTTGCCAGGTTGGCATCGTTTATTTTGCTGGTATCATCGGTAAAGTCAACGTCGAAATTGTTTTTTGCGCCTAAGTCTTCAAAAAAGGGTTTTGCTGCTGCAATCATTTTCAAATGATCCTTCGCCTTTGAAACTACTATAAGCACTTTAAAATTACGATGCTGTGCATCAGCTTTAAATCCGGTTACGAGAAGGCAGATTAAAGTAAACGGGGCAATTCTTTTGAGTAGCTTATTGATCATTGCAGATTTTATTTTTATAGATATTTTAAATGTGAGCATTTTAACAATCCAAATGTCTGCATCAAATTTGCTAAAGCCAATTTGTTTACCACTACATTAGTACTACTAATCACAATTAAGCGGTATGGCAATTTGTAACACTTAAAAATACACTATATTAACCTTAATTTAAATAAGGACCTACTTCCTTTTAAAAGATTCGGCATAATGCTGTTATATAAGTTTTGTAATGAATAAAGTTATTTTTGGGATTATATTTTACTTGTTTTGCGCCACCGGAGCAATTGCACAAACCACTATAGGATTGCCCGCAATAAGAAAATATAAAAGCACTGACTATGGTGCCGCCACCCAAATTTATGATGTAAAACAGGATAAAGAAGGCATATTATATTTTGCCAATAACGACGGACTGCTAACTTTTGACGGCAGTTACTGGAAGGTTTATCCTATGCCTAACCATACCTCTGTTAAGTCACTTGCTATTGATGCCGGTGGTAAGATTTATGTGGGCGGACAGGATGAAGTAGGCTATTTTTACCCTAACCAATACGGCGTTTTAAAATTCCATTCCATTAAACAATTGCTGCCTGTA
>JAQBOU010000060.1 GCA_028287865.1 Mucilaginibacter sp. | reverse complement strand
GAACATCCCGAAGCTTTATTGTATTTTGCGTGCTCTGTTGAAGCGGGCTTTCAAAACCATTTGTATGAAGCCGCTGCAGATGCAAACATTAAAATTGCTAATATAATTAAAGAACCCATAAACAATTTATTAACGTATTATTCAAGTAAAAATTAAAAAATCATGAAAATAGGAATTAACGGTTTCGGCCGTATTGGCCGCCTGGCATTCAGGGCTGCAATTGAAAGACCCGGCATTGAAGTTGTTGGTATTAATGACCTTGTTGAGCCTGACTATATGGCTTACATGCTAAAATACGATTCAACTCATGGTCCTTTCAAAGGCACTATTGCTGTAGAAGGCGGTCATTTAGTAGTAAACGGAAAAACTATCCGCGTTACTGCTGAGAAGGATCCTGCTAACTTAAAATGGAATGAAGTTGGAGCAGAGATCATTATTGAATCAACCGGCTTATTCCTTACTCAGGAAACAGCTCAAAAACATATTGACGCAGGCGCTAAAAAGGTAGTAATGAGCGCTCCGGCTAAGGATGATACCGCTACTTTTGTAATGGGTGTAAATCATAAAAAATTAACAGCCGCTGATACAATCGTGTCAAATGCTTCATGTACTACTAACTGCCTTGCTCCTATCGCAAAGGTATTGAATGATAGCTTTGGTATTGAAGAAGGCTTAATGAGCACAGTACACGCTGTTACAGCAACTCAAAAAACAGTTGACAGCCCTTCGGCTAAAGACTGGAGAGGCGGCCGTGGTGCTTATCAAAACATCATCCCTTCATCAACAGGTGCTGCTAAAGCAGTTACTTTGGTTATCCCTGAGCTTAAAGGCAAATTAACCGGTATGTCATTCCGTGTTCCGGTTGCTGATGTTTCTGTTGTTGACTTAACTGTACGCCTTAAAAAAGGTGCTACTTACGAAGAGATCAAAAAAGCAATGAAAACTGCATCAGAAGGTGAGCTTAAAGGAATTTTAGGTTATACTGAAGATGATGTAGTGTCGGAAGATTTTAAAGGCGATGCACGCACATCAATTTTTGATGCAAAAGCCGGTATAGCTTTGAATGATAACTTTGTTAAAGTAGTGTCATGGTATGATAACGAATGGGGTTATTCAAATAAACTGATTGACCTGGTACAAGAACTTGGTAAAGTTTAAATATCAATTTTAAATCCAAATTGAAAAGCCGGCTTTCGAGCCGGCTTTTTTGTATTTATGATTTGCCTGTTGGTCTCCCGGTATATTGATGTTATGCCTGTATGAATTGTCCTACCAGGCTATCAACTGTTTTAAAAAGCAGTGAGATCTATTCCCGGCAGGTAATTGGGTAATAAATCAAGGTCATATCACATTAATTCCTTATCCTTTTTTTCATGATAAGTTTTATAGGCCAGGTAATAAAAAAATACTGAAATAATTAAGTTCAGGACAATTCTGCCCGTGTTAAGATCTGAGTAGGTAGTGACAGCCTGGTATATTACCAGGATTAAAGCAACTGTCCCGGCAATTAAATAAAGGATCAGGAATTTGGGGTTCATATTAATAAGTGTATCTATTACAAACCTATCCTTTATTAATATGTTTTCAATACTGTTTTAAATGTTTATCAAGAAATATTTCCAAGAGGTAACTATAAGGCAAGCAGCAAGAATTGCTTATATATTTAGTATGACTTAACCTTGTGTTTAACCTCTTCTTCGTCCGGATAAGTTTTATATGCAAGGAAAAAGAATACCATATCAGGTATTGTGATTAACAAAACCATACCCGGATTAATATCCGGAAGATTATCAACTATTTGATAAATCAACAATGCTAATCCTAAGACACCTCCAAGCAAATAAACAAAACGAAATTTTGGATTCATAATAAGGTCATTAAATAATAATAATAACCCTTTTTACGTAATGTCACAACAAAGAGTTGCTTAAAATTATACAATATTCAATAAATTATTTTTTCAATTCATATTTTGAGGGAACATTAGCTGTTTTTTTAAAAACGGCTGCCCCTAAAGGCGGTATAGTTATAAGAATAGAATTTTCTCTGCCATGCCAGCTAGCCACTTCACTATTAACGGCTTCAACGTTTAAAATCCCGCTTCCCCAAAGATTTTCGGCATCCGAATTAAATATCTCTTTCCATTTACCTTTCGAAGGAACACCAACCCTGAAGCCATAATGCGGATTGGGTGTCATATTTAAAACAACCACAAGGTCATTAGCTTCTTCAAGGCCTTTACGCGTATATATCAAAATGGAATCGTTGGCATTGCCGCCATCTATCCATTCAAAGCTGCTCCAATCAAAACCTTTTTCATACAATGCCGGTTCATCCCTGTACAAATTATTTAAGGCTTTAACTGTTTCCTTTATACCCTGGTGATTTGGATATTCCAGCACATGCCAGTCCAGCGAATATTGATAGTTCCATTCGCTTCCCTGGGCAAATTCATCACCCATAAATAACAGCTTGGTTCCCGGATGCGTAAACATATAGCTGTAAAGCAATCGTAAATTGGCAAATTTCTGCCATTCGTCACCCGGCATTTTATTCAACATAGAGCCCTTGCCATACACCACCTCATCGTGCGAAAAAGGCAGCATAAAATTTTCGGTAAAAGCATAAATCAAACTAAAAGTGAGTTGATTATGGTGGTATTTACGATATAATGGATCGGTTGAAAAATATTTTATTGAATCGTGCATCCAGCCCATCATCCACTTCATGCCAAATCCAAGCCCCCCGGTGAAGGTTGGCCTGCTTACCCCGGTAAATGAGGTTGATTCTTCTGCGATGGTTTGCGTATCAGGGAAATGACTGTATACCGCTTCGTTAAACTCCTTTAAAAAGGAAATAGCTTCCAGGTTTTCATTGCCCCCGTAAATATTTGGCTCCCATTCGCCATGTTTGCGCGAATAATCCAGGTAAAGCATGGAGGCTACGGCGTCAACCCGTAAGCCGTCGGCATGATACCTGTCCAGCCAAAAAAGCGCATTGCTTATTAAAAATGCACGTACTTCGTTACGGCCATAGTTAAAGATATACGATTTCCAATCGGGGTGAAAGCCTTTGCGAACATCCGCATGCTCATACAGGTGTGTACCATCAAAATTATATAGTGCATGGGCATCTCCCGGAAAATGTGAGGGTACCCAATCTAATATTACACCAATGCCTGCCTGGTGTAACTTCTCTATAAGGTACATTAACTGCTGGGGCGTTCCGTATCTTGATGAAGCTGCAAAAAAACCAGAGATCTGGTATCCCCAGCTTGGATAATATGGATGCTCCATTATCGGCATAAACTCCACATGTGTAAAGCCCATTTCCAGTATGTAAGGCACTAGTTTATCAGCAAGCTGGTTATATGTTAAAAACTGATCGGGGCTTTCCACTCCCCGCGCCCACGAACCTATATGCATTTCGTAAACCGAATAAGGTTTATCCAACGCATTATGCTCCTGGCGGTTTTTCATCCAATCACCGTCTTGCCATTCATAATAAGTATCGGCAACTATTGATGCCGTATGTGGGGCAACCTCCCATCTAAGGGCAAAAGGATCACTTTTTTCAAGGTCTTCTCCGGTTGATGATTTTATATAGTATTTATAGGTTTCGCCCACCCCGACATCTGGAATAAAACCCTCCCAAATACCGGATGCATCCCAGCGAATGTATAGCGGGTGAGCTGAACGGTTCCAGCCATTGAAATTGGCTATCACAGATACACTTTGTGCATTTGGCGCCCAAACGGCAAAATACGTTCCAATTACCCCGTTATATTCTATTACATGCGAACCGAACTTTTCATATAGCTTGTAATGTTTACCCGATTGAAATAAACCGATATCAAAATCAGAAAAACGGCTATAGGGCTCAACCGGCAATTTACCAGCAACAACAGCGTGTTCTTCCTTCTTCTTTTTAATAGTTTTGGCTTTTGGCAAAACAGTTTCTTTTTCAGTGGACGCAGCTTTGGTCTTAACAGTTTTTTTTGCTGCCGCAGATTTAGCTTCAGGACTTACAGGTTCCGTATTACTGATTTTTTTTGCCATAGTAGTAAGATGGGCCACAGGCCGTTAATTTAATTGGTTTGCTTTAGCAAGCTGGTTTATAATAACCAAATATAGTGATTAGCGGTTGGAGATTAGAGATTAGTTTTTTTGAGTCTCAGAGCATGACATCTATCGTAATACCTCAACTAATCTCTATACTCCAATCTCTAAACTCTCTTCCCTATTTCATTATTTCAATCTGCTTAAAATTCTTAGTGAATTTAAATTCCAGGCAATTGCTGTCATCTATACTATAATGAACTTCTTTGCCGTCGGCTAATATCTTGGTTGGAACAAAAGGCAGGCCAATAATGTTGAAGTGATAACTTTCGTATCTGGGAGTGTAAAGCCCTTCCATACTTTGCTGTACAGTTAACAGGGATTTTTTGCCGCTTACTACAAACTTCTTTTCAAGGTAAATATCCTGCTCATAGGCAAATGTTTCACCATAATCTTCAAACAGAAATGAATTAACTTCGTAATTGGTATAATAAATATTGAGTTTTACCTCTTCTATTTCCTTTTCGCCCACATATTGCATAACGGGATATTCAGGAATAACTGAGCCCGCTTTAATAAATATGGGAATAGTATCCAAAGGTGTTGGCACAGTAACTTCCTGGCCGCCTTCCGCTACTTCATATGTCCAGAAATTATACCACGCACCTTTCGGCAAGTACACTTTACGACTAACTTGTCCGGGTTCAAGTACGGGGCATATCAATATTTTGTCGCCGTAGGTAAACTCATCCTGCCTGAAATGGTTCGAGATCTCTTCCTGCTCGTGCATTACAATCGGCCTGAGAATAGGAAAGCCATAACGATGATGTTCCCAAAATGCAGAATATAAATATGGAATAAGTCGGTAACGCAACTCAATAAATTTGCGGTTTATAGCAGTATATGGTTCGCCAAAGCTCCATGGTTCACGTTCCTTGGTATCACCGGCAGAGTGTGCCCGCATAAAAGGCGAAAACGTTCCCATCTGTATCCAGCGGGTAAACAATTCGCCATCCGGCTCGCCGCTAAAGCCGCCGATGTCTGTACCGCAAAATGAAATTCCTGATACCGACAAACGCTGGCATTGTATATTGCCCAATTTTAAATGCTCCCATGACGCTACGTTATCACCTGTCCATACAGATGAAAAACGCTGCACACCCGAATAGCCAGCCCTTGTAATAGTAAAAGGACGTTTGTTTTTCATCAATTTACGCAAACCTTCATAGGTTGCGCGTACCATTTGCATACCGTAGATATTATGTGCTTTACGGTGTGACCCGCGGTGCCCATCATATTGATGACGTACATCATCAGGAAAAGTACCGGCACCAAATACGGCCGGTTCATTCATATCGTTCCATACACCTGCTACACCCAGCTGCACCAGCTCGTCAAACAAACCGCCCCACCAGGTACGTACATCAGGATTAGTAAAATCCGGAAACTGGCAGCGGCCGGGCCATACATGGCCTTCCATAAAATAATCATCGCATCTGCGGCAAAAATACCTATTCTCTTTTCCCTCTTTAAATACGGCGTAATTATCATCCACCCGTATACCCGGATCAATGATCACAACAGTTTTAAAGCCATCTGCTGCTAATTCTTTGATCATTTTTTTCGGATCAGGGAAATATTTCCTGTTCCATGTAAAACAACGGTACCCGTCCATGTAATCAATATCCAGGTAGATCCCGTCACATGGGATCTTATTTTCACGAAAGCCATTGGCAATCTTTTTCACCTTTGCTTCGGGATAATAGCTCCAGCGGCATTGGTGGTAACCAAAGGCCCAAAGCGGCGGCATTGGGTGTGTGCCTGTTAAAATATGATAGCTTTTCACCACGTCCATCATGTGAGGACCGTGGATATAATAATATTGCAACTCACCGCCATCTGCCCAAAAGCTTGTTTTTGTTGGGTCTTCGGCGCCAAAATCAAAGTGAGCCTTAAAAGTATTGTCAAAGAAGATACCGTGCGCAATACCTTCGTTTACGCTGATATAAAAAGGGATGCTGCGATACAGCGGATCCTGGTTCCAGGCAAAAGAATAGGCATCGGTATTCCAGTTGTTTAGCCGTTTACCACGAAGATTAAGTTCTGTAGGCTTGTCGCCAAGGCCAAAAAAGCTTTCTTCATTGTCACATGTTTTTGTGCAGAAAACATAATACCCTCCAAATTTCACATTTTCTTCCCAGTGCATGGGTACCGCATCTGCGCTGGTAATATGGCCCTGCTTATCAGAAAACGATATAAAGAAATCCTTTTTGCGGATGTGGCAGGTTACAGCGATGGTTGAAACCCTGAATTCTTCGTCATCCTCGTCAGAACTAAAAACTATATGTTTTTGCTCCAATTTTGGTACAGCATAGGAAAATTCATCCAAAAAAACCCCGTGCGGAGCTAATCTCACCCGTATTATTTCGTCAGTTATAACAACAATCTCAACCTTTGCATCCCCATCAGTAAAATAGAATTTATTACTCTGCTGATCCACCCCGGTAAGCACGCCCAGGTATTTTTTTATGATCGGCTTTATGCCATCCGCAGGGTTGTTAAGATGGTGAAATTCTTCTTCCTCTTCAATTATTTTATTGGCTACCAGCTCCTGGTTCAGTATGTTCTCTTCCATCAAAAATTATTAACAGCACCGG
>JAQBOU010000258.1 GCA_028287865.1 Mucilaginibacter sp. | reverse complement strand
TGGTAAAATCTCACATTACTAATAAGCTTAAATCAAATAAATTAATCAACTAAATCTCAATCTCATGTTTAAAAGTTTACTCCTAAAGGGAAGAACATTATGCCTGCTGTTATGCTGCATGGTTTCTTCATTGGTAGTTACAGCGCAAACAAAACAATCAGGTAAAGTTATCGGTGGCGATGACAAGTTACCTGTTGTTGGTGCCTCCGTAAGGATAAAGGGTACCAATACCGGTGCTGTAACAGACGTTAACGGTAATTTTAGCCTGTCGCTAAGTCCGGGCAATGTACTTGTTGTAAGTTACATTGGTTATCAGTCGACAGAGGTCACAGTTAAAAACGGCGAATTTCTTACTGTTACGCTGCAGCCTTCAAACCGCTCATTGAATGAAGTGGTTGTAACAGGTTACACCTCCCAACGTAAAAAAGATATCGCAGGCGCGGTAGCTGTGGTTGATGTGTCAGAGGCAAAGAAGATTCCTGCCGCCAGTTCTGACCAGTTGTTACAGGGACAGGCAGCAGGTGTTACCGTTGTTGGTATGGGTGCACCGGGTGCCTCAAGCACTGTTTACATCCGCGGTATTAACAACTTTGGCAACTCACAGCCTTTGTATGTTATCGATGGTGTTCAGGGAAATAGCATGTCGCAGGTTAACCCGAACGACATTGAAAGTATCCAGGTATTGAAGGATGCGGGCTCCGCCGCCATTTATGGTGTTGCGGGCGGTAACGGCGTAATTGTGGTTACAACTAAACGTGGTAAAGCCGGTAAGTCCGTATTTTCTTATGATGCTTATTACTCTTCACAAGTACCAAAGGGGGGCAACGTTTATGATGCCTTGAACCCGGTTGGTATGTCACAATTAACCTGGTTTGTAGATCCCAATGGTATCGCAAAATCAATTTATCCGGGCGGTGCAGGTACGGTTCCTACCTATGGTTACCAGGGACCGGGTTCTGCAGGCGTTACAAATGATCCAAACATTGTAAATTCTTACAAATTTGACGCTTCTAATCCGGGCAATGACTTTTTGGTTCAAAAATTTAACCAAACCGGTACCGATTGGTTCCATGCTATATTTAAAGCGGCGCCAATGCAATACCACACTATCAGCGCAAGCGGTGCAAATGATAAAAATACCTATTATATGTCCTTAGGCTATTTAAATCAGCAAGGTACAGAGATCTATACTTATTACAAACGGTACGAAGCCCGTGTAAATACTACATATAACCTTAGCCCTCATATCAGGATGGGTGAAAATATATATGTAAACTACCAACTGTCGCCTAATGGTTCAAATTCAAACTCCGGTGCATTTTTAAATCAAAATGAAGGAGACCCTATTTCTTATGCTTATCGCCAGTTGCCTCAAATACCGGTATATGATATAAGCGGTAAACAATATGGCGGTACCTATGATGGCCCTGGCGGTGAACCGCTTGGTAACTCAGCAAACCCTGTATCAGTACTATCTCACGCTCTGAACGACTATCAGAAAACCTGGAATATGCAGGGAAATATTTATGCTGAAGCCGATATTTTTAAATATTTTACCGTAAAAACAGCGATTGGTGGTACTGCCAACAACGGATATTACTATGGTTTTACCCCAAATTCTTATAATGACTATGAAAGCCACGCTGGCGCAAATAGTGCATACGAAGGCGCTTTTTATAATAGTAATTACAATTGGGATAATACCATATTATATAAAGAAATATTTGGCAAACATAATATTTCGGTTTTAGGCGGTTATGAGCAAACGTATTATTACGGAAGGACTGTAGGTGGCGGCGCCAGTGGTTTATTTTCTTTAGACCCAAGCTATGTGAACCTTACGAATGGTAGTTCTAATAAAACCAATTATAGCAGTATAAACGGGTATAACACCAAGGAATCGTTTTTTGGCTTGTTGAATTATATTTATAACGATAAATATATTTTAACCGCAACTGTGCGCCGTGACGGATCCTCACTATTTTATCCAGGCTATCAATGGGGTACCTTCCCGTCAGTTTCATTAGCATGGAGGATCTCACAGGAAGACTTTATGAAATCGATCAGCTGGATCCAGGACCTTAAATTACGCGCCAGCTATGGGGTGGCAGGTTACAACGGAAACGTTTTGCCAGGTAATGAATATACCCAATACGGTTCAACATCCGGAAATGGATATTATGCCATAGGTGGCGGCAATAGCCCATCACAGGGTTTTTATAACTCAGCGGTTGGTAATCCTAAAACCTCGTGGGAAAAAGACAAGAACCTTAATATAGGAGTGGATGCGTCGCTTTTTAACCACTTAGATATTGTGGCTGAATATTACCAGAAAAACGTTACTGGTTTATTATTAGCTTTACCGGTTCCCTATACTATTGGTGGTGCTGGTCAAGCTCCGCCTACTGTTAATTACGGGAACATTAAAAATAATGGTTTCGATCTTTCAGTTACTTATCATGGCTCATCAGGTGATTTTAAATATAGCGCAGAAGCAAATATTACCGCCTATAAAAACACCATTGCTAAAATGCCAGCTCCCGGTTATACTGATGCCGATTACCAACGTGCTCTTCCTATTGTACGCAATGAAGTTGGACACCCGGTTGGAGAGTTTTATGGTTACCAAACCGCTGGTTTTTATAGTGCTGCCGATATGGCCAACCCTGCTGTAGCAAAATATGCCGGCGCTCAGGTTGGTTCATTTAAATATGCAGATGTTAATCATGACGGAGTTATAAATGATGCTGACCGCACCTTTATCGGAAACCCTAACCCTGATTTTACTTATGGCGTTAATTTAAATGCATCTTACAAAAATTTCGATATTGCGGCAAACTTTTACGGTTCACAGGGAAATAAGGACTTCCATTACACAAATTACTTTACTGACTTTTATTCGTCTTTCAATGGCGGAAAAAGCAACAAGGCCTTGTATCAGTCTTACGGATCTCCTTACCTGAAAGGAACCCCAATATTGCCTATTCAAACAGATGCCAACACAATGGGTACCTCGCAAATGAGCTCATATTATGTTGAAAATGGTTCATTCCTTAAAATGCGTGTATTGCAGTTAGGTTATAATTTTTCACCAGCTATACTTAAATCAATTGGCATAGCTAAGTTACACGTGTATATACAGGGAACTAACTTGTTTACTATAACCAAATACACTGGTCTTGATCCTGAAATTACTCCGGTACCTAATACAGGTAATGGCGCAGGTGTTGATGTCGGCGCTTATCCAAATAACCAGAGACAATATCTGTTGGGCGTAAACATGTCATTTTAATTAGATAGTATAAAAAATCAAATTATAAGATTATGAAAAAATCAATTTTTAAATTTATTATACCACTGGCGCTGGTAATTCTTACAATATCTTACTCTTGTAAAAAGTTCCTGAACGTGCCGTTGGTTAATACAACAAGTGCCTCAGTACTTGCCAATAAGGCCGGTGTTGATGGCTTGTTAATTGGCGCTTATGCCAACTTACAAATGAATGCTGCAAATGCAACCGGTGCGTCCCCATGGGAAGCAGGGCCGGATAACTGGGCCTTTGCGGGTATCGCTTCGGATGATGCAAATAAAGGTTCGAATGCTACTGACCAACCGGATGCCGCAGCACTGATGAATCACACAGTAAACTCTGCTACCGGCTATGTAGAAGATAAATGGGCAACAGAGCTTGACGGTGTTCAACGTGCGAATGATGTTATACGCGAATTACCATTGGTAAAAGACGGTTCAGTTACCCCTGCGTATGCTACAGAAGTTACTGCTGAATCACGGTTTCTGCGTGGTGTATTCGATATGGAGCTTTCTAAAGTATACAGAAATGTTCCTTACGTTGATGAAACAATTACCTATGCTAACGGCAATTACATAGTTGGTAACCCCGGCCCCATCTGGGATAAGGTAGAAGCCGATTTTGCTTTCGCTTTTGCCAATTTACCTGCAACACAGGCGCAGGCCGGACGTGCTAATAAGTATGCTGCCGAAGCTTTTTTAGCAAAAACCTATATGTTTGAGCATAAATATGCACTTGCTAAAACAGCGCTTGCTGATTTAATGACAAATGGGGTTACCTCCAGCGGTGCTAAATATGCCCTGGTGTCATTTTCAAATAACTTTAACGCCTCTGTTAAAAATGGTCCTGAATCTGTTTTTGCAGTTCAAATGATCGTTGGCGACGGTGCCAACCCACAGGGTATCAACGGTAATCCGGGTTATGTGCTTGACTTCCCTGCTGCTGGCCCTGCTACCTGCTGCGGTTTTTACCAGCCTTCATTTAGCTTGGTTGACGCGTTTAAAACAGATCCGGTTACTGGCTTACCATTACTGGACGGGTCTTTTGACAATACACTTTTAAAATCGGATCAGGGAGTTGACTCTAAAGATGCAACCTATATGCCTGACAGTACTACTCCGCTTGATTCACGTTTAGACTGGACAGCAGGACGTCGTGGTATACCGTTCCTTGATTGGGGACCTATGCCGGGAGCTAGTTGGGCACGTGCACAGCTTGATGCAGGACCTTATATCAATGTTAAAAACATTTACCGTAAAGCAGCGCAGTCAAGTACCAGCGATAGCTATGGTGGCTGGGCAACAGGCCAGTCAGATGCGGTTAACTTTAATATGATCCGTTATTCTGATGTAATATTAATGGCAGCAGAATGTGAAGTTGAAGTAGGTAGTCTTGCATTAGCCGAAACGCTGGTAAACCAGGTTAGGGCACGTGCCGCTGATCCGACAGGATGGGTGATGGGGCGTTTAACAGGCTATGCAGGTGGAAGTACCGCAAGCCCGATTGTTGATAATACACAACCTGCCGCTAACTATAAAGTAGGTTTATATACTGGCCAGTTTGCAGCCAATGGACAAGGATATGCCCGTACCGCAGTGCAATTTGAAAGAAGGCTTGAATTTGCTATGGAGGGCATTCGTTTCTTCGACTTACAACGTTGGGATGGCCTTTTCGGCGGCCCTATGCCATCCGGCTTTATGGCAGCAACGCTTAATGCCTATATCAAAAAGAATACCAGCTATGCGCCTGCTTTCTTTGCAAATACTGTATTGCAGGGAGCTGTGTTTACCCAGGGCCGGAATGAAATATATCCGGTGCCTATTAAGGAAATTGGTATTGAAGGTGGGGCTTTAAAGCAAAACCCCGGTTATAATTAATTACCAAAACTTTATAATAATTGAGGGGGAGAGATGTTATCTCTTCCCCCTTTTTTTTTATAATTTAGCGTGCAAATATTTTATTCCCTGATGAAGTTTCCCTATTATCTTCTGTTACTTCCTTTTCTTTTTTTTATAATATCCTGCAAAAAAAAGGCCACCTTATTTGAGCAAATACCTTCCTCCCATTCCGGGATTCATTTTAACAATAAGATAGTTGAAAATGATTCCATTAATCCTTTAGATAAACTCAATATTTATAATGGTGGCGGTGTAGGCATTGGCGATTTTAACAATGATGGCCTGCAAGATCTTTACCTGGTGGGTAATGCCGTATCAAATAAACTATATCTTAATAAAGGGAACATGAAATTTGAAGATGTTACCAAACAAGCGGGTGTAGCCGGCTCGGGCGGGTGGGGCAGAGGTGTAGCCGTTGTGGATATTAATAATGATGGCCTGCTGGATATTTACGTTTGCTACACTTTATTAAACGACTCTTCAAAAAGAACCAACCAGCTTTATATAAACCAGGGTGTTGATAAAAATGGTGTTCCTCATTTTAAAGAAATGGCTAAAGAGTATGGTCTTGATATTAAAGTGCATTCAACAATGGCTTCATTTTTCGACTATGATAATGATGGCGATCTTGATATGTATCTAACGGTGAATGAAGCTCAGTCAAAAGACAATACATCCTCATTCCGGCCGATAGTTACCGATGGCTCAAGAACAAGCACCGGCCGGCTTTATCGCAACGACTGGGACCCGGTTTTAAAGCACCCGGTATTTCATAATGTATCGAAGCAGGCAGGTATATTAATTGAAGGTTACGGACATGCAGCAAGTATTGTTGATATAAACCGCGATGGCTGGAAAGACATTTATGTAACCAATGATTTTTTAACAAATAATATATTATACATCAATAATCACGATGGTACATTTACCGACAAGTCTAAAGAATATTTTAAACATACGTCAACCAGCGCCATGGGGCAGGATATTGAGGATTTGAATAATGACGGCCTTGCCGACGTATTTGAACTGGATATGAGCCCCGAGGATAATTACCGTAAAAAAATGTTTAGCCCATCTAATAATTATCAACTGTACCAAAACTTTGATTATTACGGGTATCAGTACCAATATAACCGCAATACTTTACAGATTAACCAGGGGCCGCGATTAGGGCAAAACGATTCAATAGGTGAACCAACTTTTAGCGAAACAGGATTTCTAAGCGGGGTGTCGCAAACAGATTGGAGCTGGTGCCCTTTGATTACAGATTTCGATAATGATGGTTACCGCGATATAATAGTAACCAACGGGTATCCGCGTGATGTAACAGATCATGATTTTACTACTTTCAGAGCTGAAGCTTACTTAATAGCGTCGAAAAAAGAGGTACTTGATCAGATCCCTATTGTGAAGATTCCCAACTATGCCTTTAAAAATAATGGCAATCTTCAGTTTACCAACGTTACAGAAAGCTGGGGACTTGATATTCCTACATTTTCAAATGGAGCAGCCTATGCCGACCTCGATAATGATGGAGATATGGATATGGTGATCAATAACATTGATGATGAAGCGCTTATCTACAAAAACACTACCATCGAAAAAAGCAAGAAAAACAGCAGTTATTTAAATATAAAATTTAAAGGCGGGCCTCAAAATATAGATGGAATAGGTGCCTGGGCCGATATTTATTATGAACACGGCAAGCACCAGGTATATGAAAATACGCCTTTCAGGGGATATTTATCAACCATACAAAACATAGCCCATTTTGGACTGGGTAAAGATTCGATCCTCGATTCGGTGGTGATAAGGTGGCAAAACGGCAAAAAGCAAACGTTGAAAAACATTAGGGCCAATTATTTACTGAAGGTAAACATAGTGGACGCAAAAGATAATTATACTTTTAATCAGCCTAAAATAAACACACAATCTTTGTTTCGTGAAGTAACACGTTCTGTGGGGGTTTCCTACAAGCACAAGGAGGATGACCTGGCTGACTTTAACATACAAAAGCTGTTACCACATAAATTGTCTCAATATACACCTGCAATTGCGGTTGGTGATGTTGACGGCAATGGCTTTGATGACATGGTAGTTGGCGGTACGTCAAAATATCCGGCACAATTGTTTTTACAGCAATCCAATGGTAAATTTATTCAGCGTGATCTTTTGCCTAAATCACAATTAAAACCAGGCGACGATTTTAAAGATGAGGGGCTTCTTTTGTTTGATGCCAATGGTGATGGTGTGCTGGATTTGTATGTAGCCAGTGGCGGATATGATAAACAGCCTGGTTCACAAGGCTACCAGGATAGGTTATACATTAATGATGGGAAAGGTAATTTTATGGAAGCAATTGATGCTTTGCCAAAAAACCTGACCAGTAAATTATGTGTAAAGGCCATCGATTATAACAAGGATGGGAAACTAGATCTTTTTATATCGGGCCGTGTTGAACCCTGGAATTATCCTAAGCCGGTTTCGAGCATTATTTTGCGGAATGACAGTAAAAATGGGCATGTAAAGTTTACAGATGTTACTGCTTCGGTGGCAAAAGATCTGAAAAATATTGGATTGGTGTGTGATGCTATTTTTACTGACTTTGATAATGATGGCTGGCCCGACCTGATCCTGACCGGTGAATGGATGCCGGTGACATTTTTAAAAAATGACCACGGTGTATTTAAAAACGTTACGGATGGCACCGGCATAGGTGATAAATTTGGATGGTGGAACAGCATAACCGCCGGGGATTTTAACCACGACGGTAAAATGGATTATATTGTTGGCAATACCGGTTTAAATACATTTTATAAAGCAACAGATCAGTATCCGGTATACATTACTGCAAAAGATTTTGATAATAATGGTAGTTATGATGCTTTTCCATCAGTTTTTTTAAGAGATCAGAATGGTGAGATGAAGGAATTTCCGGCGCAAACACGTGATGATATTATTAAGCAAATGATAAGTATGCGTGCGAGATTTCAAAACTATAAATCATTTGCTGTAGCTACCATGGATTCGGTAATTACACCCGAAATGCGTAATGGTGCAATAAGGTTGAAGGCGAACATGTTGCAATCATGCTATCTGCAAAATAACGGCAACGGTAAATTCACTATGACTCCATTGCCCATTGAGGCGCAAACATCGCAGCTTAACGGAATGGTAGTTGATGACTTTGATGGTGATGGTAACCTGGACGTGGCCATTAGTGGAAATGATTATGGAACAGACGTTTCAACTGGTCGTTATGACGCTTTTAATGGCTTGTTGCTTAAAGGTGATGGCAAAGGCAATTTTAAGCCGTTGACTATCCAGCAAAGCGGGATTTATATACCCGGTGATGGTAAAGCATTGGTAAAACTACAAGGCGCCAAAGGGAATTATCTATTGGCCGCCAGTCAGAATAAAGATGTGATGAAAATATTTGAATTGAAAAGAGCAGTTAAAACAGTTAAATTACAGCCTTTAGATATGTATGCAATTATAAAATATAAAAGCGGCAAGACGGGGAAACAGGAGTTTTATAATGGCACTTCCTTTCTGTCTCAATCGGGTAGATTTTTTAATGTCGACAAAAATATGGTTTCTGTAACTATCACAGATAGTTATGGGCATACACGTAACATCCCCTTAAATTAACAACGCTATATGAGACCTTTAAAAATATTAGCCGTTACGATAATCGCTTTCCTGGCAACCGGATGTATAAACAAACAAAAAACAGCGTTGCTAAAAGATGCTGATGTGCTGCATCAAAATGAAAATGAGTTAACCCAGGTGATTATTTACGATGTATTTACGCCGCCGGTGGCTGCACGTATTTATGGTTATACGGCATTGGCTTCCTATGAGGCAATGCGGTATGCGGATCCAAAATGCAATTCAATTATTACGCAACTTAAAGGATTTGGAAAACCGCCGGTACCTGAAAAAGGAAAGACATACAATTTTGCATTAGCTGCAACAAAGGCTTTTTTTACCGTGGCCCACAAAGTGACATTTTCTGTAGACACCCTTAAAAAATATGAGACAAGGGTTTACGGAATGTATAAAGATAATCTTGACGACTCAACCTATATGCGGTCATTGGATTTTGGTGAGCAGATAGGTAAATTAATATTAAAACGCGCCAATGTAGACGATTATCCGCAAACCCGGGGGAAGCCAAAATATTTAGGAGAAAATGGCCCGGCAAAATGGCGCCCAACTCCTCCTGATTACATGGACGGTGTTGAGTTTTGCTGGGGCGATATGAAAGTATTTGCTATTGATTCTTCTAAACAGTTTTCTCCGCCGCCGCCGCCCGCATACAGCGAAGATAAAAACAGTACTTACGTTAAGCAATACATGCAGGTATATAATACAAGCAAAAGTTTAACAAAAGATCAAAAGGAGGTAGCCACGTTTTGGGATGATAATCCTTTTGTTATTCAGCATAACGGGCACATGATGTTTGCTGATAAAAAGATAACTCCGGGCGGCCATTGGATAGGCATTACTACCATTGCCTGCAAACAAACGCAAGCCAGCGCGGTCCAAACTGCCCGGGCATATGCACTTACATCCATCGCGCTTTTTGATTCGTTTGTTTGCTGCTGGGAGGTGAAATACAAATATAGCTATGCAAGGCCAGTAACAAATATTAATGAAAAAGTTGACCATTACTGGCTTCCTATATTACAAACGCCCCCGTTTCCCGAATATACAGCCGGCCATTCAACCATAAGCGCGGCATCAGCTACGGTACTGACGCACCTGTTTGGAGAAAATTTTGCTTTTCAGGATACAAGTGATCTGCATTATATTGGCATGCAGCGTCATTTCAATTCTTTTGGTCAGGCAGCAAACGAAACCGCCATGAGCCGCTTTTATGGCGGTATTCATTACCTCAACAGTTCCTTAACCGGAGCCGCCCAGGGTAAGGAAATTGGTAATTTTATCTGCAATAAACTTAAATTAACCAACTAAACGATTACTATTATAAATATGAGTTTTAAGAGAATTTCCTTATTTACAACTGTATTATCATTAACAGCTTTATTATTCTGCAATATATTTATTGACGGTTGCAAAAGTAAAAACACGCCATCAGATCCCATTTATAAATTAACAGGTGATACCATAAAGGATGGTAAAAACCTTGTGCAGATCCATTGTACCAAATGCCACGCGCTGGTACCCGTTAATGCACTTACAAAAGATACCTGGCGATATCACGCTTTACCTTCCATGTCGCGCTTTTTTAGCGTGAGATATTTAATGGATAATTATTTTAAAACTGAAAAAGATACATTAGGACTAAGTTTATTGGAATGGCAGTCGATAGTTATTTATTATCAGAAGATGGCTCCCGCTACGCTGTCGGCAGCAAAGCCGCCCGTTGCGTTATTAAATGATTGGGCCGGTTTTACATTAAAAAAACCAGCGCCCGCAACCCATCCAAGTTATACCACTATGGTTGCTATTAATTCGGCTAGCCATAAAATTTATAGTTCGGATTATATTTATGCAAACGTAACTGAATGGGACAGTAATTTAAAGGTACAGGCATCATCATCCGGTTTGCCCTCAAGCGCGGTAAGTACTATTTTTAAAGCTGATTCAGCCGGTGCAAGCAGGCTAATATTATCCTGTATCGGCCGTGTTGAGCCGGTAGACTTTCCCAACGGGAGAGTAGTTGCATTGGATATGAACGCAAAAGGCGACAAAGCTAGTCAAACGCTTATCGCTTCCGATCTGGCCCGGCCTGTACAAACTATTGAAGGGGATTTTAATAAAGACGGATTAAAAGACCTGGTAATTTTAGGGCAAGGTAATTTAAAAGGCGGCGTATATTATTTTAAGCAAAATAAAGACCATAGTTATACCCAACAAGCCAATATATCCGATCAGCCGGGTGCCGTACAAGCTGTCGCCGGTGATTTTAATAATGATGGCTGGCAGGACCTGATGGTTTTGTTTGGAATTGGTGACGAAGGATTATGGTTGTTTTTGAACGATCATAAAGGCGGTTTTACTTCAAAAAATTTATTGCGGTTTCCGCCGGTATACGGGTCAACAAGCTTTCAATTAGCTGATATTGATCATGACGGGAAACCGGATCTGATTTATACTTGTGGTTATAATTACCGCAGCTCCCGTATCTTAAAACCTTACCATGGCTTATACCTGTTTAAAAACATGGGCAACTGGGATTTTAAACAGCAGTACTTTTACCCGATTAATGGCTGTACCAAGGCTATTGCAGCTGATTTTGGCGGAGATGGTAATTTGGATATTGCTACCAGTGCCTTTTTTGCAGACTTGCAAAATAAGCCCGAAGAAGGCTTTATATATTTTGAACACGATAAGCCATTTAGCTTTAAACCACATGCAATACCGGTAAGTAAATACGGTCGCTGGCTGACCATGGACGTCGGCGATTATAACAACGATGGTAAATCCGATATTATCCTGGGTAATTATTCAACCGGATTTGAATTTCAGCCGGATTTAAAACCATTCTGGGATAAAAATATGCCATTTATTGTTTTGGAAAATCATTTTAAGAAATAAATTATTTATTGCCTGAATAGCCGGATTGCTTTTGATCTGCCTTGGTTAGCATGCATTTAATGAATATTTCTATTGTAGGTTGTTTTAACTTTTAAATAGGCCAATATCTTTTGTGTTTCTTCGGGATATATAGCTATATGGTGTGTATGTACCATTGCTCCCGACTGCCCGGCAATTATGAGTTTAGAAGAAAAAGCCGGCATATGGCAGGAGATACAATTGTTGGTTAACGCTGCTGCAGATAATTTATTAGTCAATTTGCATGGAACCTTCGAATTTGAATTATGACAAAGCATACATTTAGCAACATATAACGGCGTATTGCCCCTGTCATTTACATGTGTATTATGACAGGTGGAGCAAACCATATTACTGCTTATAAAACATTTACTGCTTTCCAGTAATCCTTTTTGATTGCCATGCACATCAATAATTTTATAATTAACCGGGGCGTTTGACGGTATCACCCGCATGTACTTTTCCAGGGTATCCCCCGGTTTAAATCCAAACGTAGGCTTTAACAGCACGTTATTTGCCCCGGAATGGCATACGGCGCACATGTTTATTTTTTGATCCCGCGTTAATGATTTATAGGCGACCATATATTTTGCTGTTTTTTCATTTGGATTATCCGTTTGGAATTTAACATGTTCCGCTGCAGGCCCGTGGCATCTTTCGCAATCAATGTTGTAAATTAATGATGTTTTTTCGAACCCTTCTGCCCTTGTGTAAAAACCAGGAAGCTGAGGCGGAGCCTGCTTAATATAGGATATGTGACAACCAAGGCAACGTGTGCCAATTATGCGCTCAAAAGCAGCCCTGTTTGGTTCGTACCCAGGGCTGTTTATCCAGTTGTGTGTTGTATTATCGTAAGATATGGGTAGCTGAAATAATTCATTAGTAAGCCAATAGGCATACGTTTGTCCTTTTATCCCCCCAAAAACAATATCAAAACGATGAGATTGTTCAACTTTCCCATCAATATAGCTGCTTTGAAAAAAGCCGCTGTCGCGTTTATTCATCACCACCTTTTGATGTAAGTTAAAAACAAACTCATTTGATCCTTTAGAAAAATTCCCCTGAATAGTTTGGCCGGAAGCAGGTTGGGCAGACATGAAATGCGCCGTGTGTAAATAAGAACTATAAATATCCTTATGGCAGCTTACACAGGTAGCACCCCCGGCATAAGCAATACCCCTGGGATCCGCATCTTTTTTAAATTGAAAACATTGCGAAAAAATGAGAATAAGCGGTACAAAAAAAATAGCCAGGCGCAATGCTTGTTTTTTAGACATTTGATAAGATTATAAACGAATTTTTAATGGTTTAAATAATATGAATTAATAAAAGTTTTTTTAAGAAGAATGTTTTCGTTTTTACTTGTTAATGCAAATAGTTATACAGTGCAAACCAGGGCATTAGAAAAGACCAGTTCTTTTAAAAGTATTAATTTTTATATTTAATGAGGCACCTGAAAAGGACAAGTAAGCATGATTTTGTAGAGATATAAGGTCGAAATCCGCTTTTTTTTGGTTTTTTATATATGAATTTGCCTGATGCCTGCTTGGTGTAATAACCGTGTTACATTGTAAAAATGATGCTATGGATAAAAGCTATTGTTTTAATTGACGAAGTATTCCAAATAGTATAATAAAAGGGTAAATTAGTACAAATTACCCTTGGCTTTAGTTGATTAGATTTACGGCAGTGAATTAATTGATTGAACCGTCCTGGCGAGTGTTACAGCAAATTTTAAATACCGTTCGGAAAGTTTATCACCCTAAAATAAACGTTACTAATGAAAAAATTGTTCTACCCCGTTACTTTGTGTTTTGTAGTTTATTATTTATTGCCATTTACACTTCTTGCCCAAACCGGCAACGTTAAGCAGGTAAAGCTTATTAATTTCGATCTGCAATCTTCTGCTTTGGTGAGTGCTTCAGGGACTGAGTTGTCGTCCGTTCAATATCATTCACCGGTATATTGGTTTCCTGTAAAAGTTCCGTCAACGGTACTTACGGGGCTGGTTGCCAATCATATTTACCCTGACCCTTACCAGGGGTTAAACAATATGCTGATCCCTGATGCATCAGATCAGTTTAATAAAGAATACAACCTGGAACAATACAGTCACCTGCCCAATGATCCTAATCCCTGGAAAAAGCCATACTGGTACCGTACTACGTTCAATGTACCCGCAAGCGCGAAAGGGCGTCATTACCAGTTAATTTTTAAAGGGATAAATTACCGTGCGGCGGTTTGGGTTAACGGAAAGCAAATAGCTGATTCGACTCAAATGGCTGGTATGTTTGCTGATTACAACCTGGATGTTACCAGCGCTATTAAGGCGGGCGGCGAAAATGCGCTTGCAGTAAAAATATACCCGGTGGATTATCCCGGATATCCTTCAAAAGAACAATTGAAGGCGATGGGCCCATTTTTTGAAAACGGTGGCCCTACCGGCGATATCGGTAAAAACGTTACCATGCTTTGCTCGGTAGGATGGGATTGGATGCCGCCGGTGCGTGATCGTAATATGGGCATCTGGCAACCGGTTTATCTGCGCACCACAGGGGCGGTTACTATCGGTCACCCAAAATTGGTAACTGAGTTGCCAAA
Organism: Mucilaginibacter sp.; assembly: GCA_028287865.1. GTDB lineage: Bacteria > Bacteroidota > Bacteroidia > Sphingobacteriales > Sphingobacteriaceae > Mucilaginibacter. The sequence goes on along the minus strand of JAQBOU010000258.1, from coordinate 2,637 downwards.
GCTGCCCGATACCAGCCTGGCAAAGCTGTCATTGAATTTAACGTTATCAAATCATAGTGAAAGGGCTCAAAATGGTAAACTTACAGTAAGTATTAAACCGGAGAATTTTGCCGGGCTTGCTGTCCAGTTTTTTCAAAGTGTATCGGTAGCTGCAAATGGTGCATCGGCGCTTGATTTGAATGCTGATAAGATCAGCCAGTTATTAATAAGGCAACCGCATTTATGGTGGCCTAATGGTTACGGCCGGGCTAATTTATACCGTATCCGGCTGCAATATGCCGATGCTAACGGAATAGCCGACGATACTACTTTTGTTTTCGGTATCCGAACCACCACCTCGCAGGCCACAATGGTAAAGGGTTTTGTACGACGCGATTTTTATGTTAACGGCAAACGTGTGAACCTTGTAGGGGGTGCATGGGTGCCGGATATGATGGTAAACCGCGATTCGGCACGATATGACTATGAAATGCATTTATGCCGTAACGCCAATGTTAACCTGGTGCGTATTTGGGGCGGCGGTGTAACTCCACCTGATGCTTTCTGGAACGCTGCCGATAAATATGGCGAAATGGTATGGTCGGATTTTTGGGTTACAGGCGATACCCAGGGTGAGTTTAAAGGCTCGCCCGACTGGCCGCTGGAAAGCAATGTGTTTATTAAAAATGTTGTAAGCACCATTTATCGTATCCGTAATCATCCAAGCTTATTAGTTTGGACCGGCGGCAACGAGGGGCATGCCCGTAAGGAATTGTATGATGCCATGCGCAATAATGTAATTGATATGGATGGAACCAGGCCATTTATTCCAAGCTCATCGGGCTTTGCCAAACTGCCTGCCGGGTGGAAAGGCTCTTATCCTGATGATAAGCCATCAGGCGTTTACAGCAGCGGGCCATACGAATGGACAGATCCAAAAAAATATTATAAACTGGCCGATGCCGGTCGCGATTGGGTCTTTAAAGATGAAACCGGGATTCCTTCGCAGCCACCTTATAGCACGCTGGCAAAAGTGATCCCCAATTTAACCTGGGATACTACGCTGCCTTTCCCGCTTAACAATAGCTGGGGATATCATGACGCGGCCACAGGCGCCGGTCGCTATGACAAGTATTATAGCGAAATGGTAAAAAGATACGGGCAGCCTTCAACCATGGTGAACTTTTCTGATAAAATGCAGCTGATGAATGCAGTTGGTTACCAGGGGATATTTGAAGCTGCCGGGCATAAGTTAAACGAAACAGGAGGGGTGATGTTATGGAAATTAAATGCCGCCCTGCCAAGCGTTATCTGGCAGATCTACGACTGGTACCTTGAACCGAATGCCGGCTATTATGCCATGCAAAATGCTTGCGAACCATTACACATCCAGTTTAATCAGGACGATTCAACGGCCGCTGTAATTAACAGGATGCACCATGCCACCGGTGTTTTGACCGCCAAAGCGGATATTTATGACGTTGACAGCAAACTGATAAAAACTTTAACTATTAATCATATTGGCCTTGCAGATGCCGGAACACAAGAAGTTATTCAATTAAAGGATGTATTGGCAAGTGCAAAAGGCGTAAGCTTTGTGGTACTTAATTTAATCAATGCAACCGGGAAAACTGTATCACATAATGTTTACTGGCTTGCATCTGATAATAACTTTAATGAATTTAACCACATGAAGGGCACGCAGGTACAGGTGAAAGTAGTAAAGACCGAAAAAGGAGCCAGCGAAAATAAATGGACGTTGCAGTTTACTAATAACACCGATAAGCTTGCATTTTTTGTACGTCCGCAGTTAATGAAGAATAGTGAAGAAGTTATGCCAAGCTACTGGACCGGGAATTATTTTTCTCTTGCTCCTCACGAAAATATGACGGTGTCAGTAAGTGCTCCGGTTGCAAAATTGGGAAATGTACAGCCAACAGTTTTGGTTGAAGGATGGAATATTGACAAACAGGTAATAACGTTGCCGGCAAAATAAAAAAACAATCACCCTAAAACAATCACGTTTGGCAAGGCCCTCTGATTTATCGGAGGGTTTTGTAATTTCAAGACTTAGGGCAGACGCATAAAAATAATACAAGACTGTGCTATTTTACCTAACCCCTAATTGTAATTTTTCTTGTTCTTATAGGGCAATGTCATTAAAGTTAAACTTAGGGAAACAGGATTCGAGTTTCTTCCCAACTGCATTTAGCCCCACCCAACCCTCCCTCCAAAGGAGTCCTACGGACCGGAAGGGAGGGCTTTTAAAAAAGAGCGAAGTTAAAGTCTCCCCTTCTGGTCCGTAGGACTCCTTTGGAGAGGAGATTTAGAGGGGGCGAAATTATTGGGGGTCTTAACTTAATGACATTGACCTGCCTGCACATAGAAAAGAAAAAACACGTTTAATAAATTAATGCGCCTGCCCTGTTTCAGGCCTCTAATTCTTCAGCCTGCCGCAGTGTGTTGTTGTAGTGCTTCGCTACCCATTTGGAAAAGATGTCAGGAAGATATAACCAACAGGGCAAACGCATTAAAATAATTCTGTCCATTGTCGCTCCAAAAATAGCTGTATGGAGGAGGCTCCTAATGGAGCCCTAAACTTTTCCGTTTTCTTTTCTATAAACAGAAGGCTCCGCCGGAGCCCAATTCATTTTGTAA
>JAQBOU010000225.1 GCA_028287865.1 Mucilaginibacter sp. | reverse complement strand
GCACAGGTAAACATAAGCGATGCCACCCTGCATAAACATTGTTTTGGTACGGGGCGTTTGCCTGTTGCCAAAAGCGTGCGATGCCTTATCAATAATTCCATTATAAGCTTCTGTTTCAACTATATATCCTCCTGTAGTTATACCATCAATACAAGTAAAAAGATATTTACCAATCAGGTCTCTGCTGAGGGCAACCACGTTATCGCTATGGTAATAAGTTTCGGTTAACTTCATTTTTTCAAAATTCGTTTCAGTATTTTATTAACTTCCTTAGCTTTTTCGAAGATCATTATGTGCGTGCCGCCTTTTATAACGATAGCCTCTTTTATCCGTTTAATGGGAAATACAATGTCCTTATCACCGGTAATTTGAAGGGTATTTTTGGGAATGGTTTTATTACCCCAATGCAACACTGCGTTCATGGCCCATTTTAAAAATACAGGGGATGACTTTTTTAGCATATCCTTAAACAGCCAGTTATCCTCCGCGTTCATATGCCCGAAAAAAGGTTTGATTAAAGTTTCGGCTGAGGTAAACGCTTTGCCGGGGATCAATTTATAGAAAGGCAACGAACGTATTAATGTAAAATAGCGGGGCTCCTCATCAATCGTCTTGATGCTGGAAATCAAGATCACTTTTTCCATCGGGATTAATTTAGCAATTTCAATGGCGATCATCCCTCCCATCGAGTTCCCGATAACTACAGATTTTGGCAATATATTGTATTGATAGATAAGCTTTTGTGCGTAAGTTGCTAAAGTGTCTGTTGTGTTAGGTTCTATCCAATCCACACAAACTACATCCTGGTCGCCAAGGTCAATATTATTATAAACGCGGGTATCAGCACCCAGGCCGGGAATTAAATATATTGTGCTCATTTAAAGTTCACCAGCTTTATAATTTGCTCCAGGTATAGGGCATCTGTGGTGTCAAACTGGTCAAAAACTTCGCTATCCACGTCCAAAACGGCCGAAACTTTGCCATTGTTAAATACCGGGATCACGATTTCAGATTTAGACAAGGAGCTGCAGGCAATGTGACCCGGGAACTCATCAACATTTGGTACGATGAGTGTTTTTTCCTGTTGCCAGGCAGTGCCGCAAACGCCTTTGCCCATGCCAATACGTGTACAGGCCACAGGTCCCTGGAAGGGGCCTAATACCAGTTCATTATCCTTTACCAGGTAAAAGCCCACCCAAAACCAATTAAACTGTTCTTTTAATGCCGCACAGATATTAGCCAGGTTTGCCACAAGGTCGGGTTCATTATAAAGCAGGGCTTCAATTTGTGGAATTAATGACTGATATTGTTCGGCTTTGTTGGTTGATACCGTTAATTTTAAATCCTCTGCCATGGTGCAAAAATAACAATGCCGTATGTAAAGTTAATAAGAGAAATCTCATATTTAATCTTTTATTTAGCAATGACGTTGAGATTTAAATATATCGAATTTTTACCATGAGAATTATCGCAGAACTACCCCACCCTGATTTTAAAATTTCCATCCTGAATATGAACCGGAAATTTATTGTGAAGATAGAACAGGGCAATCTGGAGCAGAGCTATAAAATTGCAGAGGCTGATCTGCTCGACGGTGTAAACAGTGTATTTGAGATACTGGACGAAGAATTCTTAAAGACAGTTTTAGCCCGCTTTTTAGAAATGCGCAAGGATTTTAAAGATACCTATAGCCGTTATAACTATTAATTGGGTAATCGTCACAAGTAATTGAAAATTAAATAGTTAAATTTAGCCATAGGTCGAACCCAAATTTAATTTGGTCGATTACTGTTCTAGTCATTTTATGTTCTTACTTTATTGAATTATTACATTACATAACAATACATAAAGCACTGACAATTAATTCATTATAATATAGCACAAAATTAAATTTGGTGCTTATAAAATGCCAAATAAATGAAAATATTCGATATAAAACCGAGCGATAAGTCAATAGAAACAAACCTACAGCACAAAATAGATTTCAAAACCAAACCGGTAGGAGCCCTTGGAAAACTGGAAGATTTGGCCAGGCAGATCGGGACTATTCAAAGCTGTTTAACCCCGGTGCTAACCTCCCCTACAGTAGCAGTTTTTGCAGGTGATCATGGTATTGCTTTGGATGGAGTGACCCCCTATCCGCAGGAAGTCACCTTCCAAATGGTGATGAATTTTTTAAATGGAGGTGCAGGTATCAATGTATTTTCGAAACAAAACGGATTATCTGTTAAAGTGATTGACGCCGGAGTGAATCATGATTTTGCAGGCATTGAAAACCTACTGCATTATAAAGTAAATTACGGAACCCGGAGCTTTTTAAAAGGTGCTGCGATGACCGCTGATGAACTGAAGGAATGCATCGGTAAAGGGGCGAACATCACAAATGAGATTTTTTCGGGCGGCTGCAACTGTATTGCTTTTGGTGAAATGGGTATCGGCAACACCTCATCGGCGTCCATGCTGATGAATTATTTTACACAGATAAATTTGGAGGATTGTATAGGGCGTGGGACAGGATTGGACGACCAAGGGCTGAATAAGAAGATCGGCCTGCTAAAATCGGCAGCTGAATATCATGGCGAGATCAGTTCGTGGAATGAGATAATGCAGGCATTTTCGGGTTACGAAATCGCCATGATGACCGGTGCCATGTTACAGGCGGCCGAAAACAAGATGATCATTTTGCTGGATGGTTTTATTGCCAGTACCGCTTATCTGGCTGCGTTTAAATTATATCCCGCAATTAAGGATTATGTAATAGCCTGTCATTTGTCTGATGAAAAAGGCCACCGGCTATTACTGGAATACCTGGGCCTCTCCCCTTTGCTAAATATTGGGATGCGGTTGGGCGAAGGGACCGGGGCGGCAGTGGCTTATCCCATTATTAAAGCTGCGGTAAGTTTTTTAAATGAGATGGCCAGTTTTGAATCAGCAGGCGTAACCAACAAATCATGAAAAAAGAGATCCGGATTTTTTTTACTGCATTGATGTACTTCACCAGGATCCCCTGCCCGAAGTGGGTGGATCATTCAGAGGAATATTTGAATAAAGCCTCCAAATATTTCCCTTTGGTTGGTATTATCGTCGGCTCAATAAGTGCATTAACCTACTGGACTTTTCAATGGACCGTGCCAAAAGATATTGCGTTATTGCTGGCTATGGTCGCATCTATCTTGGCTACCGGCGCCTTCCACGAGGATGGCTTCGCTGATGTATGTGACGGCTTTGGCGGCGGCTGGACAAAAGAAAAAATATTACTGATCATGAAAGATTCGCGCCTGGGCACTTATGGCGTGATAGGCGTTGGAATGATCCTGCTTTTAAAATGGACCGCTTTAAAATACCTACCCTCCGAAACGATTATCATCATTTTAATAAGCGGACATGCCATAAGCCGTTTAATTGCAGTTTCCCTGATCTATACCGATCAATACGCCCGCGAAGACGATAGCAGTAAATCAAAGCCGCTTGCAACCAAGATGAGCTCAGGCGAGTTGCTGTTCGCTATTTTTATCGGACTTGCACCCTTGGGCTTGTTTTTGAACAGCTATGTATTTTTAACCTTGCTGCCATTGTTATTTGTCCGCTGGTATTTTTCACGGTATTTTAAAAAATGGATCGGTGGATATACGGGCGATTGCCTGGGAGCTGTTCAGCAGGTTGCGGAAGTGGTATTTTATATTTCACTGATGGTGATATTTAAGTACATGCACTGATGGAAATTTATCTGATCAGACATACAGCAGTTGATAATCCTGCAAAGCTTTGTTACGGGCAGTCGGACATTGCACTTGCGCCAGATTGGAAGTCGTCGTTTGATTCATTAAAAAACAAATTAGGCGAGATGCCTGCCGGTTCAGTTTTTTATTCAAGTCCCTTTAAACGCTGTACGCAATTAGCGGAATTTTTATCCGGGGATCAATACTTAATCGAACCGCGGATTGCTGAGATGCATTTTGGAAACTGGGAACAACATGCGTGGACAGAAATTGATCAAACAGATTTAAACTTGTGGATGGCGAATTATGTAACCTACAAGGTGCCGGGCGGCGAAAATTTTGAAGAGCTGTTTAAACGGTGTGCTCAATTCTGGGATGATTTACTATCGCAAAATCAATCTAAAATTTTCATCATTACACACGGAGGAGTTATCCGGTCTATCCTAGCTTATATATTAGATATCCCGTTAGATAAAATTTTCCAGTTAGAGATAGATTATAGTTCCGTTACCAGGATCACCGTAAATAAGCAATACGGTAACTATCAAAAGGTTGCCTATATTAATCGGTAGGAAGCAGGTCACAATACCAAAACCCCGAAATGCCTTTTACCGGGTTTGCTGAAAAACAGGTATCGTCTGTATTTTTTGGCGCGGCATATTCTTTAAATACTTTTTCGCCGGTTTTATAATTTACAGGTTTTGAAAATATCGGACCCTTAAATACAAAAGTATGGAATTCGCCATTTTCGCCGCAAACATCAACGTCGGCCGGCAATTGACTTATTAGCTCGGGGGTGATCTCTTTGCCAACAAAATCTTTCAGGCGTGCCTGGGTGCAGGCTATTACCGTACCAAAGCCCAGCGTTAAAAACTCGTTGATCAGCTCGTGGGAATCGCGTTTCCAGAGCGGGTAAATTCCGGTCATTCCAACTTCCGAAAGACGTTCGTCACGGTATTTTTTTAGATCTTCTAAAAAGATATCCCCAAAAATGGAATGAGTGATCCCCTCGTTTTTTAATTTTTCAAGGTGCAGCTGCATGGTGTCATCATATTCCCTCATTCCCGGCATTTCCGGCAACCTGATCTCATAAAGCGGAATCCCAATACTTTCAGCCTGTAAAATCAACAACTCTTCTCTTACACCATGCATAGAGATCCGGTTTAAAGCATCGTTAACCGTGGTAACAAGGTATTTAATTTCGATATCCGGGTTTTGCAAACAATGATAAAGCGCCAGCGCACTGTCTTTACCTCCACTCCAGTTAAATATGCATTTTAATTTTTCGGACATCGTGATTGTGCAAGTATGAGATTAATTATAAGAGCTGATGATTAATAGGTTTCCTTAAATATCATATCAGACATTTGCTTCCTGTTTTCCCATTTTAAGGTTTCTAATTCAGGCTGTGCTAAAAACCCGTTGGTGTACCCCAGGCAAAAATAGCCTACCAGCTTATTGTTTTCGGGGGCGTTTAAAATCTGTTTAACTTTTTCAGGATCGATAATGCTCACCCAACCCATGCCAATATTAAGGGCACGCGCCATTAACCAAATATTCTGGATGGCACATACCACGCTGTACAGGCCCACCTCGTTCATAGAGGTTTGCCCCAGTACCGGTTTATCTGCATCAGCATAAAATATGGCAATATTTAAAGGGGCTTCGAAAATACCTTCCAGCTTTAGCCGGTTATATTGCTGTTGCTTTTCATCCACGAAAAGTTTTGAAGCTTTTTCATTCTCTTCGTTAAACGTAGCTTTTATCCTTTCTTTTATCTCCTTGCTTTTTATGATCACAAATTCCCAGGGTTGGGAAAAGCCGACAGACGGGGCATTTACTGCCGCCAAAAGGATCTGATTGACCTTCTCCTGTTCTATTTCCTGTTCTGTAAAGCGATTGCCCCTTACATCCCTCCTGTTCACAATAATTTCAAATAACAGGTCCGCCTCCTGTTGTGAAAACAACCGTTCGTTGAGTACTTCCATTTTATTTAATCATTTAACAATTCATCAACCAGCTTTGGAACTCCAACAGTAGCCCGCTCCTCTATTTTAATCAGCTGCATCAAATTATAAATAGCCGGTATTTTGGGATCAATAATATACTTGGTTACTTCGTGCCCCACATAACCTACCAACCCGGCAGCCGGGTAAACTGCCAGCGACGAGCCTACCAACATAAAGATATCGGCCTTTGTACAGATGTTCATTGCGGTTTCAATCATGGGTACATCTTCGCCAAACCATACTACATGGGGACGTAAGGGCGAACCCAGTTCGCAAATCTCGTCCATGCCAATTTCCCAGCCATTTACCGGGTAGGTTAGCTTTGCATTTTTACTTGATTGCGAATGGGTAATAATACCATGCAGGTGTACCACATTGGTTGAACCGGCCCTTTCGTGCAGGTCATCTATATTTTGGGTGATGATAGTTACCTTATATTTTTCTTCAAGCTTTGCCAAAGCAACATGTGCAGCATTTGGCTTTGCTTCCAGAACCGATTTACGGCGCTCGTTATAAAATTGCTGTACCAGTACCGGGTTACGCTGCCAGCCCTGCGGGGTTGCCACCTCTTCAATATCATACCCCTCCCACAAGCCATCACTGTCGCGGAACGTTTTAAGTCCGCTTTCAGCACTAATCCCTGCCCCTGTTAAAATTACAACGTGCTTCATTATTTTAAATTTAACGGGATTCCCGACACCATAAATACCGCTTTATCCGCTTTTTCTGCAATGTGCTGGTTGATCCATCCCTGTAGGTCTGCAAACTTCCGACCTATTTCTGTATCGGCATGCATTCCCATTCCTATTTCGTTAGAAATGATGATCCAGGTGGCGTCAACACCGGCAAGTTTATCAAACTCATTCTTTATTAACTTTAATGTTTCATCAACATTGTATTTGGTATCCGAAAAAAAGTTGGTGAGCCACAGGGTTACGCAATCAAGTACCACTACCCTGCCCCTTAATTTAACTTGGGACGGATGTTTTTCCTCTTCTATGTTTTCCCAGCGTTCGTCCCTGTCCTCCTGGTGGCGTTTTATCCGTTGTTTAAAATCGTCATCCCATTTACGTGCAGTGGCAAGGTAAACCGGGTGATCACTCAGGCTCAATGCAAGTTTTTGAGCGTAGCTACTTTTGCCGGACCGTGTTCCGCCTGTGATATAATAGATCATAAAAATTAAACGATAAAAAAAAAGCGACCAACCAAAGGCGGATCGCTTTTGTAATGAAATATTATTTATTTAGATAGCTAACTTTTTGTTGGTACGTAAAAAGACAAACTTCCTTTGCGCAAGTTCAAACCCTCCGAACAGAATGGTACAAAATACCAGGTCGCCCAAGAACATATTTTTTTCAAAAGGAATCGCAGCAATTAATGATTCTCCATAACCATAAAAGCTTTTGGCATACATAGTACCTTGCAGCCATGGATCAATATCAGTTATCAGCCAATGAATTAACACAGAAACTAATGAAGCCGAAACAACATTTACAAAATTTACCTTTTTGATATAAGTACCGATCAATACCATTAATGCAAAACATGCATATACCGGCAATGCGCCGGCGTAAATAAACATAAACTTGTGGAAGTAAATATAATCAAGCGCTATATCGCTGATAAATAAGGTTATAAGCGGGATAAGGTAAGCCTTCCATTTATCAGAAAAGTAGGCGCCGCCAAAAAGGGCTATTGCCCCTACCGGTGTAAAGTTTGACCAGCCCGAAAGATGATTCACATTTAGCAAACGTGTTGCGGCAGCACAGATGATCATCAGTACTAATGCGCTATTTCTGAGGTTTATTTTTTTTAATGACATGATTAAATTTATAAAGTAAAATTAGTTAATAATTTCATTTAATTAAAGGATTAACAAAGTTCATTACTTCTTAAATAAAGCGATCTTTCCCGGATTTATACCTGCTGTG
>JAQBOU010000211.1 GCA_028287865.1 Mucilaginibacter sp. | reverse complement strand
GGGTAATAATGCAGATCTTCTGTTTCATCATGGCTGTATTTTTCAAGATTGCTATGGCCGGTTATAACTTCCTCACCTCCAACAATTAATTTAATGGCGGCAAGTATTTCTTCAGTGATCTTATTATAGGGCATGGTTATAATCTCAGGATTTATATGTTATTACAATACTTGAACAATGAACCTTCCCTTTTAGCGGAGGGTTTAACTTTTTTATCGAAACTTTTATACTGTCAACAAATGCATATTGCTCTTTCACCTGGTCTGCAATTGCCTGGGCCACGGTTTCTATCAGTTTCATCGTCTTCTTCATTTGTTCCGATATGATATTATACAGTTGTTCATAGTCAACGGTGTTAGCTATCTTGTCATCTTTTAATGCATTGACCGGTTTAAAACTCACCTCAACATCAACAATAAATTTATTGCCTAACTTTTGTTCCTCGGGGTAAAACCCATGATAAGCAAAAAATTCGGCACCCTGGATGGCTATCGTAATCATAGTCAAAAGTACCTTTTGATTTCGGAATTCGAAACCCCTATCTTTACCAACCAATTAAATTGTATGCCTAAAAAAGATCTTTTTGAATCGCCCGACTATTATCAATTAGATGAATTGCTGAGTGACGAGCATAAGCTGATACGTTCGACAGTTAGAGATTGGGTTAAAAAAGAAGTAAGCCCTATTATAGAAGATTATGCCCAAAGGGCTCAATTTCCAAAACATTTAATAAAAGGACTTGGAGAAATAGGCGCATTTGGACCCACTATTCCTGTTGAATATGGCGGCGCCGGGCTTGACTATATGGCATACGGAATTATTATGCAGGAAATCGAACGCGGCGATTCAGGCATCAGGTCTACCGCTTCTGTGCAAGGCTCATTGGTTATGTACCCTATTTACGCGTACGGTTCAGAGGAGCAAAAGAAAAAATACTTACCGAAACTTGCTACGGGGGAATTGATGGGTTGTTTTGGCCTTACCGAGCCCGATCATGGCTCTGACCCGGGAGATATGGAAACAAACTTTAAAGATGCCGGTGATCACTATGTATTGAATGGCGCCAAAATGTGGATCTCAAATTCGCCTTTTGCAGATATAGCTATTGTTTGGGCTAAAGATGAAAACGGGAAAATCCGCGGACTAATTATTGAGCGGGGCATGGAGGGATTTACGACACCAGAAACACATAATAAATGGTCGTTAAGAGCATCAGCCACCGGCGAACTGGTATTTGATAATGTAAAAGTGCCGAAAGAAAATATTTTGCCAAATGTATCAGGTTTAAAAGGCCCGCTGGGGTGTCTTAACCAAGCCCGTTATGGCATTGCCTGGGGCGCACTTGGCGCCGCAATGGATTGTTATGATACGGCTTTAAGATATGCTAAAGAGCGTAAACAATTTGGAAGACCGATAGGAGGATTTCAGTTACAGCAAAAAAAACTGGCTGAGATGATTACCGAAATCACAAAAGGGCAGCTGCTTGTATGGCGTCTGGGTACCTTAAAAAACGAAAACAGGGCCACGCCTGCACAAATTTCAATGGGCAAGCGTAACAGTGTAGAAACAGCTTTAAACATAGCCCGTGAAGCCCGGCAGATACTTGGCGGTATGGGCATTACCGGTGAGTACCCTATAATGAGGCACATGATGAACCTGGAGTCTGTAGTTACCTACGAGGGTACGCATGATATCCATCTATTGATCACCGGAATGGACATAACCGGCGAAAACGCATTTAAGTAATGTATTGACAAATAAAATCGACCTTATATTTCTTTTTAACGTATAAGAATACTCATTGAACATGTACCAATGCCCCTGACTAATTTCAATTCTTTTGTTCTTAAAAATACCAGTTATATTATACAGGGATTATTTGCCCTGCTGGTTTTACTGTCGATTAGTTCGTGCCAAGGAAAAAAAGCTGAATCAGCAGACTATTCTGAAGCATTCAAACCTGTTTTTGATACGGTATCAATCCTTTTTGCAACCAACAGGGTTGAAAGGGGGCTTTATTATTTAGATTCATCAATGAGCCGGATCAATAACCCCAATATTGACGACAAATTCAGAACGTTCGGATTTCATTATGTTTATTGGAAGCGGGTTAAAAGCGATAATAAAAAGGCTCTGTTATACGCTGACAGCATGCTTATGCTGGCTAAGAAAAGCATCACACAAAAGCAATATGTATCCAACTATGTAGAGGCAAATTTAGCCATTGGCGACGCTTATTTTTCCATGCTGCAATATAATAACGCCTATCGACATTACTTCGAGGGCTTTAGAGTAGGAAAAAATAACATGAACAACGGCGCCCTTTCTGACTACTCATACCGCATGGGTATGATTTTGTATAAGATGGGGCACTATAAGCTTGCGGCAGGATATTTTAAAGAGAGTTACCGCCTTGGCATTCCTACCCGGGATAAATTTGCTGATTTTTATCGCATTCAGGAACTTCTGGATAACATTGGCTTAAGCTTTAAGCACAACGATGAGCCGGATAGTGCTATTTTGTATTTTAATAAAGACCTGAAGTATATAGATCAAAGCACACCTGCTTTTAAAGACAGAGCAGGTATGATTGAGATGGCCAAGGGAGTGATTTATGGAAATAAGGCCGAAGTTCTTATCATGGAGAAGAATTATAACGATGCAATTGAATTACTTAAGAAAAGCATCGCCATCAATCTTAAAAAAGGAAACGATAATAGTGATGCCGAATTGGCTGAAATAAAACTTGCGCAGCTTTATGTAGATAAAAACGAAATAGATAACAATCTTTTTTCATTATTAAAAAATTTAAAGCTCCAGTTTGACAGCGTAAAAAACGTCGATGCCGAAGCCGATTGGAACAGACTGATGAGCCGTTATTACGAAAACAAAAAGGAGTTTCCGAAAGCGATTAAATACTGGCAGGTTTATAACACCCTAAAAGATTCAAGTATTAAAAAGTTAAATCTATTGAAGGAAAGTGATGTAAACGAACAACTAACTAATTTCGAAAAGCAGTACCAGATTGATAACCTGAGAGATCATAACAAAATACAACAGTTTTATTTATATGTGGCTGTTATGTGTGCATTAATGGGGCTTGTTATAATTTTTTTGATATTCAGAAATTGGAAAAATTCAAAACACGACGTGCAAATTGTAAATGCTCTAAATAAACAAATTAACATACAAAAAGAAAACCTGGAAAAAACCCTGGAGGAGCTTAAAAGCAGCAGTTTAGAGAAAGACCGGATTTTGCGTACGGTAGCACATGACCTCCGAAACCCGATCGGTGGTATTGCATCGTTAACACTCTTTATGGCTGATGACGATTATACCGAAGAGCAGAAAGAATTAATCAACCTGATCAATGAAACATCCAACAATTCGCTGGAGTTGATAAATGAGATTCTTGAAGTAGCCAATAATGATTCAGCACAACTAAATAAGGAATTGGTGGAAATAAATTCGTTGATCAGCAGAAGCGCCGAACTATTACGATTTAAAGCCGCCGAAAAAAATCAGGAAATAAAACTTGACCTCCTTGAGAATCCAGAAGAATTACTGATAAGCCGTGAAAAAATATGGCGTGTAATTGGAAATCTTATAAGCAACGCAATAAAGTTCAGCCCGGTTAACGGGATTATTTATGTAAAAATATCGGCAGATAAAAATATGGTTAAAATAGCTGTAAAAGATGACGGCATTGGCATTCCTGAAAATTTAAAGGATAAAATTTTCAATATGTTTACGGAAGCAAAGCGCCCGGGGACTGCCGGTGAAAAGTCATTTGGCCTGGGTCTTTCAATAAGCAAGCAGATCATTGAAAATCATGAAGGCAAGATCTGGTTTGAAAACAACGACGACAAGGGTACTACCTTCTATATAATTCTTCCAAAGTTGGCACGGGAAAAAGCTACCCTTTCAAAAAATTAGCGTACCAATGTCCTGATGCTTTAATAATGCGTTGCTGCGTGTTAAAATCAACGTAAATTAATCCGAAACGGGGATTGTATCCTTCTGCCCATTCAAAATTATCTGTAAGTGTCCATACAAAATAGCCGCTCACTTTGTATCCGTCATTTTTAGCTTTTAAAACCTCCTTTAAATATGCTTGCAGGTATTCAACACGTTTAGGGTCATCAACCTTACCCTCTGTTACATAGTCTGGAAAAGCAGCACCGTTTTCGGTTATATATAACTTTTTTACCTGCGGATAATTAAACTTTTTGATCATCTGGTAAATGGATCCGGGATATACCTCCCATTTCATATCAGTGAGCGGTACTGCCCTGTCTTCAGCCTTTACAAGGGCGGCATTAACATACGGTGTAAAAAAAGAATATTTTACAATCTCCCTGGTATAATTCTGTACGCCAATAAAATCAAAATCAAATTTTAGTTTATCCTCATCTCCGGGGTAAAAATATTTTTCGATAGCCTTTAATACGGGTACATCTTTTATCGGATAACCAAGTCCTAAAACAGGTTCAATAAATAAACGGTTTAATAAAGCGTCTATCCTTTTAGCCGCAGCAACATCTTTTGGTTTATCACTGTAAGGTTCAATATAGCTGCACGAAAATGTGGTTCCAATTTGGGTATCAGGCAGCAATTCGCGTAAAACTTTTGCACCGGCTACCATGCTGAGGGTGGTATGATGTATGGCAGATAAAAAGTTTTTAAGTCCGGTTTTGCCAGGAGCATGGATTCCTAAAAAATAACCGGCCCCGGTAAACACTCCAGGTTCGTTCATTACCATCCAGAGATTTACCCTATCGCCAAAACATTGGGCAGATATTTTTACATAAGTTTTGAAACAGTTAAAAATATCTCGGTTTGTCCAGCAGCCTTTAATCTCCAGATTATGCGGCAGGTCCCAATGGTAAATTGTGATCCATGGTTCTACTCCCTTTTCAATACAATAATCAATAACGCTGTTATAATGATCTATTCCGGGCTGGTTAACTTCGCCTGTACCGTTAGGAACAATTCTTGTCCATGATA
>JAQBOU010000176.1 GCA_028287865.1 Mucilaginibacter sp. | reverse complement strand
CAACCCCAACCTGCAGAATATTCCAATCCGCACCGAGCGGGGCCGGGAGGTAAGGAAAGCGTTTATCCCACGAGATGCCGGGCATACCATTGTATCTGCGGATTATTCACAAATAGAGCTGCGCATTATTGCCGAGATCAGTAAAGATCCTAACATGATGGATGCGTTTGAGAAAAATCTCGATATCCACACAGCTACTGCAGCAAACGTTTATGGTCTGGCGTTAGAAGAGGTTACCAGCGACCAGCGGCGCAACGCAAAGGCAGTAAACTTTGGTATAATCTACGGTCAGTCGGCCTTTGGCCTTTCACAAAACCTTGGGATACCGCGCAAAGAAGCTGCTGAAATAATAGACAATTATTTTGCACAATATCCGGGTATTAAAAATTACATGAACGATACCATGAACTTCGCCCGCGAAAACGGATACGTATGTACTTTAATGGGCAGGCGCAGGTATCTGCGGGATATTAATTCTGCCAATGCTACCGTGCGGGGCTTTGCCGAGCGAAATGCCATTAATGCGCCGATCCAGGGGTCGGCCGCGGATATGATCAAGATCGCGATGATCAATATCCACCGGGAATTTTGCATCCAAAAATTAGATGCCCGCATGACCATGCAGGTACATGATGAGTTGGTATTTGACGTACCCCACGATGAGGTAGAAACAGTAAAACCGATCATTATGGAAAACATGAAAAATGCGATAAAAACTACTGTACCTATTATGGTTGAAATTGGCACAGGGTTTAACTGGCTGGAAGCGCATTGAGGATTGATGAGTGGGTTAGATTAGGTTGATTAAGTTGAGCAGTTTATTCAATTAAATAACCATATAACTCGTTCCAGTTAATGTCGCACATATTATCATTTCATTAAAAACCACTTTAAATATCATCAAAAAAATATCATTATTATAAATAAATGACCATCCGGCCGGTATTTTACAAATGAATTGCCGATACCGCTAAACAATTAATAAAAATTAAATTTTAAACAGATTGTTGGTGCAGGGGTTCTATATTTAAACAATTGTTTGTTTAAATTGAGCCATTATATTCCCCAATGAAAGTATTTCATCTAAGTGCAGAATGTTATCCTGTTGCTAAGGTTGGCGGGCTTGCCGATGTTGTTGGTGCGTTGCCAAAGTATCAAAATATGGCAGGTTTGCAGGCAGCTGTAGTTATGCCCTATTATAACCGGAAGTTTGTTCAGGAGAATGTCTTTGACATTGTTTTCCAGGGTGCTACGTTGCTGGGGACAAGACGGCTTTATTTTGAAATATTAAAGGAACAAACAGATAAACTGGGCTTTGAACTCTATCTTGTTAAAATCCCCGGCCTGCTGGACCGCGAAGAGATTTACAGCTATCCCGACGAAACAGAACAATTCATCGCTTTTCAGCTGGCATTTTTAGATTGGATCAGCTACTCGCAGCAATCGCCGGATATTATACATTGCCACGATCATCATTCAGGCCTGGTACCCTTTTTATTACAGCATTCAAAACTTTATACCCGGCTTGCAAATATAACCACCATATTTACCATACATAACGGCCAATACCATGGCGCTTTCGGCTGGGACAAACTCTCTTACCTGCCTGAAATCGACCTTACCAAAACAGGCCTGCTCGACTGGGCCGGTGGAATAAACCCGCTGGCAACTGCCGTAAAATGCTGCTGGCGCTACACTGCTGTATCGCCAACTTACCTTCGGGAACTTTCTATAAGCTCAAACGGGCTTGAATATTTATTTTATATTGAAAGAGCAAAAGGATCAGGGATTATTAACGGGATCGATACAGAAGTTTGGAATCCTGAAAAGGATCCCATGATCACCAGCAAATTTTCAATAAAGCAAATTACAAAAGGCAAGCAGGCAAACAAGGAGGCCTTATGCACCAGGTTTAGCCTGGCACCGGAGCTGCCGCTAATTTCATTTATAGGCCGCCTGGTAGTTGAAAAAGGTGCCGACCTCCTGGCTGCTGCTATGGAGCAAAGTATAAACGAGCATCCGGGCAAAGTAAATTTTTTAATATTGGGGGCGGGCGATAAGGAAACAGAAATTGAATTATTGCAGCTGAAGGCTTACTACCCGGAACAGTGCAATGTTGTTATAGGATACGACGAGGCGCTGGCACATCTGATCTATGCCGGATCGGATTTTTTGCTCATGCCATCACGGGTTGAACCCTGCGGCCTTAACCAGTTATACGCCCTCCGTTACGGAACTATGCCCCTGGTTAGAAGC
Organism: Mucilaginibacter sp.; assembly: GCA_028287865.1. Classification (GTDB taxonomy): domain Bacteria; phylum Bacteroidota; class Bacteroidia; order Sphingobacteriales; family Sphingobacteriaceae; genus Mucilaginibacter. The sequence continues at coordinate 1,908 of JAQBOU010000176.1, read as the reverse complement.
ACTGGTGGGTTAAAAGATACTGTAATTGATTTTGGAGACGAAGGCGGCTATGGTATAAGATATGATAATACAAGTGTTGAAGATATTTGTGAAGCAGTTAACCGTGCTTTGGTGTTGTTTGATAATACTAAACAGCTACAGGCCTTACGAAAAATAATGATGACGCTCGATTTCTCATGGGATCGTTCAGCCGCTGAATATAATGATCTGTATAAAAGTTTAAATCCAATAATATGACCTCAAAAGTAATTTGCATCGTACTTGGCGGCGGCCAGGGAAGCCGGTTGTCGCCATTAACCGCAACACGTTCAAAACCTGCCGTACCCATTGCGGGTAAATACCGGTTGGTGGATATTCCTATTTCAAACTGCATTAACTCAGGCATTCACAGGATATATGTGCTAACGCAATTTAACTCGGCATCTTTAAATAAGCATATTAAAAACACATACCATTTTAGCAGTTTCAGCGAAGCATTTGTGGATATTTTGGCCGCAGAGCAAACCCCATCCAGCGTAGCCTGGTTCCAGGGAACAGCCGACGCGGTTAGACAGAGCTTGCATCACCTTGCAGTGCATGAATTTGAATATGTGCTTATCCTATCAGGCGATCAGCTTTACCAGATGGATTTTGAAGTAATGATAGAACAGCACATTGAATCAAATGCTGAAATATCTATTGCAACAATCCCGGTGCATGTTAATGACGTACCCGGTTTTGGCATATTAAAAACAGACGAAAATAATCTGGTTACTTCGTTCATTGAAAAACCAAAAAGCGGTTTCGAAAACTGGACCTCAGACGTTAGTCCCCAGATGCAGGCCGAAGGCAGGTTGTACTTAGCCTCGATGGGTATTTATTTATTTAACCGTAAGCTTTTATATGACCTTTTAGAGGGAAACGAACGAACCGACTTTGGCAAAGAGATCATTCCACAATCAATAGATAAGCATAAAGTTATTAGCTACCAATATGAAGGTTACTGGACGGATATTGGTACCATCCCTTCATTTTTTGATGCCAACCTTGGCTTAACTGATGATATCCCCCAGTTTAACCTTTTTGACAAACATCCTATCTATACCAGGGCACGTATGCTGCCACCTTCTAAAATGTCGGGTACGCATCTTGAAAAAGCTATAATTGCAGATGGATGTATCATAAATGCAAGTTTGATCAAACGTTCGATAATTGGCATCCGCACGCGTATCGGTTACGACTCTATTATCGAAAACTGTTATGTGATGGGCAGCGACAACTATCAAACCCTTGAGCAAATTGAAGAATCGCATTTAAGCCAATCGCCAATTATGGGTATTGGCGACCGGTGCTGTATTAAAAATGCAATTATTGATAAAAACACTTACATAGGTGATGATGTAAAAATTAATTGCGGAGAGAAACTTGAAAACGGCGATTATGGCGCTTACGTGGTTCAGGATGGGATAGTAATTGTAAAAAAGAGAGCGGTTATTCCAAACGGTACTGTGATCTAGTAATAAGTTTAAGTCTTGCCGCATGCTGGGCTTTCCGCATAACAAGATGCATTCCATGTAAATTCCAATAAAAATAAGAGGCTGTATCAAAAATGATATTATAAAAATCCGGGCAGAATTATATTTGAGTGTTTAAATCTCTGTGTTGCTCTGCGCATCACCGGGCGAACTTTGCAGTTAAATTTTTTTACCACGGAGACCGCCAAAGGCACTAAGAGCACAATGGTCAAATATTATTTGGTTGCCATTGCAGATAAATTCTTTTGATACAGCCTTTGCTATACTTATGATTGCCAGGGGCTCGCTAATGTTTACCTATCCGTCCAGCTTAATTTCTCCTGACAAATAATTTAACAATTAAACACGGGGTGAAATAACGGTAAAAAATGGGTTATTTAACCGTGTTGCATTT
>JAQBOU010000165.1 GCA_028287865.1 Mucilaginibacter sp. | reverse complement strand
GCTGCATCAGCTGAGCGTCACTTAAACCCGCTGCCGAGGCCTGAGACAGGTACTGACGGATCTGCGCATCTGTCAAATCATTTACATTGATAGTCGACAGGTTCTGGGGGATCGAACTGCTCTGCGCATTTACATGTATAGTACTTACAGAAAGAAAGAGTATTAATGCGATTAAAATAGATCCCGGTTTCAGATAATTCATAAATAATGTTTCTAACTTTTAATAATCCTTGCTAATATCTTTATATTACTAAATAAACAACCAAAATAATTTCTAATAAATGTAGCAGCATTTTAAACTCAATAATAAAAAGAATAAAATAAGTAAGCGCTGTAATGAATCCTGTAATTTAGGCTTGGTCTCTCCAAATTAATATAATTACTTATTTTTCATGCTGGCCCGCAAAGTTAGCAAATTCATTCAAAGCTTTACAGAGAATGTATAGCCCCATTTTGTCGGTAAGATTCAATTTCTTTTTTCTATAGTCAAATAACAAAATCATCTTAGCAGCAATTTGATCATTGATTTTATCTTAATTACATCGCCAAATCCATTGTTTCATTCAGGAGTGATTCGCAGAGTTTAATGCCTTAATTATTTCTTTATTGTTAAATTATAGCGGTTTATTGATAAAAAAATAAACAATAGATTATTCTATCGGTTTCTTTATAAACAATTAATAGCATACGTTATGGAAAACTATAAAGAAACAATAGAAACACTTAACGATCTGGTAGAGATCAATAACGACCGCATAAGAGGTTATGAAAAAGCAATTAAAGATACCGGTGACGAGAATCCAGAGCTTAAACAGCTTTTTGTAAACCATATTGCCGAAAGCCAAAAATTCAAAATAGAACTTGGAACTGAGGTAGAGGTATTAGGAAAAGATATTGAAAACCATACCACAACAAGCGGAAAATTACACCGCACATGGATGCAATTAAAAGAAGCCTTCACCGGCCATAGCACTAAAAGCATCCTGGAAGAGTGTGAATTTGGGGAAGACGCCATTATTAAGGCTTATGAAACAGCAATCGAGGATGACCATACACCTGCTTATATCCGCGAAATATTAAGCGAACATCTTGGTTTTTTACAGGAAGCGCACGATGAAGTTAAAAGCCTTCGTGACAGTGTTGAATAATTTACATCGTTGCTGAAATCAATACAGCAGGTCGGCTTTTTAATTGAAACTAACCTGCTGTTTATTTTATAATAAAGTCTGACACCAACCGTAGCATTGAAACCGTTAACTCGATAGCGGTTATTGGTTACAAAATTTATTGATCAATACGCTATGCTGCGGATATAATAATATGAGTTGATCCTTTCGGGCTATCTCAAATTCAGCAAATTCAAATCCCGGAGCCACTACACAACTTACAAGCGTAAAATCTTTTTTCGAAGGGACCTCGGCAGCAAACCATTGTCCTGCCTCAATTACAACCGAAAGGCTTCCGGAAATTGTATCCGAAAGTTCAAAGACCGTATATTTTCCATCCTTATTAATAACATGGATGTTTAACGGCTCACCTTTGTGAAAATACCATAACTCATCTGACAGCAGCCTGTGAAAAACAGAATAATCTCCTTCCTCAAGAAGATAATATATAGAGGTACAGGCATCTTTTAACTGGGACGAAAACTGCCTTGATATTTTATTATCGGAACGATATACTTCTTTGTAATAGCCGCCTTCCGGATGGCGGGTCAGATTTAAATGCTCAATCCAATAAGCTGCATTTTGTATTTTTGTCATCCCGGTTGAACCTTACTCAGCTAAATTAATCAAAATATAGTCATTTTATTTTCAGGGCATTTTTCCGGTGATTTGTTTAAGATCATCTTTTAATGTTGAAAGATTAAACCCATTAGGGGCTGCTTTTTTTCCTGCAAAGTCGTTGCTTATGATTGCGTATGATTCATCGCAATAGGCATTCCAGAAAGACCAGTCCATTTTTTTTGTAATACCCCAGGTTATAATTGTTAAGAAATCATTGTCATAACCTATCACCGGTACAACATGACCACCCCATGATCCTGGTGCACCAATTCCGGTAGCTCCGCCGGGTGGCACCGACCAAACTTCCTGGGTTTTAGCCGACAGGGGTAAATCCAATCCCACATAGCATCCCCCAAATAAATATATGGCTTGCATAACATGATTGGTATTTTTTGATTCCAGTGCCGCATAGGCCAGTATTTGATGTTTGGCAATACCTGTTTTACGCCAATAATTTAACACATCCATTATGGCTGCACCGTCATTATTATGACCGGTTATAGGATTATAACCCGTAATGGCAGCATAAACATTTATAATATCCTGATCAGTTGGTGTAACCATTACTCCGTTATCAGCTGTCCATTCCATAATTAAATGGCCGGCGGCGGCACAAGTACAATTGTTAGCCTTATCATTTACCATCATACCCCAGGCAGTTTCGCCAACATTATTACCATATGCATATTGGGTTGGGGCCACTGGCAATATATCTGCATTTATATAATTTGTAAGTGACAATGTCCTTGAATCATGAACAGGGTTTAACTTCCCTAATTTCATATTCGAATGGTCAGCAGTTTGCATTCCTGAGTTTAATTGTGTCTATAAATCTATTGAAAATTATGTTATTTCTTAAAACGTATCGGTGAAATTAACATTCAATTGCGGTTTACACTATAAATTTCATTACACCAGTGTATCATAACGCTCATTAATTGCGTAAAGTCAATTATAATTTACAATTAATATCGTTATTATGAAAACATGTTTAAACATTTCAAAAAAATTATTGGCGGGGATAAGTGCAGTATTTTTTATAGCAATAAGTTTTTCTTCCTGTTTAAAAGAAAATAAATCTACTTATACTCCACCCGTAGCGCTGGTAACATTTATACAGGCTTCTCCGGATGAACCTGTTATGGACTTTTACCTTGATAATAATATGATACCTGCAGGCTCTATTAATTATGGAAGCAATATTGATTATTTCCAGGCGTACACAGGCAAAAGAACTGTCTATTTTTATAATACAGGTACCAAGACCAAAATATTTTCGGACACGGTTACCTTTAATCAAAACTTTGCCTACTCCCTGTTCCTGGCCAATAAACCATCTTCTCCGGAGCTTGTTGTATTAACCGATTCTATCAGCAGGCCTGATGCCGGCAATGCCAGTATTCGCTTTATTAATCTTAGTCCAGATGCTCCTGCTGTTGACCTGGTTGTAAAAGGGGGCTCCATATTAGTTGCCAATAAAGCATATAAAGGGCATTCGTCTTTTTTACCGATTCCAGGAGATAAGATTTATACCCTTGAAGTTCACCGGGCCGGAACCGCCACCGTTTTGGCTACCATACCCAGCTTAAAATTAAACAGCGGTTTTGTTTATACCGTTTGGTTCCACGGTCTGGCAACACCGGCCAACAATAATGATGGTTTAGCCGCAGACGTCCTAACAAATGCCTATTACTACTAATTTTAAAATAGGAAACACGTTTATTGTTTTATTGATGAGGCGCCAAATAAGGCGCCTTTATCATTTAATCTTTTGTTCCGTAAGGATTCATCTCGTCATTAAAGCAAGGTTTAATAAATTATCTGGTGTCTCAACAATATATTCCCTAACTTGTTAAAAGTTCAACTCAACAAGTAACAGCATATGAAAGCGCTTATCATTAATTGTACCCTGAAACCGTCTCCCGAATTTTCAAATACGGGAGCTTTAGTAAAAAAAGCAGCGCAACAATTAAAAGATAGCGGCGTACAAACAGAGGTAATAAGGCTTGTTGATTATAATATAAAGCCGGGCAATTCAACCAACATAGGGAAGGACGATCAATGGCCTTTAATATTGGAAAAGATCAGGAAATGTGATATCCTTATCATTGGAACGCCCATTTGGATGGGGCATTTGGCATCAACCGCCATGCGGGTTATTGAAAGGCTGGATGCTATTTTTCATGAAGATGGTTTTACTAATGAAATGGGGCAATTTATTACCTATAACAAGGTGGCTGGGTGTTTAATTACAGGTAACGAGGATGGTGCACACTCATGCGCGGCTCAGGTATTATGGTCAATGCAAGAGCTTGGTTTCACCATACCGCCAAATGTAAATGCTTATTGGGTAGGAATGGCAGGCGCAGGAACGGATTATGTGGAAGCAGGCGGAGAGAAATTCTTTTATACCAATTATACCCTTCGCTGGATGATTGCCAACCTGGTTTGGTTTGCAAAACTTTTAAAAACAAACCCCATTGGAACCGATGTGAATGCCTTAAGGCACCTGGCGAAACAGGAAAGTACTCCCAGAAACGAAAAGTAATATTGATCATCTATAATCATTATCTTACTCAATCATTTTCTTACCGGCTCAATAAATATTTGCTTAATACGGGGAAATTCCTCTTGTATGGTTTTACTGATGCGTTCAATAGCTTCGGTAATCTGTTGTGTGGTCAGGTTATCTTTAAAAACGGTATTTAGCTGTAACAACACTTCCTCCGGAGCCATGTACATACTGAAATGTTTTTTCACTTTTAATACTGCACCATCTGCCTCGGTAAGCAATACAATTTTTCGCAGTGTTTTCCGGCTCGTAGTCTCGCCCATCAGCAGGCTTTTACTCTCGCGTAACAACAAACCGGATATCACTAATAATATTGCACCAATTATCATAGAGGCGATACCATCATAATAAGGATTATCAAATAAACGTCCGAGAAATACCCCTGCGAAGGCTACCGCAAGTCCCATAAGGTCTCCTACATCGCCCAGCAGTACAATAAAGGTTGAAGGATCTTTGCTCTGAGTTACTGCTTTCCAGAATGAAGTTCGCCCCCGTTCACTATTAAAGGCTTTTAAGGCTGATGTCAATGATACGATAGTGAAAAGAAAGGCGATGCCTAAAACGATATAGCTCCATACAGGATCACCTTCAAAAACCGGGTGTTGCAACTTAATAAAACCTTCGTAAAATGATATGCAGCCCCCTAAAAGAAAAATAACTAATGATACAATAAACGACCAGAAATACAGCTCTTTGCCATAACCAAACGGGCGTTCGGAATCTGCCAGTCTTTTACTTGTTTTTACGCCCCATATTAATAACAACTGGCTGATGGTATCAATTACCGAATGGATACCTTCGGAGATCATAGAAGCACTGCCTGTTACAGCTGCCGCAATAAATTTTGATATAGCTATCGATAAATCGGCGGCCAGTGAAACATAAAGAAACATTTTTGATTTCATCCCCGATAGTTGTTAAGCTACATCTGCATTAATAACAAGCTTATTGAGAATAGGTTGGTATTTATTTACAATCAGAGGTTTTAAGGTTTTTAGCCGCAGTTTACTCCACTCCTCTCACATTCATTTTCATGATATAAATTGCTGTAGATGCGGTTATAAACAAAACATCTTTGTTTTCTCCTCCAAAACACAAATTGGCAGTCCAGGGCTCGTTAATTGCTATATGTCCTATTTTCTTTCCTTCGGGAGTATAAATTGTAACTCCTTTTCCCGTGAGGTAAATATTCCCTTTTTCGTCCAGCGTCATCCCATCCGAACCTTGTTCAACAACTAATTTTCGGTTACTTAATGTACCATTTTTATTGATATCATATTTATAGGTTTTATTGGCACCAATATCAGCAACATAAAGGTTTTTACCATCCAGCGTGCCTACTATGCCATTGGGCGTTTTCAGGTCTGCATCAACTATTACAGGCTGCCGAGCACCTTTGGGCAGATAATACACTTTTTGGCCATCCAGGTCTGATTTTGTCCTTGTCCACCAGGGGCGCTGGTAATAAGGATCGGTCATATAGATACCGCCTTTTGCATCTATCCAGATATCATTTGGGCCATTCATTAAATGGCCGTTAAAATCCTTTAGTAAAACCTTTATTTTTTTGGAGGGACTGATGGACCATAGCTGGTCATGCTCATCAGCACAGGTAACCAGATGCCCTTTTTTATCAAAATACATCCCGTTTGACCGGCCCGCACTATCTAAAAAGACTGACAATTTTCCAGCTGTGCTATACTCCCAAATTTTATTGTTGGGCTGGTCGGTAAAGAAAACATTTCCTTTTTTATCAACCGAAGCGCCTTCAGTGAAACCAAATTGCTTCGAAATTAATTGAGGTTTGGCCGTTGTGTCATACAACGTATTATCCTGGGCGCAAACTTTAATCGAGGTAATTGCCAATAAAAGGCTTATGATAAAAAATATCTTTTTCATTTTTTAAAGGAATTTTTGCGTCGGGGATGTAATGTATTACGTCTTTACCTAAATTTTATCGGGTTCTTTAAATAATCCAAAATCACTTAAAGCAATACAAACGGGTGATTTGGTAATTCTCAATCTAACTTTGCCTGTTGTAACATTTTGAGGCAGGCGGATCAGCCTGTTGCCGCCGATGCTGGTTGCCGAAGCAATTTGTGCCCATTTGCCATTAGTCCAGGCATCAACCGCAATGGCTTCAATGCGTTGCCCAAGCTTAATATTTTCCCGTAGCCGGATTATGTTAAATGTTTTTTGCTGATGCAGGTTAATAATAAGTTGCGGGGTGGTCACATTATCATCAGTTGCCCAATAACTGTAACGGTTATTATCCGTCAAATTCTGCGGACCAAATTTAGCTTTGTTTCCTCCGCGTACATTGCTTGCTGTTAAAGTTGCGCCCCTGACAAGATTAACTGCAAACGTTTCTTTTAAAATTTCGCCGAATTTTTTTAACGAATTCACATCATTGGCAAAGATCAAGCCCCGCCTGTCTGGAGACAAACCCAAATCAAGGCAAGCGCCACGCCCCACACTCTGGTAATAAAGACTCAATAATGAGTCCGGCGATTTCACTTTATCATCCTGATCTTTATGATAAAACCAACCGGGCCGTAATGATACATCACATTCGGCGGGCATCCAGTATTTGCCGTCGCGCTGTCCCTCTGTTCCTTCAAAATCCTTTGTATACCCGTTACCGGGTTCTTTTCCCGGGTCAGGCGCATGCGGTGTATAGGTTTCCCAGCAGGTTTCGCCAGCTTGTCCCTTTTCATTTCCTACCCATCTTACATCGGGGCCAACATCGCCAAATAAAACGGCACCCGGCGCAAGCTTACGGGATATTGACCAGGTTGTATCCCAGCCGTAGTAAGTTGAATGATCAATTTTCCGCACTTCACGTGCGCCTCCGTAATAGCCATCGCCACCATTGGCACCATCAAACCAGGATATAAAAATGGGGCCGTAATGCGCATATAATTCTTCCAGCTGTTTACGGTAAACATCGGTAACATATTCCGGCTTACCATAAAGCGCGTTGTTCCTATCCCAGGGTGAGCAGTAAACGCCCATTTTCATCCCCAGCTTATTGCAGGCTTCGCGGTACTCCTGTAAAATATCGCCGTTGCCATTTTTATAGAGGCTTTTTGATATATTATGTGCTGTTGTTTGGGTTGGCCACATACAAAAGCCATCATGGTGTTTGGCAACCACTACAATGCCTTTAAAGCCGCCCGCTTTAGCAGCGCCTACAATTTGCATAGCATTAAATTGTGTTGGATTTACAATCTGCGGATCTTCATCCCCATACCCCCACTCTTTATTGGTATAAGTATCCGGTCCAAAATGGATAATACAGTACATCTCCGTTTCCTGCCATTTTAGCTGCCTGTCAGTAGGTAAAGGTCCGTAAGGTTTTGGCGCAGGCTGACTAATAGCAAAACCGCTAATCAATAAAAAAACAACTAAAAACAGGTTCTTCATTGAGGATGTTTAAAGGTTTGCTAATGTAAATGTTTTACATAGAAATTTGAAGTTGATTATTCAAGTCATAATATTGTGACGGAGAAATGGATTGAATTTATCGTTCATTTATTTTCATATTATAACCATTAATAATAATCCTTTGTATAAAAAAGACGAAGCAGCACAGCTGAAACAGGAATTCTGGACAACCTTCGGTCAATATATCGCCCCGCAGTTATCCGCCGAAGGCTTAAAAGTAAACTGGGTGAATTATAAAACCGGCTTAAAACATGTTTATTTTAAAATGGATGCGGGTAAAAAGTTCGCCACTATCGCCATTGAAATAACCCATCCTGATGCTGGTATACAGGAGTTATTTTTTGAGCAGTTTAAGGAATTTAGAAATATATTGCATGCTACACTTGGTGAAGAGTGGATTTGGGAACTGCATGTTAGCGACGAATATGGAAAAACCAGTAGCCGTATCTTTAAACAATTAAATGATGTAAACATCTTTAATAAAAACGACTGGCCCGCCCTGATATCTTTTTTTAAACCCCGGATCATTGCCCTGGATGATTTTTGGAATGATGTAAAATATGGATTTGATGGGTTAAAATAAAGCCCACAGAATGAGATTTTATAGAACCCCCGTTATAGTCAGAATTGATATAATTGACAATATCCCATAAATTTCAAATTCCGTAATTCTTGATTCAAACATTTTTACTAAATTTGTTAGCATGAAGCGTTCGGGAAGTGCGGATCTGCCTTTGCATTATGGTTATGTGCCGGTTTGGCTTGCAGAACGGATGGCGAAGCTAGGTTTAGCCGTAGTTGAGAATATCGTGTTGGATTATGGCAAAGACGAGGTTTTACGTCGGCTAAGTGACCCTTTCTGGTTCCAAAGTTTGGGAGCTGTAATGGGAATGGACTGGCATTCTTCCGGCATTACCACTTCTGTTATGGGCGCGCTTAAACGGGCAGTAAACCCGCATAGTAAAGAACTGGGAATTTACATTTGTGGTGGAAAAGGAAAATATTCGAGGCAAACACCGGATGAATTACTAAAGATCAGCGAAATTACCGGACTGGACGGAGATCATTTGGTAAAATGCAGCAAGCTAAGCGCTAAAGTTGATAATACTGCTATACAGGACGGCTTCCAGTTGTATACCCATAATTTTATTTTAAGCAGCAGCGGAAAATGGGCCGTGGTACAGCAAGGAATGAGTGCTCAAAGCAAAACAGCCCGGCGTTACCATTGGCATTCGGAAAACCTTACCTCATTTGTAGATGATCCGCATACGTTTATTTACGGGCAAAATACCGGCACTATTTTAAATATGGCCGACAAACAGGCTGATGGTTCCCGGAGGGGTGTAATGCAAATTGCGGGTGAAAACCCGGAACATATGCTTAAAGAGATAAGCAAACTGGTTATGCCCGCGCATCATGATGTGAGAGCTAAGGATGTCGACCTGAAAAGATTGGGTGCCATTTTATGGCTCGCACAGGAGAAACAACCAAAAGATTTTGAAAGTTTATTGTTATTACAAGGACTGGGGCCGCGCACATTGCAATCGTTAGCATTAGTTAGCGAGGTGATACATGGTACGCCCTCCCGGTTTAAAGACCCTGCAAGGTTTTCATTTGCCCATGGCGGAAAAGATGGGCACCCTTTCCCGGTACCTATTAAAGTATACGACGAAACCATCGGCGTACTCCAAAATGCTATTCATAAAGCCAAATTAGGGTTATCAGAAAAAAATGAAGCTATAAAGCGATTAACACAAATAGCCCAACAGGCAGAAAAAGATTTTACGCCAAATGCGAATTTTGACGAGGTGATTGAAGAGGAAAGAAATAACTCATGGAAATACGGTGGACGCACCGTTTTTGGAAAGGCAAAAGCACCTGTGCAACAGCAATTAAAGTTATTTTAAACTATTAATAAATATATTAAATAAATCGCAATAAATACATACTTTTCATACACGAAAATTAAAAATATTTGGAAATTCCATTATTATTTATAATTTTGGGAAAGAGAAAGCGTTTAAGTAACTAATTAGTTTATTTAAATTTAAAATTTAGTATTATGAATCAAAAATCACTTATTGATTTTTTAGTTGGAAATGGCTTCGTATCTGCAGACTCAGGTAAAAAAATTGGGAATATCATAGCTAAGTTATTAAACTTAAAGCCTAAATATGTACCGGTAAGAGTAGCTGCTCAGAAAGTACATCCTGCGTTTAAAAATCGTCAGAATTAGTATTATTAAGTTTTAGCTTCTATAAAATCGTCGGATATTTTATTCCATATTTCATTTGAAATAGTTTCGGGTGAGTGATCTCCGTCCGTTATTAAAACTTTTTCTTCCTCTTTTAATAACTCAATAACTTCAAAGTATTTATCTCTTACGTTTTGGAGGTTCTCTAATGTTTCATAAAGTTCAATTGAGCTTCTGCCTTTATTAAGGCGATCAATGCTCATTTCAGGAGAAATATCTATATAAATATTCAGATCCGGACGCAATAGCTTTGCGCTTAATGAATTAGCTTCAATCACCCAATTCAAATCCATATGCGGACTTTGATATGCGTAAGAAGAAAAATAGTACCGGTCGGTTATTACTGTAAAACCTTCTTCCAGCTTTTTAAGGATGCCATTTGTTTTGTTCAGCAGGTGATCTAATCTATCGGCAACAAACAAGCCGGCAATTGTACGATGATCCGCCTCCATCCGATGGCTGAATATATCGCGGATAATCTTTCCGATCGGGCCTTCAGTAGGTTCGCAGGTAGTATAAACGTTAAGCCCTGCTTCAGTAAGTTTCTCTGTTAATAATTTTACCTGTGTGCTTTTCCCGCTCCCATCAATGCCTTCAAATGCAATAAAAAAGTTTTTCTTCATTAATACCAATCCGAATTTGCTTCGTCAAATATACGCTCTTAAATGGTAAATTCCTCTGGAATATAATGGTAACGAACTATTTTAACGCGGAAAAAATTGCCTTTGCCGAATCCAGGTGCATTTTTATTTTTGGCAGGTTTTCCGACGCAAACTTACTAACTTCAATACTGGTATTTTGACTGCCCTTTGTAAACAGATCTACCGCTCCGTCATGATCGGCTACCATCATTGCTATATAAGCTTTATCAAAAGCTGCACCCGTTTTTTTGGATAAGTCGCTTATCATTTTGTGATGGGTACTATTTATTGAATCTTTGCCATCCACCAGTTTATCTTTTTCTAATTTCATAAAACC
>JAQBOU010000163.1 GCA_028287865.1 Mucilaginibacter sp. | reverse complement strand
AAGGCTTGAATTTATTATTGGAAGCATTTTCCGAAAACGGGCTACAGCTAAAAATAGCCGGTGGGGGCCCTTTGCAAAACGATGTTATAGCCCGTAGTAAAGTTTGTCCCAATATCCATTATATTGGCAGCGTTGATAAAACGGCTGTTAATTCCTTACTAAAAGATGCTATTGCACTGATATTTCCATCCCAGTGGTATGAAACATTTGGCATGGTAATAATTGAAGCTTTTAGCGCTGGTGTACCGGTTATAGCTACAAAACTCGGACAAATGAAGTTCACTGTTAAAAACGAATATAACGGGCTTCTTTTTGAACCGGGAAACAAAGACGATTTAAGTAGAAAAGTGTTGTTTTATGACAGGTTAACTGCCGAACAAAAAAGCATCTATAAAAGAAATGCCCGGCAGAGCTATGATGCTCAATACTCGCCGGGCAAAAATATTGTCGAATTAAATAACGTTTATGAAGTTGCATTAACACGCAATCCCTAATGGTACTTATTTATCCTGCTAACTACACTGCAAATTAACTGCAAACCAATTAGGGTAATACCTGGTAATAAAAATTCGTGTTTTAAATTAGGTACTTAAAATGCATTTTTATCTCCTTTTAATGTTGAACGGAATGTTAAATAAACAATCTTGAAATCTAACCAGATATTCCAATTTTCCAAATACCATATATCATGCTCAACGCGCTTTTTTAATTGATCAGGTTGCTTGATTTCACCGCGGTATCCATTTATTTGAGCCCAGCCGGTAACCCCTGGTTTTAAAAAATGACGAACCATATAATTACTTAGCATTTTTGAGTATTCTTCAGTATGCTTTAGCATATGAGGGCGGGAACCGACGATTGACATATGCCCAAGAAGAACGTTAAAAAATTGGGGTAATTCGTCCAAATTTGTTTTTCGCAAAAAGCGGCCAACCCGGGTTATACGATTGTCGCCCCTGGTTACCTGTAATTTATCTGCATCATCATTAACTCTTAACGTCCTTAATTTAAAGCAATTAAAAGGAATGTTGTTTTTTCCGGTACGCATCTGGACAAAAAATACCGGCCCTTTCGAATCCAGCAAAATTGCTATAGCCAGAATAGGAATTAGCCATGATAAGATAAATACAATAATTAAGCTGCTTAAAACAACATCAAACACACGCTTTTTTATACGGGAAGGTATACTTTCCAGCGGTTCGCGGCGAAGAGATAATACCGGTGTGTCGTCAATGAAATCGATATGATAATTATGGGGTTGAAACTCACTCAAATCCGGTATAAACTTAAATCTTATAAAAGAAGTCTCGGCGGCTTCAGCCAGTTCATATAAAAAAGGATAAGTTTTGGGTGATAGCGTCGAATATATCTCGGTAATCTTATTTTGCCTGGCATAGGTGATGCAATCGTTAATTTTCCCAAGAATGGGAAAAGACGAATCGCTGATTGTATTATCATTATCGAAAAAACCCGTAATCAGCGTTGTTTTGTTGCTATCCTGAAAATGGGTTATTAACTGCTTTGACAAATTATTATAACCAACAAATGCAATTTTTTTATGATAGTACTCTTGCTTATAAAGGTATGATGTGATAATTGCGAAAAACAATCTGCTGATAATTAAAAAAATGAAAAAACCGCTCGCGCTATATAGCATATAAATATTTCCTCCGGAAGGAACAAACAGCCCGAAGGTAAAAATCAGTTGCAGATAAAATAATGCAGCTGCAAAGGTTCTTTTAAACAACCTATTGAAATTCAGCATTTTGTTGTTAGTATAGATAGCCACGCTATATGAACACAACAGCCAGGCCATGTTATTAAAAATGCAAAATACCGTGTAGTCGTAATAATTAATAGCTGTTTTATTTAAATGTTGCAATAAAATCAGGTTGAGTAAATTGATTGCAAATAAATCGGTAAAGGCAAAGAAAATTCGAAATAAATTGTTGGGTTTCATAAGTATGTTGCTAAAACTGTTGCCTAATAATTGCTCAGTAAATAATTAATTAGAAATACTTTTTTGCTTTTTATACTCATTTAATGTAAAACTATTAGATAAATCGGATGATAAAATTTCCTTTAATAAAATGTAAACGAAGATTGGGCCATAGTATAAATATCTTTTCCACATGCGCCTAGGTTCCTTGCAAAGCCTGATAAACCATTCAAGTCCCATTTTAATCCAAAAGTTTGAAGGCCTTTTAACCGTCCCGGCGTAAAAATCAAATACAGCCCCAATTGAACAAATAACTTTCGCATCAATTTCATCTTTATTAGCGCTTGTCCACTTTTCTTGTTTAGGCGCCGTCATGCCCACAAATAAAACATCGGGTTTAAATTCATTGATTTTTTGAATCATTTCTGCATTTTCTTCTGCAGTAAAATCTTTTTTAAATGGAGGGGAGTACGATTCACATATAATTTGGGGATATTCTTTCAGTAAGCGATCTTTTATCTTATTTAAAGTGTTTTCAGACGAGCCTAGGTAAAAACATCTTCCCTGCTGTTGATTTAGCCTTGCCAATTGATGTTTGTGCAAATCCGCGCCGCTGATCTTTTTTATAGGGACACCATTTGTTGCTTTTGACGCTACAACGATTCCTATTCCATCAGGTAAAAGAATATCCGACTCTTCAAGAGCCCTTTTGAAATCGGCGTCTTCTTCGGCAATACAAAATGAATATTGATTAATTGTATTAACAGTGATTTTGGATGACTGGGGTAATTTATTTAAATCCTCATTAAATAGATGGTATCCCCTGTAAACACTTTGTATAGATTCCATTTCAATATTTTTAATTTATCGATTAAACTGTTACAAAATTGTTGCCAAATATTATTTTGTAGTTTATTATTTATCAACAAACTTAATTACATTAAAAATGGAGAAATGTTTTTAATTTTTTTGAAATATTCTCGAGTGGAGTAAATTAATTTCTATTAAAAAAAATAATTTTATTTTAAAATAAACAAATGATTAATAAAACAGTTTTGTTATTTAAAAATAACATTAATTAATTTAAAAAGAATTAATATTTCTTTAAAATATTTTTTTGTAAATTAAAGTAAAATAATAGAAAGGGTATAAACTTGAGTATAAATGCGGAACGCTGGCTCGGGTTGATGCTTTTTAACAGCAGATTAATTGCATGTGTACCTATTAAAATTGGTGCCGGTTATTAGAAAAAAAAATTAACAGAATTAAAAAATAATTTTAAAGATGACAATTAATGGTGAAGTTATATGCGTTAGGTAATATAAAAATTAAGAAGTATAGAAAATTAGTGCGATATAAAGTGTTTAAATGAATTTAAAAATGGAAAAGAAAAATGTGCTGCAAAATAATTCAGGGGCTAAAATATATAGCTGATAAATTTCTTTCTAAATATCCTCCGTATAAAGTGTATACATCTTTATGCTAATTGACCCGTTTACTATGCAGTGGAAAAAGATAATGAAACGCTGCACAATTTAATGTGACAAAAAAACAAATTGCTTTACACCTAATTAAGTTTTTACTAATGATTTTTTATGAATGAAATGCGACGCAACAAACCTTATTATCATACAATTGTTGTTATCCCGGTTGGACCCGGAACTAGCCTGGATTTTGTTGAAGATACCATTGAAAGTTTTGTTTATTATAATAAATTAAGTTACAAAATCATTATAGCAGATGATTCACAGGAGGGGCTTGGTAAGAAATTAAAAGATACTGTTGAGTGTGATGTTATCTGTACTAAAAAAGCCATGGGCGGATGGGCCGGTTTATACATAACCCTTTCACTTGCTTTTAACCATGCGGTAGAAAATTACAGATTCAACGTGTTGTTGAAACTGGATACTGATGCGCTGGTAATAGGGGACGATCCTCAAAAGGAAATAGTTGAAAATCTCGAATCGAGCCCTTCAATTGGTATCGCAGGCCAATATCAGTTTGACTATCATGGTGAACCATGGAATATTAAGTGGCCGCAAAAGAGAATTATAAACGGAACAAAAACATGGAAATTTTTTAGACGGCCAATTGCTAACTGGCATTTAATTAAACTTCACAAAAGAGCACTAAAAAATGGTTATGAGACTGGTGAAAGTGTATTTGGTGGCGCCTATTTTATGAGTGAAGGCTTTTTAATTGAATTGCGAAAACTGGGATACCTACCGAAAGAAGAATTTATCTCACTGAATTTAGGAGAAGATCATTTGTTTGCGCTGCTTGCCAAGGCAACAGGCTTTGAACTGAGAAATCTTGGAGAAAATGGGCCTTTTGGCTGTGAATGGAAAGGCTTACCGGTAGCACCCGATAAGTTGCTGCTTGACAAAAAAAAAATTATCCATTCGGTAAGATTTTGGGAGAATTTAAAAGAACATGAAATACGATCGTTCTTTAAAGAGAAAAGAACGTTGGATATGAATCCCGATGCTGGTAGATTACAATTTTCAAATTAATCCCAGTCTTCCGGTGGATCCATGTAAAACATTAGAAACAACCATGCAAACACAAGTACAATAACTGTTATAATGGTATAATGCCATAATGCTTCAAATAAAAAAATTAAAATTAGAGTAATTAAAGCAGATCGCCCAAACGCTTTTATCATTAGTTCCTGGCCCATAATTGTATTTTTCTTTTTTTACGGATTTCGTTAAAAAAAGGTTTGCATACCGTTTTAGGTATAATAATTGTATACAAATATATATATTTTATCTATTTCCATGTATTGTCGCGTGAGATAGATTTACACTTTGTCACATCGCTTGATAATTTTTGATGTTTGAAAACCATTTATAAATAAACTACAATATAATATGCGTCATCTTTAAAAACAGTTAATAATCGGCTAAAATGAGTGCTTCAGAAAGAATAAGATATTATTGTTTTAATAAGAATTGTAAAAGTTCGATTTATTTTTCAGATTCCTGTATAATTTTGGAGGTGCCTTTAACAAGGGCTTTTACCGAGGCAATGTATTGCCAGGAATGCTTTGAAGAGTTAGTCTCTAAGCCAATTCTTGAACTGAAATCTGAGTTGGGTAAATTGATAAATGCCGGAAATTCGTTTAATACTATATTAGTTGATGACGACCCGGCTTATCATAGGATATTTAAAGAGCTATTTAAGAACGCAGAAATTTTTAATGAAATTAAGCATTATAAAGATGGCGTGTCTGCTTTAAGTTATCTCTTTAAAAATAAAAATCAGGCAGAATTTATTCCTGATTTGATTTTTTTAGATATTAACATGCCCGAAATGGATGCCTGGGGCTTTTTGGACGAATTTGAAGCTCTCTATCCTGCTTTAGGAAAAAAAATTGATATCTATATAATTTCAAGTCAGATACTTCCAATTCATAAACACAGGCTGAAATTATACAAGCATGTTAAAGGATTAATAAATAAACCATTTGATAAACAATCGTTAAATGATTTTTTACTGGAGGTTTCAATTTAATAATGAACATCTTCTTTTTGCCGGCACCTCATAGCTTTTGGAGATTAGCGATAAGCACCGGCATAATCGGCGCTTCCTGTTAGTGAAGCTTTTTTTCGTGGACGAGTTGTGCCATAAATATTAATAGGAAGCCGATATTTTTAAATTTAACATCAATAAACGATAATTAACTTTTAACGATCTTTTGCTATTGATTTTTTAATTAATATTCTTTAAAGGAAAATATAAAGCAAAAGATTGAAAATTTAAGAAAGTAAACAATAAAAAAAGTAATTTTTTGACAATGCAAATTTATATTTAGATAATTTATTAATCTCTAATTAAATATTAACTGTTTTGTCTATTTGCAACGGAAAATAACAATCAAAAATTAATAAAGTTTCATTTTTAAATAAAAATTTTCACTTTTTTAACCAGTAAGCATAACTTTTAGTTGGCTTATTTCGTTAAAGAGGTCCTAATTAATTTAAAAATGATCCCAAAAAACTTGAAACAACGTATGGGTTATGCTTGCTTTGCATTTTTTCATGCCCTGATTCTTTTAACTTCGTGTAATAAAGATTCGACACCATTACCAGCCAGCACCGCTGCTTTAAGTGTTACTACACTTGCTACTTCTTTAACATCTGCCGTTGCATCAAACGGCACCGGCTCTATCTTACGGGAAGAGTGGGATAATATTAACGGTAATGATGTTAATGATATTCCCGTTAACTCAACCCCAACTTCCAGCAGCAACATCAATGCTTTAGAAGGGCCGCAAAACCATGGCTATAACTTCGGTGACCGGATGCGCGGTTATATCTATCCGCCAACAACCGGTAGTTATACATTTTGGGTAGCAGCTGATGATGCAGCCGAATTGTGGTTATCTACCGATGATAACCCTGCTAACAAAGTGAAAATTGCAACTTTATTAAGCTGGACCAACTTTAGGCAATGGAATAAATTTCCATCTCAACGGTCAGCCCCCGTAACATTACAGGCCAATCACAAATATTATATTGAAGTTTTACATAAACAGGGGCAAGGCGGAGATAATATCTCTGTACAATGGCAAATGCCCGGGAATATTATGGAAACCCCTATTTCGGGATCAAGGCTGTCACCCTATTCCACAACTGCGGTAGCCAGTACAAGTACTTCAACAAATTATGTTTCTTCCGGGGTATTTAATCTGACAGGTGCGCATGATCTTACTATAAGTGGTAAGTCAATAAGTGGTGGCAGTGTTCCGGATATCACTTTGATAAACTGCTATAATATACACATAACGAAATGTAAGTTATATAATTCTAGTGATGTTGGTATCCATTTAATTAACTGCAACAACATTACAATTGATTATAACTATTTTACAAACGTAAGCACCGGAGTATATGCCGAGCAAATTTCAAAAGGCGGCATTGTGGTAAATTACAACCAGTTTTTGAATATGAAGGGCCCATTTCCTCGAGGTCAGTTTGTTCAGTTTAATAATGTAAGTGGTGCTAACAATAGTATTAGCAACAATTTGGGAGTGAATATTTTAGGGCAGAGCAATCCGGAAGATGCCATAAACTTATATCAAAGTAATGGCACGTCTTCCAGCCCTATAATGATTGCCAATAACTGGATAATGGGCGGAGGACCAAGTTCTAGCGGAGGCGGTATCATGTTAGGTGATAATGGCGGATCCTATTTAACGGCCTCTGGAAATATTCTTGTTAATCCAGGCGAATATGGAATGGCTATTGCAGGGGGAGACCACAATTCTATTATTAATAATACTGTTTATGGTAAATCTCAGTCTTTTACCAATGTTGGAATATATGTGAATAGTATAGGCGGCCATACTGTTACTAACGCTACAGTTTCTAATAACAAAGTTAATTTCTTTAACGCATCCAATTACAGCAATAGTGCATGGTTGGCACCCGGAGTAAATAAACCAACCGGATGGGACGGCAATAGCTGGGGCGCAAATATTAATGAATCTATTTTACCGGGTACTTTTCTTACTTATAAGTAATTAAAATAACTACCGTATTCCTTTAATTTAATTACAATGTTGCCTGTATAAGGCAACATTGTAATTATAATAAAACACTTCACTTACCTCATCATTCTCTAAAAACCATTTTCACTTCCATTCATAGGGTGTTCAATCAATGCCCCGAATTTAAAAGCAATTCCCATAAAGAAGCTGGCACCTGTAAATGAATTATTCTGATAAATAGAAGCAGGGTTTTTATTTATTTCATCAGCGGCAATCGCTACGGATTGTGTTAGTTTATCACTGCCAATATAAAATTCAAAATCGGGTGTTTTATACATAAATTGTGCACCCAGAGTGAAAATTTTCAAGTCATCGTAGGTTGTTGTAAGCGCTATTGAACAATTTTTATATTGAACCGAATTTACCAGCGCACCTATAAAACCAGGATAAAATAATTCTTTGGATGCAATTAATGTGGGCGAATACTTTACTGTGTTGTCATAATTCAACCAAAACGCTTTGTTGATACTCAATTCGGCCCTGCCGTCAACAGGAGTTGTAAATGATCTATTTGTCAGGTTGTTATGTATAATGCTGTTCATATGCTTAAACACACTATCCTGCCATTGAGGAGAAGACGCACCATGAATTACTTCAGAATTATCAAAATTAAAGACCTGTGATTGGTTATTCCAGTGAATAAATCCCAGATCTTTTACATTTCCCTGTAAAATAAAACCATCGTTGCTTCTATAAGCGGTACCGATTGATATAGCTGCCCCAGGGTTTTTAAAAGAAGGTATAAGCGCATTGGAGGTTAATTGATAATTGGGTAAATAACTGTTATAATAAGTTCCTGTTAAACCCAGGTATACAGCATCATCTGCTTTATCAAATGTGGTTCTGGAACTGGTAATGTTTACGCCTTTATATTGTATTCCAAGTAATGAGCTAATTTTAAAACCGAACGCAAATTGCCTGTTGACTTTTCTTCGGTAGGCAAAACTTATCTGGTGGTAGGCCTGATAGTAATAACTGCTATTAAAAATACTGGGGTAATATTCATCGTTGAAGTTTTGTATACCACCCAATATTGCAGCTGTTTCATCGGTAAAAGCCATTTTACCTTCAGCCTTGATCTGGAACGAAAATCCCATTTCCTCATCACCGTCCAGGTTTGTATACGCCTTAAAAGTAACGAGGTAAAGATTAATATCTCCATTTGAAATATTATCTTTCCCTTTATTAATTAATAATAACGAGTTATTATAATTCTTTAAAAATATTCGTCCCTTTATCGTTCCCTGGGCATCCCCGCTTAAAAAATAGTTGAGGTTTATGTTGGGGATCAGGAAATTAGAGGCAAATCGGTGGCTGCTATCCGGGATGAAAGATCTTTGAGCCGGATTTTCAAAAGAATCGTATAACGTTCCTGTATTATATTGTGAAAATTGCTGGGCGAAAGTGTTAACCGTACTGAAAAGCAAACAAAAAATAAGTAAAATTTTTTTCATATGGCAACGCAGATTCTACTAATCAGCAATAAATGATAGGTTTTCATATAGATAATTATTTTATTTATCTCTTTTTCAATAACCTTACCAAAATCAATTATAAATTAAATAATTTATAAAATCACAGGATGAATAATCCGGACTTAATTCGAGATGAGGTGAAAATGTTTGAAGCAGGTTTAATTAACAACAGGAGATGTCCTGTACATTAAGCATCGATCAAAATTGGCTTGACAATAATTGCATCATTAAGGCTAGTTTTTGTTTCCTTATTACGATTTCTTTTTGCAGGTTGTTGCAGGTGAAAACAGCAACCCCCAAGTCAACATTCGCATCGTACATTAAGGATAAGCTAACCTGCTTGGTGTTCCAATTATAAATATCTTTATAGTTATCCGGCCTGTCGGTAAATAACCCGTATGAATCTAACATACTTTGCAAAACCTTATAGCCATCGGCTTTTTTAAAAAAAAGATAAATATTAACTACCTTATTTTTAAAGGTTCGGATTCCGATTAAATCTAAAGGTAAATCATCCCCGAGTTTTAAGTCACTATCTTTGTAGTTGAGTTTCAAACAACTGTCTGCATCTACGTGGTAATCGCCATCCATGTAGCCTATTTTATAACCGGGTATCGAACTGACGTCAGCTCCTAAAATAATATCCTTAACGCCGTTAGTGTGTTTTAAATATTCAAGTGAACCCTGCTTGATTGGCTGCGAAAGTGATTGAGCGGGATGGATAGTTAAAACAAGCAAAATCCCCGCAGCAAGAAGGAGATTTCTCAAATCCGATTTTAAAAAAAAATTAATTCCCGGCATAAAATTAAAATAGCTATCGTTACATATCTTTACGAGCGAGAAAAAATTACGTAAAGGTTTATTATCAAATAAAAAAGTTTATTATATTAACCATTGCGATAATAATTTGTTTTATACCTTATAAATAAATTTAATATTTTTAAAGAAGCGACCGCTTTTAACGTTATGATGATGTTTTAAAATAGAAAATGCCCTGATCATAATAATAAGGACATTTTTACAATTGGATATTAAGGTTGAATTAATTCCGCATATTGGAAATCTCTCCTGCATTTAACTTTTTAAACAATTGCTGTATACTATCAGGCGCTGTCATCAAATATGTTTGTATACCAAGCTTCTGAGCTGCCGCTAAATGCTGCGGACTATCGTCAATAAATAGTGTTTCAGCAGGTGTTAAATCATTCTCCTTTAATACCATTTCAAAAATCGCGGATTCTGGTTTGCGCTTGCCGGTTAAATGCGAATAATAAGTTTTTTCAAATAAGTGTTCGTTGTTATCAAAACCAAACTCGGTTTTTAAATAATTCATTATATAATCATAATGAATGGCATTTATATTACTTAATAAAAAGGTACGATATCTCGTTTTTAAATCAAGTAATAGTTCATGATTACCCTCGGCAATACCCAAAAGCAGGCTGTTCCAGGCATGATCAATTTGCTGGTCGGTAAGTTTTTGGTTTTTGGTTATTTGCCTGATGCCGTCTCTGAAATGAGTAGCGGTTATATCCCCTCTTTCAAAATCAGTAAATATAGGATCCTGAGTTTTGTGACTATAAAATTCACTTGAATTATCAATACCTAATTCTTTCCAGGCTTGTTGACTTTTTAAAAAATCAAGGCTAAATATAACGTTTCCATAATCAAATATAATATTCTTAATATTTTTCATTGGTTATTTTTGATTCTTTGTAATAAATAATGTTAATTAAATGTTAAATTAAATAAAAACCATTGACTGAATGTTTTTATTTATGCCAAAAATACAATTAACTGAAATTATTTAATTGAAATTAAGTACATTATAAGATTGTATATTATGCTTTAAAAAATTTGTCTTATTATTGTATGACATATATCTAAACAAATTGCAGTAATAAGACGTTTATCCTTTTTCTGTGATCTTTCAATATGAAGCATATTAAGTACTTTTTATTTTTTTCAACATTTATTCTCTTTTGTATAAGCACCGCACATCTGCAAGCGCAGAGCAGTTCGATCCCCCAGAACCTGTCGACTATCAATGTAAATGATTTGACAGATGCGCAGATCCGTCAGTACCTGTCTCAGGCCTCGGCAGCGGGTTTAAGTGACGCTCAGCTGATGCAGC
>JAQBOU010000019.1 GCA_028287865.1 Mucilaginibacter sp. | reverse complement strand
TTGTATTTATTTTAATGCGTCTGCATTAGGAAGGCCGTATCTGTAATGTGTTGCCTCGAAATTTTTTATTATAATTGCTATATTCTTTATAAACCATTCTATATGAAACCCATCACCTTTATCGCACTGGTATTTATTTGTTTGCTTTCCGCTTGCGAATATAATCCCAAACCAATTAATCCTGTCAACGGTACCTGGCAACTGGCATCCGGTACCACCATAACCAGAGGTGTTAGTACCTTTACCGATTACACTAAAACTCAGCGGATGATAAAAATAATTAACGATTCGCATTTCGCTTTCTTGCAGCACCGGCTAAACACCCCAAAAGATTCATCCAATAAGTTTGATGCAGGTGGTGGCTCGTACACTTTAAACGGGAATAAATATACAGAGCACCTGGATTATTATAGCGATAAAAACTGGGAAGGCAAATCATTTGATTTTACGGTCACTGTTAAAGGAGACACGCTGGTTCAAACCGGGTTGGAAAAGGTCGAGAAGGAAAATATTAACCGGGAAATTATTGAAAAATATATCAGGGTAAAATAAGCGTTAGTTCAAATCTTTATCCTCATAAATTTCTTGACATAGATTAAGCAATTAGGCTTTACCCGCTGCTTATCTTTGTATAGAAAAGGATGATAAAATGGAAAAACAAATTGAAAAAATATTTCACCGCCCGGCCCGGCCGGGAATGGTAGGGGATGGGTTCAGGGTTTTTAATTACTTCCCGAATGAACAGATCACCCAACAAAGAATAAGCCCTTTTTTGCTGATGGATTTTAACGCCGAATTTGATTTTGGCCCTTCAGATCATTTACGCGGTGTGGACGTGCATCCCCATAAGGGATTTGAAACGGTTACTATTGCATACAAAGGAGCCGTTGCGCATCATGATAGCACCGGAAACAGCGGTGTAATTAACCCAGGGGATGTACAATGGATGACAGCCGGCTCAGGAATATTACATAAAGAGTATCATGAAAAAGAGTTCTCCAAAAAAGGTGGCCCTTTTGAAATGATACAGCTTTGGGTAAACCTGCCTGCTAAAGATAAAAAGGCTGATCCTAAATACCAGGCCATAACTGCCGACCAAATGGGGAAGGTAATACTTCCTGATAACGGCGGTATTGTAAATGTGATTGCCGGGACGTTCAATAACAACAAAGGCCCTGCTACTACTTTTACACCGGTAAATATGTTTGACATCCGTTTAAACAAGGATGGAAAACTATCCACCCAAATTACCACAGATTTTAACACAATTTTATTGGTTGTAAATGGTGAAGTAGTGGTAAACGGCGCAAAAGCTGGTGAGCATGATTTTATCCTGTTTAAAAATGAAGGAGAAGAGATCAACATCAGCGCAAATAAAGACAGCGTGGTTTTATTATTAAGTGGCGAACCTATAAATGAGCCGATAGCACAATACGGCCCGTTTGTAATGAACACACACCGTGAGTTGCAGGAAGCATTTGCAGAATTTCAATCAGGGAAATTCGGTGTCCTGGAATAATTTATTAATCATAAAAGTAGTTAAGGCCAGGAAAGCAATTTTCGGGCCTTTTGCTTTATAATGCATTTTGTTAGGTTATTTTCTTATCTTCAATTTTTAAACCTCACAATTAATGGACAACCTTATTTTCTGGATAGCCCTGGCGGCTTATGCATTACATATACTGGAAGAATTTGCTTACGACTGGAAAACCTGGGCACAAAAAGTTTTGAAGCTCGACGTTGACTGGAACACCTTTTATGTTACCAATGTGGTTGTTTTGTTTATAGGAGTTGCCTGCGCATCAGTTGGATGGGCGCATCCTACCTTTAGCCTCATATTCCCGGCGATGATGTTAATAAACGCTTTGTTCTTTCATATACTAACCTATATCCGTTCGCAAAGAAAGTTTTCGCCTGGCATGATCACTGCTATTTTTCTTTTTTTGCCGATAGGCTTAAAATGTTTTACCCTTGCCATAGCTGTTGGCGTACAAACAAAATCGCTCCTTATTGCCGCGGCGGCAGGTGCGCTGGTAATGGCTTTCCTGATATTTTTGATCAAAACAAAAAATGTCGGTTTTTTTAAACCCTGATTGGTTGATCAAGTGACATTGAATTGGTTTAGGTGAGTGGTTTTTTTGCTTCCAAATAAATTATGCACCTATCTGCCCATAACTAAATGTTATCGGGTATTGCCTTTTGTGATAAAAATTGCTATATAAATTGATGGAATTTTGCGGTATAAAATACTGCAATGGAAACTCCACATCAATTAAATAACGTTAACGGTTTGCTGATTAACATCAGTGAAAGTACCCGTAAGATCATATTCATTATTTGTGTCGCATTTTGTATTACTCCGTTCGCCAGTCCGGTTATAGCACTGGTACTGGGTATTATTATTGCACAATTTACAGGTCATCCTTACTTGCATTTAAATCATAAGGCTACCCATTTATTGCTGCAAGTATCAGTAGTAGGATTGGGTTTCGGCATGAACGTACATAGCGCCTTGCAGGCAGGTAAGGAAGGTGTTTTATTTACTATCGCATCCATCAGCGGCACCTTATTATTTGGCTTACTGATGGGAAAATGGTTAACGATAGGAAAGAAAACATCTTTCCTGATCTCAGCAGGAACAGCTATTTGCGGCGGCAGCGCCATAGCTGCAATTTCGCCTGTTATTAAAGCCGAAGAAAAGCAGATATCTGTAGCTTTAGGCTGCGTGTTTGTACTGAATTCAGTTGCTTTAATTATTTTCCCAATAATAGGCCATCACTTAAATTTATCGCAAACCCAATTTGGTTTATGGTGTGCCATTGCCATACATGATACCAGCTCCGTTGTTGGGGCGGCCAGTAAATATGGCGCACATGCTTTGGAAGTTGCCACAACTGTGAAGCTTGCCAGGGCATTATGGATTATCCCGGTTACCTTTATATCCTCATTTGTTTTTAAAAACAAATCAAAAAAAGTGAGCGTGCCTTATTTTATCGGGTTATTTATTTTAGCGATAATAGTAAATACTTATATCCCTGTGGTATCAGTGATAAGCCCGTATTTTGTGATGATCGCAAAAGCCGGGCTTACACTTACGCTGTTCCTCATCGGTGCAGGTCTTTCACGCAAGGTGCTGGTATCGGTAGGGTTTAAACCCCTGCTCCAGGGAGTAGTTTTATGGATAACTATATCAACTGCCGCACTGTATGCGGTAATGCATTTTGCAGTTTAGCTTATCGCTTTCGATAATTAATACCTGTTTACTTTGAAATCAGACAGGCCACCACTGATATGAATATGCATTTTGTGCGTTGCTGCATTAAACCCCGGAGTTTCATAATTATTGTCACTTGTTTTATTGAAACCTGTAAAGTGGTTATCAGATAAACCCGAATCAGTTTCGATGCTGCATGCCGCACCCTGAGGGATACTGATATTTACACTGGATACGCCGGTTGAAATCTCAACATCTGTCAGAGTTAAGGGAGCGCCGAGCTTTACATCAAAGGATGCAGCACCGCCATTGATTTTAAATTTGCTCACATTGAATTTTGAAAGATCAAAGTTAAGGGCAGTAGCTCCGGCCTCAACATTTATTTCCCATTCGGGATTTGGGTTTAAACGGATCCGTGCCTCGTTATTATGCGACCCGAATTGAAAACCATTATGATCTTTCATATGGAAGTCCAGCACATAAACTGAATCATCATCTTTGCTGTGCGTAAACTCGTATCTGCCATTGTTATTTTTAACAGCTGCATTAAACAGCTGATTGGTAGTGTCTGATAAATAATAGGCAGTGCCACCACCGCTTATATTAAGGCGGGCAACTTTAATCCCGGCAGTGTATGGCTCATTAAATGCGCCGTTTACTGCCGTTGTCACGTTACTGCTATCACTATTGTCGTCATTGTTATCACCATCGTCCATACTGTCGTCGTTATTATCATTATTGTCGTTATGGTAATAACCGAAATGATTTCCCGGCCAAAAGTTATAGCGGTTTCCAAAATTGCCAAAAAATAAAAGGCCCAGCCCAACCACAACTACAGTTATTTTTACAATAGTTGCCCAGGGAGATCTGTTATGTGCAAACACCAGATTTACACCTCCGATTATCAGGAATATTGGCCACAAACGAAATACGTTATACCAATGGAAATGAAGATATCCATAATTGCTCAACAGGATAGCTGCCCCTATAAGCACCAGGACAAGGCCCGGAATTAATTTATCGTTTTTCATTTTTTTATCGTTTTAAACGGCATAGAAGTTTGTATGTGCCGGGTTATTTAATTATTTATATCGACCTTAAAGGGCTCACGGTTCTACAATTGTAGTATCTGTCGTTGAGGAATTATTATCTGCTGCCGGATTTTCATTTTTAGCCGGGTCCTGTAAATCCGGTTGGTGCCATGGCTGTCTTTTTTGGCCGGACATGATGAGTGCTGCACCTATCAGAACCAATACGGCTGGCCATAACCTTTCAAAATCAAAATCGGGTATCAAGTCATAATTTTCTATCAAAATGGCGGCACCTATAAAAATCAGCACCAGGCCAACAATCAGTCCGGCATTTGACCGTTGCTTTGGCGGCATATACCCTGCGGGTTCACTTTCAAAAGGATTACCGGTGTATGCCCTGTATGGGTTGTCTTCAAACGGTGGCGGCGGCGGCGCAAATTGGCCACCAGGATTTTGCGGAGGTACGGTATAGTCAACCGTTGGGTTATTGTATTGGTTATACAGGTAGCCTTTTTTTGGCAGCACTATCCACAACACAATGTAAGGTATAATACCTACACCCATTATAATAAAAGTAAAGGCAAATAACAGGCGGACTATTGTTACATCCATTTCAAAATATTCTGCCAGGCCTGAACAAACACCACCTAACACCTTGTGGTATTCGTCGCGATATAGTTTCTTGTTCATATGATTAGTTTTAATTGATTTTTATATTTGACCGTATGTTGGTTTTATTATTATTTCATCCACATTTGCTCCAGCACTCATTTTATAAGTATTTATAATTGCCGATGCAATGTCTTCGGGCAAAACCATTTTTTCTTTATCAACCGTCATTCCCTTCCACGAATCTGTTAAGGTTGAACCAGGAATAATTGCAGTTACCTTTACCCCGTATTGCTGCATTTCCAGCCGCATTACTTTAGTAAGACCAAGTAGCGCATATTTTGTTACACTGTAGGTACCGGCCTCAGCAATAGGGGTTAACGATGCTACAGAACAGATATTAAAAATGTGTCCCTCCTGAGCGCGCATCATTTTTTTGCCAAAATACCGGTATAGCTCATAGGCCGGCATCAGGTTGGTATTTACCTGTTTTTTAAAAGTTTCTTCTTTGTCATCCAGGATGCTTGAATATTCATAAATGCCGGCATTGTTTACAATTATGCCGATAAAGCCTAACTCTTTTTCGGCAGATGCAGCAAATTCCAATACCTGTTCTTTAATACTGCAATCAGCAACAGCAGTATATATTTTAATCGCAGGGTTAATGGCTGATAACTCGCTTTTAAAAGCTGATAGATCTGCACTTGTCCTTGAACAAATTGCCAGGTTTATTCCTTCTTTAGCAAAAGCTATTGCGGTAGCCCGGCCCATTCCTTTTGTTGATGCAGTGATCAGCGCATTCTTCATATTACTTAGCGTATTTATTATACAAATCTAATTTTATTTAAACATGCTTAAATAATGCAATTGGCAAAGCGGGCTAAATTTTCGGTAAACCACATGAAAGTAGCGGTAAATGGAAATTAAATCATTTGTATGGTTACCAAATTCTATACTTTTACTTTTTTAAGGCGTTATAATAAAAACCAATTTGAATCATGTTTCCATTAAATAAGTTAATTCTTTGCTCATTGCTTTCCCTCTGTTTCATATCGGCGAAATCTCCCTCTTATAATGCAATTTCTAAAGGGCAGCAACCGCAAGTAACTACAGATAATCAAGGAGTTATAAGAGTTGCATTTGGCAGAACCGACAGTATATTTTGTTCAACTTCTTCCAATCATGGCAAAACGTTTTCAAAGCCTGTTTTAGTAGGTGTTGTTCCTCAAATGCATTTGGGTATGGCCCGTGGCCCGCAATTGGCAACCTCGGTTGATTATAGTATGATAACTGCGATGGATAAAAAAGGGGATATTCACTTTTTTGTTTTAAAACACAATGAAGGCGGCTGGGAAAGAAAAGGGTTTGTAAATGATGTCCGTTCATCTGCACCTGAAGGGTTAATGAATATTGCGGCTGATAAGCAGAATAATTTTTATGCTACCTGGCTGGATTTACGCGCAAGTAAAAGCAATAATATTTATTTTTCATCAATAGCAGCCTCTAAAACAGGCAAATGGTTAAAAAATAGTTTGATTTATAAATCCCCTGATGGCCATGTTTGCGAATGTTGCAGGCCAAGTATAGCAGTTCAGGGACCACAGGTAGCAATCATGTTCCGAAATTGGCTGCTCGGCTCGCGTGACCTGTATCTTATAAAATCAAATAATAAAGGGGAGACTTTTGCTGGCGCACAAAAATTAGGAAATGGAACATGGAAGCTTAATGCATGCCCGATGGATGGAGGTGCTCTTAACTTTAATAATGGCGGTTCGATCAATACAGTATGGCAAAGACAAGGGATTGTATACTATTGCGAGCCGGGGAAAAGCGAAATTGAACTTGGCAATGGCCGGGATTGCAGCATTAGTTCAAACAACAATCAAAGTATAGTAGCTATGGGCAGTAATGGCGATTTGAAGCTTAAATATGTAAATGCTGATAAGGAGGTTTTTGTAAGTAAAGGGAGCTATTTAAAAACTGTGTATTTGCCGGGAGATCATATTCTTTGTGTTTGGCAGGATGATGACATGATCAGATCAAAGGTTATTTAATTAAAATCAGAGGATAAAACCTATACCAAAAGATATTATTCCTGTGATTTTATCCGGAAGAAAAAATAGGTTTGGCTGGTATAACTAAATACAATGACTAAAACCGTTGTCAAAATTTTGGCAGGAGTGGGATACCATCCAAGATAATCCACAAAAAATTTCATAAGGATGTAATTAAAAACAACGCATATCAATACAACTAAAAGATACCGGATCAGTTGGGTTCTTCGTTTTAACCCTGATTGCTGAAAAACTATATAACGGTTAAGGTAAAAGCCAGAAGGTAAACTAAAACAAAAAGCGAAAAATAGGGATGCTATATGCGGACTTAGGATAATATGGCCAATTGCTGCGTTATGCTTTTTAAAAATGAAATTATAGCTTACCGAAAAAAGGCAAATATCAAATAAGGTATTTACACCGCCGCTGGCAGCATACCTGAATGTTTGTAACGGCAGGAGTTTCTTAAATGGCGAATAAAAAAAATCGATTCCGGATAAAATGAGTTGTCTTAACGCATGGTGCAGGTGTTTCATTTAATTTCGGGATCGCTTTAAGGTGTAAATATCATCCAATACAAATTAAACCAAAAAATATGATTGTCATAGCATACGTTGTTTTATAAGTCGTCCGGTGCATTCACAGCGGTCAGCAAAATGTTAAAGTCTTAATAAATCCAGAACTTAACTGCACTTAATTTGTATCTAATTGGAGTTACATTACAAATTGTAGTATTTTTAACCGGATTTTTATAGAAAAGAATGTTTTACAGTTTTGGAAGGTACATCCTCTTATTACGTTTAAGTTTTCGCAGGCCCGAGAAATTTAAGGTTTACTGGGCCGAAGTAATGCGCGAAATGGTTTCGGTAGGCATTGGGTCTCTTGGTATTATCGGTATCATCTCTTTATTTATTGGCGCAGCAACTACCATACAAGTGGCTTTTCAGCTGTCCAGTCCGCTGGTGCCGCGAAGTATTGCCGGCAGTATTTCGCGCGATTCAAATATATTGGAATTTAGTCCAACTATATCTTCACTGGTTCTTGCAGGGCGGGTTGGTTCAAGCATAGCCTCTCAAATTGGTACCATGCGGGTTACCGAACAAATCGATGCACTCGAAATAATGGGTGTAAATGCACCTGGTTACCTGATAGCTCCAAAAATTATTGCAGGCATGACGATGGTTCCTTTACTGGTTATTATGTCAATAGCTCTAAGCATTACAGGTGGCTATATCGCATGTATTGTATCCGGTGATGTATCTCCTGCCGATTATATTACCGGAGTAAATAATGGTTTTGACGGTCTTACTGTTAGAGTGGCAATGGTTAAAGCGGTTGCTTTTGGCTTTATTATAGCATCTATTTGTGCCTACCAGGGTTTTTATACCTCGGGCGGTGCGCTTGAGGTTGGGCAATCGGCAACCAAGGGGGTTGTATATAGTTGTGTAATGATTTTATTTGCTGATTTGGTCATAACACGTATTATGCTATGATCGAAATTAATGATATTCAAAAAACATTCGGGGAAAATCATGTGCTGAGGGGAATAAGTGCAACCTTTAAACCCGGCATAAATAATTTGATCATTGGCGGCTCCGGCTCTGGTAAAACAACGCTTTTAAAATGCATTGTTGGCCTCCACGAGCCTACAAAAGGTGAGGTGATATTTGCCGGAGAAAATTTTACCAAAATGAGTTTTGAACAGCGCGTACCAATTCGCACGCATATTGGGATGCTTTTTCAAAATTCGGCGCTATTTGATTCTATGACAGTTGAAGAGAACGTTATGTTCCCATTAAACTTGTTTACTCAAATGTCCAGGGGAGAAAAGTTAGACAGGGCCAATTTTTGTCTTGAAAGGGTTAACCTTACCGGGAAAAATAAGCTTTATCCGGCTGAATTATCCGGCGGCATGAAAAAGCGTGTAGGTATAGCAAGAGCTATATCTATGCAGCCAAAATATCTGTTTGTGGACGAGCCCAATTCGGGGCTTGACCCATTAACTTCTATTTTGATTGATGACCTGATCAGTGAGCTTACACAAGAGTACCAGATAACCACAGTAGTAGTTACGCACGATATGAACTCAGTTATGGGTATAGGCGATCATATCATATTTTTGTATAACGGTGAAAAATGGTGGGAAGGTTCCAATCACGATATAGCACATACCGACAATAAAGAGTTAAATGAGTTTGTATTCGCCAGTAAATTTATGCGTGCAGCAAAGTCCAAGCTGTAGTGGAGAGTAACTAGTATGTAGTAGTAAGTATCTAGTATGTAGACCGGATACTTATTTTTGCCCCCTTATCTTGATACTCGATACTTACTACTTGATACTAAATAATGTTGTGCTTTTTGGGTAGCTAGTATATTTACTATTTTTGCCCCCTTTATCTTGATACTCGATACTCACTACTTGATACTACAAGAAATGATCCAACTCCTTACACCTGCGCACTGGAAAGATTACGAGCTGATTGATTGCGGCGATTTTGAAAAGCTGGAACGTTTTGGTAATGTAATATTAATAAGGCCCGAGCCGCAGGCTGTTTGGAGCAAGGGTTTGCCACAATCAGAGTGGCAACGTTTGCATCATATTAAATTTAAGGGCCGTTCGGCAACATCGGGCGAATGGGTGAAAAAGAACCCCGCAACACCTGATCGCTGGCACATTGAATATAAAAATCAGGAAGCAAGTATAAAATTCAGGCTTGCTTTAACTTCTTTTAAGCACTTGGGGATCTTTCCTGAACAGGCTGTTAACTGGGATTACATAAGCCAGAATATAAAGAAATTTAAAACTCCAGAGCCAAAAGTGCTCAACCTTTTTGCTTATACCGGCGGTGCTTCATTAATAGCCCAGGCAGCAGGCGCCGATACTACCCACGTTGATTCAATAAAACAAGTGGTGACCTGGGCCAATGAAAATCAGGAATTATCAGGTCTCACCAATATACGCTGGGTGGTTGAAGACGCGTTGAAATTTGTAAAACGGGAATTAAAAAGAGGTAAAAAATACAACGGCATTATCCTTGATCCTCCGGCATACGGACATGGTCCTAACGGTGAAAAATGGAAACTGGAAGATAATATTAATGAAATGATGCGGGATGTAATGTTATTGCTCGATCCGGATGAACATTTTCTTATTCTGAATACCTATTCGCTTGGGTTTTCGTCGGTAATTATTGAAAACCTCATTAAAAGCGCTTATCCGCAAGTTAAAAACCTGGAGACCGGTGAGCTTTACCTGCAGGCGACAGCCGGATCAAAATTGCCTTTGGGCGTGTTTGGGAAGTTCTTTAAACACGGTTAGGAATGAGTGAATTTTTGATGCACTCCACTCTTACAACGCCGGTTTTAAAATAAGTTTTTGTAAATGGATATGCTAACTGTTGATAAATTTAAGCATCTTGGTACCGGAAAAGGTGTTATTTTGCGCAACCCCGGTTACATCGAAACAAAGCAAAGTGAAATTGAATATGCGTTATAACTTATCAGCCAAAAAACAAATAAGTCAGTCCGATACCATTGGCTCGCTGCACCCTCAAAAACATATGATTAAAATGAAAAATACCATTCTGTCTGTTGCACTTCTTTTATCCACAATGCTGCTTTTTACAAACTGTAGCCAAAGCAAAAATGCAACTGCTGCAAACAATAAAAAGGACACTATTAAAAAAGTTGCAGCGGTAACCTCAGTTGTAAAGGATACGGTTGTTGCCAGGGTGGTATATCCGCCACTAAATAAAAAGCTGTACGATTCATTGATGAAGCGCCTTGCCCACGGAGACACCAGCGGTAAATGGCCGGTTAAAAATGCCCCTTATCCTTTGCCGGGAGCTATTTTGCCATTTAAAAGAGTGGTTGCTTTTTATGGAAATCTTTATGCAAAAAAGATGGGTATTTTAGGTGAGCTCCCTCCAAACGAAATGCTTGCCAAGTTAAAGGGTGAAGTAAAGAACTGGGAAAAGGCCGATCCGCAAACCCCTGTACAACCCGCGTTGCATTATATTGCGGTTGTAGCCAGTGGCGATGCCGGTAAAGATGGCAAATATAGGCACCGTATGCCTTTTAAACAGATTGACAGTGTTTTAGTGCTCGCTAAAAAAGCACATGCTATTGTTTTTTTGGATATCCAGGTTGCATTGAGTAATATTCATGCTGAGTTGCCATTGCTCGAAAAATATTGGATAATGCCTAATGTGCATTTTGGTATGGATCCAGAGTTTTCTATGAAGGATGGTATCCATCCCGGTAAAAAAATTGGTACTTATGATGCAGCAGATGTGAACTATGTATCGGGCTATCTTGCCAACCTGGTAAGAAAATATAACCTGCCTCCTAAAATTTTAATTGTTCATCGTTTTACTAAAAAAATGCTGACCAATTACCAGAATATTAAGCTACGCCCGGAGATTCAATTAGTAATGGACATGGATGGTTGGGGTGAGCCTGACCTTAAAGAGGGAACCTGGCGCTATTTTATTCATAACGAACCTGTTCAGTTTACCGGCTTTAAGCTTTTTTATAAAAATGATTTAAAGAAAGCACCTCACCACATGCTTACACCTCAAGAGGTTTTAAAGAAGAAGCCGTACCCTATTTACATTCAATACCAATAGGTTTTAGCTAAAATCAATTAATACCAACTGTGAATTTAACACTGGGCATCTTAAAAAAATGATCAAATGGGGTATCATAGGTTGTGGGCGGATAGCGCACCGGTTTGTGCAGGGACTAAAAAAAGTCCCGCACACCGCATTAATATCCGTATGGTCGCGGCGGGCCGAAACGGTAACCGGCTTTGTTGAACAATACGGCGGCAACGCTTGCCAAACGGTTAATGAGCTGTTGGAAAGTGATATTGATGCCGTTTATATAGCAACGCTGCCCGACAGCCATGCATTTTATAGCATTGCAGCATTAAATGCAGGCAAACATGTTTTATGTGAAAAACCTGCAGCTACAAACCTTGCTATATTAGAAGATATACTTAAAGTGGTTAAATCAAAGGGCTTGCTTTTTATGGAAGGCATGAAACCACCCTTCTTTCCTTTATACACGCGGTTAAAAGAATACCTGATTACTGATCCTATTGGAAAAGTGGGTTATGTCCGCGCCGGTTCGGCGGTTGCCGATTGCCCTCCCGAGCATCCGAACTATAGCCATGAGCTGGTGGGCGGGAGCCTGATGCAAATTGGTATTTATGAGGCATTTTTAGCGGTGGATTGGCTTGGTTCCACAAAGCAGGTACAGGCTTTGGGCAGATTCGGGGAAACAGGTATCGACATGTTCTCCATCTTTCAAACCGAGCACGACAATGGTTATGCACAGCTTTACTGCGGTCTTGATCTGCATGGTAAAGGTGATGCGCTAATTTGTGGCGAAATTGGAAACGTAACCATCCACAAAAATTGGTGGAACCCCGCACGGGCTACTATCAATTACGTTGATGGCCGCACGGTTGAACTGAATGAACCATTTATTGCCGGTGGCTTAAACTATGAAGTGGAGCATTTTTGCAACTTAATAAAAGAAGGCAAAAATGAAAGCCCGGTCATCAGCCATGATATGTCAAGGCAGATGATCGCCATGCTGGATAAAGCAAGAAAACAGGTAGGGTTAAAGTTTAAAGGGGAATAAACTCGTTTATTGTCTGAACCATAATTAGTTGGATCGAGGATTTCATGATCATGTCGTTTTTTAGACACAGATCAAAAAAATCTATTAATCCTTTAATCATGGTTCAGACTACTACAGCTATTTACTTTGCCGTCAAAACCACCGTTGCTCCCTGCAACTCAGCAGAAGTCGCCGTAAAATTGATATTACCTGCCTTCCCTTTATTTTGCACTATTGCTAATGCCATTCCATTAAATGCCTTCCTGTAATTTGCCTTAAACGGATCGTGGCTCACCTCGTCACCGTTATCAACGCCTGCAATAAAAGCTTCGCCGTTAAGCTTAAAGTTTACCAGGTTATTGGCATCAGGCACTAAATTGCCATCCTTATCCAATATTCTAACCGTTATAAATGAAAGGTCTTTCCCGTCAGCTTTAATGGTTTTCCGGTCGGCAATCAGTTCAATTTTTGCAGGGGCGCCAGCGGTATGAATCTCGCGGGTTAAAATTATCTTCCCATTTTTACGTGATATGGCCTTTAATGTGCCCGGCTCAAACTTTAAGCGCCACATTACATGCAGGTCTTCGCCGTTCTTCCTTTTAACACCTACTGATTTACCGTTCAGGTACAGTTCCACCTCATCGGCATTATTATAAAACGCCCATACATCTACGGTTTTTCCTGGTTCCCAATTCCAATGCGGAAAGATATGTAAAACGGGTTTGCTGGTCCACTCACTTTGGTACATGTAGTAGATATCTTTCGGGAAGCCTGCCAGGTCAATAATGCCAAAATACGAACTGCGCGACGGCCAGGAATAAGGCGTTGGTTCGCCCATATAATCAAATCCTGTCCAGATAAACATCCCCGAAAGGAAATCATACTTTTTCATCACTTTCCAGGTAGCTTCATGCGTAGAACCCCATGCCGGACGAACATTATCATAAGCCGAAACGCTGTTGTCAGGGTTGCCGCTGGTAAAGGGCTTGTCCCACCTTGCAGGCCATATACGTATGCTGTCCGAAGGCATATCATAATGCCCCCGGGTTTCCAGGCCTGATGTTGTTTCAGTGGCTATGAATTTTTTACCGGGATACCTGTCATGAAAGGTGGCATAGTCAAATTCATGGTAGTTATAACCTATCAAATCAATGGCCCCTGATTTTATGATCTTGTTACTGGTATCCGGACGGTCATTGGCAGTAGTGATCGGTCTTGTCCTGTCCAAACTATGTACAATACCGGCCAATTCTGGTCCCAATCGTAAAGCGCTGGTATCACCCTGTTGTGGTATCTCGTTGCCAATACTCCAGATAAAAACGCTGGGGTGATTACGGTCGCGTAATATCTGGTCTTCCAGGTCGCGTTTGTGCCATTCCTTAAAGTATAAGTGGTAATCATATTTAGCCTTTTTCCATTCCCAGCAATCAAAAGCCTCGTCCATTACAATAAATCCCATTTTATCGCAAAGCTCCAGCAACTCAGGCGCAGGCGGGTTGTGCGAGGTACGGATACCGTTGCAGCCCATGGCTTTCAGCATCTGCAGCTGACGCTCCAGCGCACGGGTATTAATGGCTGCACCTAATGAACCTAAATCGTGATGGTCACAAACGCCTAATATTTTCATTGGCTTGCCATTTAAAGAAAATCCTTTATCGGCATCAAAGTTAAAATAGCGGATGCCTAAAGGGGTAGTATAAGTATCAACTACTTTATTGGCTTCAATTACTTTGGTGACTATTTTATACAGAGAAGGTTTTTCAACCGACCATAATTCAGGGTTAGTTAACTCGAAATTTTGCTCCACGCCTTTATTGGACTCAACAGTGTTAACTGATGCAGACGAATTGCTGACAACCTTGTTGCCGGGACTATAGATAGTTGTAACCAGGGTGAACTTTGCATTTTTGCCGGAGTTGTTTTTTACACGTGTTATTAATTGGATTGATGCAGCTTGCTTACTTGCTTTTGGAGTGGTTACATAAGTTCCCCAATGGTCGACAGCTAATTTATTAGTGGTTACCAGCCACACATTCCTATAAATTCCCGAACCTGAATACCAACGGGAGTTTGGCTGAACTGAATTATCTACTTTAACCGCGATCGTGTTTTTGCCGCCGAAATTTAAATAAGGCGTAAGCTCATACCTGAAAGAGATATATCCGTTGGGCCTGAAACCTAAATGATGGCCGTTTATCCATACGTCGCTTTTTTGGTAAACACCGTCAAAATCAACATAAATCAATTTGTTTTTCGATGCAGCAGCGACGGTAAATGTTTTACGGTACCAGCCAATACCTCCCGGTAATGCCCCACCTTCTGGGGTGGCCGGGTTATCTTTGCTGAATTTCCCTTCAATGCTCCAGTCATGCGGCAGGTTGAGTAAACGCCAGTTCATATCATTTAAACTGGTCTTTTCACCGTCATTTACATTGCCTAAATGGAAATGCCAGTCTTTATCAAAATCTGCAACTGTACGGGCTTGCTGGCTAAATCCCTTTAAAGAATAAAGTAAAACGGTTGCAGACAGGCATAATAAGCGGGCTGCCTTTGGTGAAAAAGCATTATTAACTGGCATAATTGGTTTATTTAGGTAATAAATGTATATCCGACACTAAATTAGAAATATTTATTGAACTTATAATTAATCGAATCAGAAAGAGAGATTTCTGATTTTATTTTCAATAGGATAGTTTCAGTAACTTTTATAATTTAGAAGATATTAATTGTAAGAGTTAAATACAAGACTGTGCTATTTTACCTAACCCCAAATAGTAATTTTCTTAGTTCCATAGAGACTTTTGGTGGGTAGAAACGTCCAAAAGAAGTACGAGGCGTTCCTATAGGAACGCTTGGTGAATCTTGAACAAACATTCTACCCACGAAATATACCTACCGGCAAATCATAAAAGAAAAAACAAGCTTAAAAAATTTTAATGCCTCTGCCCTGCATTCTCCATCGAATTTAATTTTTTATTGTCATTCTTTGATTAATTTGCGGGCTATCACTTTTATTATACAATGAGAAAGATCTCCGCCTTATTTATCACATTTCTTACCCTGACAGTTACTGCTTTTTCCCAGCCGGTTATTTATGCAAACCAAATCGGGTTTGACAGCAGGGGACCTAAAACAGCAGTTGTTGGTGTTGATCATCCACTTTTGGGTAAAACAACTTTCCATCTTATCAACACCGTTAATAATAAGACAGTTTATACAGGTGTGCTTAGCGGTCCGCAACATATTGACGAATGGACTCCAGGTAAAATTTACTTCAGAGCGGATTTCTCAGATTTTAATAAAAGCGGCAAGTACTGGCTGAATATTGTAGTTGACGGCAAATTGTACAATTCTAATCCGTTTGAAATTGAAGAGGATGCACTGGCTAAACTGACCATATCGTCCATTATTCATTATTACAACAAACAAAGGGCGAACACCCCGGCCGAATTAGCCGCAGATGCGCACATGCACATGATTGGCAGTGACAAAACAGTGGACATGCACGGGGGCTGGTGCGATGCATCGGGCGATGTGAGTAAATATTTTTCGCACCTGGCTTATGCCAATTTTGTGTCGCCGCAGCAAACACCATTGGTAGTATGGTCAATGGAGAGCACTTCTGAGGGTATCCCCGGTTTGCTGAAAAAATGGAATATCAAAGATTCGCTGGATGATGAAGCCCTTTATGGTGCCGACTATATGATGCGTGCTTTATCAAAGGATGATTATTTTTACATGATCGTTTTCAGTTACTTTAATAAAGACCCCAATGCCCGCCGGATAGTAGGCCTGCATGCCAACAGCGTAACTACGGACGAATATCAATGTGCTTTCCGCGAAGGTGGCGGCATGGCCATTGCCGCGCTGGCCCGGATCTCGCAATGGAAAAAAAACAGGGACTTTACGTCGCAGCAATATCTTGACGGCGCAAAACGAGCCTTTGCCCATCTGCTGGTCTATAATACCAAATACGATGACGACGGCAAGGAAAATATTATTGATGACTACTGTGCCCTGATGGCTGCCACCGAACTTTGGATCGCGACCGACAGCTCCCTCTACAAAGATGAAGCACGAAAGCGGGCGCAAAACCTCAGCAAAAGGATGACCACTGAAGGCTATTTTATTGCTAATGATTCCAACCGTCCGTACTGGCATGCATCGGATGCCGGGTTGCCTGTGGTTGCCCTGTCACGTTATCTTACCAAAGAAAAGGATGCTGCATTAAGAGCCGAAGCCTTGCAAATCATTAAAAAAGCGTTGGATTATAACCTTGCCGTAACCAATAAAGTGAGTAACCCCTTTGGCTATGCAAGGCAATCATTTTTATATAAAGGCGAAGTTAAGGATGGCTTTTTTATCCCGCATGATAATGAAACCGGCTGGTGGTGGCAGGGTGAGGATGCCCGCCTGGCATCGCTTGCAACGGCTGCGCTGGTTGGCGGCAAACTGGTTTATCCGCATAATGGCAACTGGGGTGTAAGTGAACCGCTTGCTGCTTTTGCTTCAAACCAAACATCATGGGTATTAGGTTGTAACCCCTACTCCATGTGTTTTATGTATGGTTTTGGCAAGAATAACGTGCCTTATATGCATTCAAATTTCGGGCATGGCTCCGAACGCGGCGGTGTATCAAACGGCATTACAGGTAAAGAAGGTAATGGTGACGGAAGCGGCATAGATTTTAAAACCGAAGCCGCAGGCAATGAATGGCGGTGGACAGAGCAATGGATCCCGCATGCTGCCTGGTTTTTGCAGGCAGTTGCAGCTATGGCGGAAAAGCAAGGACAATAAAGTTTGTTGTTTAAACTGTAATCGTTTTACAAGAGAGTTCATAAGGATGTCTGAAGCATGGATGACTTTGTCCAACTTAAATATAGTTGTGCTTTGGGAAGCGTTGTATGAGAGGTTTGTAAAAAATCAGTTATAAAAGATATCTTACATTAAATAATTGTCAATCATACATTTTAAAGTGTACTTTTAGCATACCAATTAAAACCGTTATGTTAAAATACACAACAACCATGCTATGCCCCAGGCTTAAAAACAGTTTATTACTTGTTTTTTTAATGCTGATTGCGGCTACGTCTATCAATGCACAGGGACGCAGAAAGCCTAAACCGCCGGGCGTACCTTCTGAAATACAAATAACGCCCTACAAAACTACCATGATAGCTGATGGTAAAGATGAGGCATTGATCAGCATTAAAATTATTGACAGTCGCGGAGATAGCGTGGCAGATGCAAACATCCCCGTCACGCTGCATATAACGGGAGATGCTAAAATTATAAATGTAAATGGCAGCACTAACTTTAATAATTTACCACACACGGACAGTACGTGGCAGGTTAAACTCAATGGCAGTATTCGGGTAATATTACAAACCGGCCGTACAAGGGGAATAATCAAATTTGCGGCAACAGCCGATAGCTTATATACTGGATCAACAGAGATCCATACGGTACAACCAGGTATAGCCCATGTAGTTACGCACGATAAATATCAACTTAAAAAAGTTACAGATAAAATACTGGGCGCGGATATTTCTTTCCTGCCGCAAATGGAAAGCAGGGGCATTAAATTTTCAGACAACGGTGTACAAGGCGACCCGATTGAAATAATGAAGGCCCATGGTTTTAATTATATCCGTCTGCGGATATTTAACAACCCGGCAAACCCAAAGGGATATTCGCCAAAGCTTGGCTTTTGCGACCTGGAACATACCAAACAAATGGCCAAACGTATAAGAGCTGCGGGCATGAAGTTTTTGCTTGATTTCCATTACAGTGATTACTGGGCCGATCCACAGCAGCAAAATGAACCGGCAGCATGGGCTGGAGAGAATTTTACCGCACTCAAAAAATCGTTGTATGACTATACCGTGGACGTGATGCAGCAGTTAAAGGACCAGGGCACCACACCTGATATGGTGCAGGTTGGCAATGAAATTAACCATGGTATGGTATGGCCGGACGGCGAGATTAATAACCTCGACAGCCTTGCCCAATTAATATACACAGGATTTAAAGGAGTTCGCGCTGTGAGTCCTAAAACCATTATTATGCTGCACATTGCCTTGGGCGGTCAAAATCCGGAGGCTCGTTTTTTCCTGGATAACATGGCTAAACGCAATTTGCCATTTGATGTAATAGGTTTATCTTATTACCCAAAATGGCATGGCACACCGACAGATCTGAAAAACAATATGACTGATCTGGCTAACAGATACCCGCAACAGGTGATGGTTGCCGAATATTCACAGCTTAAGCGGGAAGTGAATGATATTGCCTTTAACGTTCCGAACGGCAAAGCAATAGGTTCTTTTATTTGGGAACCGCTTAATTCGTGGGAAGGCATTTTTGATCGTGATGGCAAAGCGAATAATTATATGAACGTTGTTTATCCAGAGATTGCGAAAAAATATGTGGATAGGAAATAATATTGTCTGAACCGGGATGTCCACGATTTAAGAGATTGATTAGATGATTGGTAGTTGCATTTGTTTGATTATCATTTAGCTTTCTTCTTCCTTGATTTACTAAAACCCTTTAACTTTTTAATGGTTATATTTAATC
This sequence comes from Mucilaginibacter sp., assembly GCA_028287865.1. Classification (GTDB taxonomy): domain Bacteria; phylum Bacteroidota; class Bacteroidia; order Sphingobacteriales; family Sphingobacteriaceae; genus Mucilaginibacter. Next base: position 23,342 of record JAQBOU010000019.1, on the reverse strand, counting down.
ATTAAGAACGTTGGTTATGAGATCTATCTGGAAAGGTTCGCTTGGTTTTGGTTTGGTAAGCATACCTGTAAAATTATATTCAGCTATCCAAACCAGTTCGCTTGATTTTGATATGTTGGATAGCCGCGATCATGCGCGCATACGTTACCAGCGGGTAAATGAGCGTACTCATAAAGAAGTGCCTTATGACAAAATTGTTAAGGGCTACAAGCTGAATGATGATTATGTGATAATGGAGGATCAGGACTTTGAAGATGCAGCCCCTGAAAAAAGCAAGGTGATTGAAATTGAAAGTTTTGTTGACATTGAGGACGTAAACCCCATGTTTTATGAAACCTCCTACTATACCGAACCTGATACTAAAAACAATAAAGCATATGCGCTTTTAGTGCAGGCACTTATCAAGTCGAAAAAAGCAGGGCTGGCACGTTTTGTTTTGCGTAGTACCGAATCACTCTGTATAGTTCATCCGGTTGATAATGTACTGGTGGTGACCCGGATCCGTTTTGCACAGGAAATAAGAAGTACGGAGGACTTAAATGTCACCAAAGAAGTAACAGTAAGCAAAAAAGAGCTGGATATGGGGCTTGCGCTTATCAACCAATATGCCGAACATTTTGATGTGTCCAAATTTAAAGATGAGTATGACGATGAGCTGTTAAAAATCATCCAGGCAAAAGCCAAAGGCAAAAGGGCTACTGTTAAAAAACTTAAGCCGCAAAAAGCCACTGGTGATGATCTTTATGACCAATTGATGCAAAGCTTAAATACCAAAAAAGGAGCATGACAATGTGTTTGACAAACATGGATCTTTAGGTGTTTTGATTGCGCACCAAATTTGATACAATACAAATGCAAGTAAAAGGTAACAGTTCCATGCAATCATTTAAATTTCAATCAGCCTTAACTGAAAATTTATTTAAACTACAGTATTATAATTTATTAATTAATAAATTAAGTCAATAAGTTAAATTGGTATGATTAATGTATTTTATTTCGTATAAAAACATAAATCATTTAACCATGGAAACTAAAGTAAAAAACAGAAGCCAGGCAACTGGTGTAGAAGAATCAGCACTAAACGAATTATTTCTTGATGAATTAAAAGATATTTATTGGGCCGAAAAACACTTGGTTTCCGCTTTACCAAAAATGGCAAAAGCTGCTACCTCGGAAGAACTGCGTACAGCCATTGAAAATCACCTTGCCGAAACCGAGAACCATGTTACCCGCCTGGAAAACGCTTTTGCTTCAATAGACGAAAAAGCAGTCGCTAAAAAATGCGAAGCCATGGCCGGTTTGATTAAAGAAGGCACCGAAATTATTGCAGACACTGAAAAAGGCTCTTTTACAAGGGATGCAGGGATTATATCAGCCGCGCAAAAAGTTGAGCATTACGAAATAGCTTCTTACGGTACTTTAAAAACACTTGCAACTGTATTAGGTTATAACGAAGCCGCCGACTTGCTGGAAGCAACATTGCAGGAAGAAAAAAATGCCGATAATCTGCTTAGCCAAATTGCAGAAAGCAGCATTAACCAAAAAGGCATCCACGAAAAGAAATAAATTTCGCGACGTGACATCTAACTAAATAGAAAAAGGCTGCTCAATGCGGCCTTTTTTATTTAGAGTTATTACGCTGCTTAAATTGCCGTCGGCCTTCTGATCAGGCCAAGCACTAAAGATATGATTGCTATCACCAGTAATACATGTATTAAACTGCCAACTGCCGTAAAGAAAAATCCAATTGCCCAGCCTATTATAAGGATTACTGCAATGATGTATAATAATGAGTTCATGATCGATGTTTTTTAGATAAATGATTTATAGATATCTATAAAATACCCAAAGCACATAAAATGTTTTGCCTTTTTGTTAATCAGTAGCATATTAAATTGACCAAGGAAAAATTAAACCTTAGCTAATCTTCGGCCGCCGCTAATTTTCTACAAAGCAAGCCACTTCTTTCTTACCAAAAGCTGTTGTGGAGTTGCATCAGCCAGGCCGTCAACTTTATATTTAACCTTGTTGTTCCGTAATAACGTTACCGGCAATGTAACCGGCAAACCATCCCTATTCACGGCAACCGAAATTTTATCACCTGGTTTTTTACCGTTCAGCATAGTTGACACATCGGTTACAGGGATACCATCAATAGCTGTAAGTTCATCATTTACATTAATGCCATCAATCCATCCGGCGCTTCCGCGCAGTACAGTAGTAACTATTTTTCTGCCATTATTATTTGCAATAGTGACTCCCAAAGTGGGTTCATTACTTTCAGCCAATTCATCTGTTATTTTATATCCGGCATACCCCAGGTATTTGTTATAATCAACCGGCGTTAAACCGTAGATATATTTTTTATAAAAGTCGTCCAGGTTTTTACCGGCAAATTTTTCCAGGCCTTGTTTAAATTCAACATCGGTATAGCCTCGTTTCTTTAGTTTGTAATAGGTATCGTACATGTACTTCATTACATCATCCAGTGAACTTTTCCCTTTGGTGTCATTAATAATTTCCAGATCAAGCAGCATACCTGCCACAGCACCTTTGGTATAATACGAGATGCCTGTATTAACTGAGTTTTCATTGGGACGGTAAGCCTTTATCCATGCGTCAAAACTAGATTCCGCCAGGGGCTGTATTTTAGCGCCCGGCTGATTTTCTAAACCGTTAATTTCACCTGCTGCCGCCTCTAAATAACCAGCCGGCGTTATGATACCAGCATGCCGTAAAATAATATTCTGATAATAAGCCGTAAAACCTTCAGCTATCCACAGATCACTGGTGTAATTTTCTTTATCATAATCAAAAGGGCCTAAAGCAATAGGCCGCAAACGTTTTACATTCCACAGGTGAAAATGTTCATGAGCAACCAAACTTAAAAAGTTGCGATACCCGCTTTCATTTGCATAGCTGTCGCGCGAGGCACCTAATGTAGTTGAGCTTAAATGCTCCAGTCCACCGCCACCACGCAGGTAATTATGTACCAAAAAAACATAACGTTTATTGGGATTTTCTCCAAAAACGGCTGTTTCCTGCACAACAATCTTGGCCATATCTACTTTCAGCTTTTCCTTGTCGTAATTACCTCCGCCTACCATAGCTACTTCATATTTTACACCTGCAGCGTCAAATCCAAACACATCCTGGCTGCCTACCTCAATAGGCGAATCAAATAATATATCATAATTGGGCGCATGCCTGGTAAAAGGATCGCCATTTACTTCTTCAAGGCTGGTTGAGACCTTTGTCCATCCCGGGTATGGGACAATATGTACAGTTGACGGCTGGTGCAGCATTTTATCAGGATACATAAAAATACCCGTAGTTGACAGGAATCCATGTGAGGCATCAACAAAACTGGTGCGTACAGAAATTTCAAAGCAATAAACCCGGTATTTAATAGTTACCGAGGCAAGGCCATCGGTATGGATCCGCCAGCAGTTTTTATCAATCTTTTGAGCCACAAGCACTTTGCCGTTAGCACCGGCACTAAATGACTCCACATTTTTTGCAAATTCTCTTACCAGGTAGGAACCGGGTGTCCATACCGGCATTTTAATGTCCAGTGTGTTTTGTTTAAGTCCGGCTATGTTCATTTCCACATCAGCATAATGGGCCTGTGCTTCGGGGAAAGTAACCGTATATGAAATTTTAACAGCGCCGGCTGCTTTGCTTATAGTATTATCCATAAAAAGTATTAACGTACAAAAAAAAGGGATGGCTAACTTAATTTTTTTCATTTAGAATAACTGTTTTTAGAGCTGATAAGTAGTAATGGTAATATTCTTTCGGAGGCATCAATTTTTTCAACCCACAATTATAATTTTTTTTAGTGTAAGTTAAAGTATGATGTTGTAAAATGGTTGATACCGTGTTAGATAAAGCCTAAATTAAAATTCAATATTATTTTAATAAGTATATTTTTTAAATTGGTTTAAAAAGCTATTTTTGAACACAATGGCCATTTGTTTTAAAACCTGTTTATTGATTGATGACAATTACATCGATAACTTTGTAACACGTAAAATTTTAGAGGGCGGTAATTTTGCCGAACAAATTATTGTTGTCCGTTCGGCAACTGAGGCTATTACTTCTTTAAAAAATGGCACGGTAAAACCTGATGTTATTTTTTTGGATGTCCGGATGCCCTTGATGAGCGGATTTGAATTTTTAGAAGAATACGACAAAATTGAAATGGACATGGATAAAAAAGACATAAAGATATTTATGTTATCGTCTTCTCTTGATCCCCTGGATATGAGAAAGTCCTCAGATAATAAATATATCACACAGTTTATTCATAAACCACTTACACAAAAAGCACTCGAAGAACTTTGTCAATGATCTTAGTGGCTGATAGCGGTTCCACAAAAACAGACTGGTTGCTCAAACTTCCGACAGATGAAGTGAAGCAATTTAGAACTGCCGGACTTAACCCCTATTTTTTATCAGAAAAGGAGATTGTAAAAATACTCCAGGAGCAGGCTACTGATATGACAGCCCATGCCGCCGATGTTACAGAAATTTATTTTTTTGGTGCGGGTTGCTCAAGCCCCGACAGGCACGAAATTGTTTCGAACGCGCTTAGCCAATTATTTACTAAATCATACATAAGTGTTGACAGCGATCTGTTAGGCTGTGCATATGCTACATGCGGGCATGAGAAAGGACTTTGCTGCGTACTGGGGACAGGTTCAAATATTTCTTTTTTTGACGGGGAAGATATCCATGACGGGCAACATGGTCTCGGCTTTGTTTTGGGCGATGAAGGAGCCGGTACATGGTTTGGAAAGACATTGATCACCGATTTTTTATATGGCAACATGCCGCCTGAAATAAGTGTAAAGTTCGATGAGGAATACCACCTTGACAAAGAAATAGTTATCAAAAATGTTTATCAAGCTTCAAATGCCAATTCGTACCTGGCCACTTTCACAAGGTTTATAAGTGGTATACGGAGTTCAGAATATGCCCAAAGCTTGTTACGCAAAGGCTTAGTTGAATTTATTGAAACAAATATTAAGTCGTATCCCCAATACCATAAATATAAATGCCATTTTGTTGGCTCTATAGCGTACGTTTTTACAGATGAACTAAAAGAGATTTGTAAAGAAAACGGGATCCATATAGGTAAGATCATTAAACAGCCTATACATGATCTGTTGACGTTTATTTTAAGCAGGGAAGTTTAAAATTCTTTTTCTTACAAACATCCTTAAAACAATAAATAACATCCCTAACAGTGCCAAAAAACTTCCTGCTATTGCGATATAATCGCCATAACGTACATAAAAAGTAATATCCGAATTCAGGTTAATATCCTGCTTTATAGCTGTTTTAACCCACCATTTTGTATGCTGTACCACATCGCCGCGCTGATTGATAAAAGCGGAGATACCTGTATTTGCCGATCTGCAAACCCATCTCCTGGTTTCAATTGCACGAAGTTTAGCATAGTCAAGATGCTGGTCCTTCCCGGGTGTATTCTCCCACCAGCCATCATTGGTAATAATGGCAATAAACTGTGATCCCTTTTTTACTGATTGTGCAATCCATCCGCCCCAAATAGATTCATAGCAAATAGCCGGAGTTACACCAATACCGCCTTGCGAATAAAACACCCCTGGTTCTGCCTGGCTGCCATAGCTGCCGGTAGCGCCTCCCAAATGTTCAAATACAGGTTTTAAAAACGACAGTTGGTTTGCAAAGGGTAATGACTCGGCTCCGGGTACCAGTTTTGATTTATGATAAAATTGCACTTCGGCAGAGTTTTCGATATTTACCGCAGCATTAAAAGCATCTAAAAACTGCCCGCCTTGCTGGCCGTAAGGATTTGCCGTTGTGGTAGCCCGGTTGTTGTATACCTTAAAAGTTTCGGCACCGGTTATAAGGTTGCCATTTTTATATTTATTTAAAAAATGCTGCGCCTGTAAAAAAAAGGCATTTGTGCGGATGTTATCCTCATTTAACGCATTAGGTATTGCAGTTTCCGGCCATATAAAAAATTCAGTATTGGCCTGTCCCAATGAGTCGGAAATATGGGTTAATATACTTACCTGTTGGTAAGCAGGTATAGTAGTTTCTTTTCCATACGGATCAATATTAGGTTGAGCAACCACAATATTTGACGGATTGTGCTGTTCTTCATAACTATAATACCTGTAAAGAGAAATGCTAAGCGGTATAACCAATATAAGGACAAATGCCGAGATGAGTTTTAGTCTTAATTGTTTGTTCTCTTGTTCCTTTAAACCGGTATAAATTAAAAATAGCAGGATATTTAAAATCCAGATCCAAACCGTGCCGCCATACACCCCGGTGTATTCATACCATTGCACCCATTGATGGGTAACAGCAAATCCATTTCCAAGGGTCATCCAAGGGAAAGCAAGGGGCCAGCTTTGATGCAGGTACTCGTATCCTATCCAAAAGTTAACCAGGCCAAATAAACTCCAACTACGGGTGGTAATTTTTCTTAAGCGGTAATAAAGCAGGCAAGCCGTTGCCATTAACAATGGCGCCAACGAGTAAGGTATTAATGATATCGGGAGCGCCACCACCTCGCCAACCATTTTCAAGGCGTTGTAAACCCAAAAAATAGATAAAGTGTTCCAGATAAAAAAGCCTATAAATGCAGTACCAAATATTTTCTTTCCTTTTTTAGTAAAGTTTGATTGGATAATGTTTTCAATTGCAACCAGCATGGGTACCAATCCGGCAAACAATAAAAAGGTAGAATAAGGTGTTGGCGGCCATGCGATCCATAACAACAAACCGGAAAGAATGGACAGGAGAATATTTTTTTTCATTGGCGTTACCTAATTCTCTCCAAAGAAGAAAACTTTAAATTCGATATAAAAATAGAAATTATCATAATTCACTTTTTAATCTTTCTCCTTTGAAGAGGGTTTTGGCTGAGCCCCAGCCAAACATATCACAAATTCTCCTTTTACCGTGTGTGTTTCAAAATATGTTTTAACTTCTGCAACGGTACCCCGCACCGTTTCTTCGAACATTTTTGTCAGCTCCCGCGATACCGATATCTGCCGGTCTCCGCCAAAATAAGTTGCCATTTCATCCAGTGTTTTTAACAAACGGTGCGGCGACTCATAAAGTATAATGGTGCGTTCTTCATTTGCTAAAAGTTTGTAACGGGTTTGCCGGCCTTTTTTCAAAGGCAAAAATCCTTCGAAACAAAACCGGTCGGTAGGAAACCCGGAATTCACCAGTGCCGGGACAAATGCTGTAGCACCTGGCAGGCATTCTACTGCTATTTCATTTTTTACAGCCTCCCTCACCAGGTAAAATCCCGGATCGGATATGGCCGGAGTACCGGCATCTGAGATCAGTGCAATGTTTTTTCCCTCTTTTAAAAACCTGATAATCTCATTTGCCGATTGATGCTCGTTATGCTGATGATGTGAAAATACTTTTTGATGGATGTCAAAATGCTTAAGCATTGGTGCAGAGGTACGGGTATCTTCAGCTAATATCAAATCAGCTTCTTTTAAAATACGGATCGCCCTAAAAGTCATATCTTCCAGGTTGCCAATTGGAGTGGGTACTAAGTATAGTTTACCTTGTGAATTCATGCATAATTATTTGCCCATAGTCCATGGACAATAGACCATAGCCAGTTAAATATTTTATTCATAATCTGGAACCATAATTACTATGGACTATGGACCATAGGCTATCGACTTATTTATATCTTTGCCTAAAAATAAAATAATGCTGCAAGTTAGTTATATCCGTGATAACAGGGAACAAGTTTTAGAACGTTTGGCTGTAAAAAATTTTAAACAACCGGATTTGGTTGATGAAATTATTCAGCTTGACGAAAGGCGTCGTTTAACTCAAACTCAAATGGATAGTGTTTCGGCACAGGCTAACGCCGCTGCCCGGCAGATTGGCGAATTAATGAGGGCCGGAAAAAAAGAGGAGGCAGAAAGCCTTAAAGCTAATACCGGCACCTGGAAAGGCGAAATTCAAACCTTATCGGAGCAGCTTGCAGCTATTGAAGATGAGCTGCAGCAGAAATTGGTATTACTTCCTAATTTACCGCACAGTTCAGTACCTAAAGGACTTACCCCAGAAGATAATGAGGTTGTGCTTGAAAATGGGATTAAACCAGCATTGCCCGAAAATGCGTTGCCCCATTGGGAACTGGCTGCCAAATATAACCTGATCGATTTTGAACTTGGTGTTAAAATAACCGGTGCGGGTTTTCCGGTATATAAAAATAAAGGGGCAAAGCTGCAACGTGCGCTTATTAACTATTTTATTGATGAGGGCGAAAAAGCAGGCTACAGTGAAGTTAGCGTACCATTAATGGTGAACGAAGCATCAGGTTTTGGCACAAGCCAGTTACCAGACAAAGAAGGCCAAATGTATTTTGTAGGTATTGACAACTTATACCTCATACCAACCGCTGAAGTACCCATCACCAATATGTACAGGGATGTTATTTTAAAAGCGGCTGATCTCCCGGTAAAAAATTGCGGTCATACGCCTTGTTTTCGCCGCGAAGCCGGTTCATACGGGGCTCACGTACGGGGATTAAATCGTTTACATCAATTTGATAAGGTTGAGATTGTGCAGGTAACTCATCCCGATAAATCATACGAAACACTCGAACAAATGAGCCAGCATGTGCGGGGCTTGCTGCAAAAATTAGGTTTGCCTTATCGTGTTTTACGCTTATGCGGCGGCGACATGGGTTTTGGATCAGCTTTAACTTACGATATGGAGACCTGGAGCGCAGCACAGAAACGCTGGCTTGAAGTATCATCAGTTTCAAATTTTGAATCTTTTCAGAGCAACCGCCTCAAACTTCGTTTCCGCAATGAGGAAGGCAAAACACAACTGGCTCATACCCTTAACGGCAGCGCCCTGGCATTGCCAAGAATTGTGGCCACGCTGTTAGAAAATAACCAAACGGAAAATGGAATTAAAATACCCGAAGTGCTGGTGCCCTATACCCGCTTTGAATGGATAAATTAAAATTGGTAATATCTTATTTTAAAATGAAGCCTTTGCAAGCCAATCAGAGATCTTAGAATCAAGTATGGAGTTAATATGATTGGTGACGGCTTTATCTGGATTATCCAGTTCATCTTTATAGATCACATGATTAACGCCCAGTAACTTCAGAAAACTATCTATTTTCCGGTCCGGATTACGCTTAAAGCAACAGATCTTAATTTTATTGTAGTAGGAATTGGTACGGATCCGGCGCAATATTTTTTCCATATCATCACTTAAAAAATCATAATCAAATACGATGATGTGCGGAGCCATTTCATAGATTGCAGGAAAAACGCGATCCACCGAGCTGACATGCTTGATCAGTTTGTTACCGGTTAATTGTATAGAAAAGATATTAGCTGCAACCAACAATACCCTTTCAGACTTATTATGTAGCATGATCGATTAATTAGAGGTTATAAGAATGATATATATTAAATTTCGGTTTACCTTAAATCAATGACAAGTTTAGTTATTTCTTCAAACCTCACTTTCCATTTTCTTTTTACGAAATTGTAAATTAAAGGTTACAGAATTATTTCAAAATTTACACTGCCTCCATTAGGTATACAGATCAATCAGAAAATTGGTGGGGAAAAGAAATAAGTATAATCTTTTGCGGGGGTTTAAATACAACCCGCATCTCTTGCAAAACCCTTACTAAAATGCTGTTCAGCCTACCATTTCAGCCTTCACTTCAACACGCTGTTTCACAAATGAGTGACACAAAAAAAAAGGCGAGACAAAAAATAAATACTACCGCTGTAAATGAGCGGATTACATTTTTTTTGTGAAACAAGCTGCAACAACATGACACGTCATAGGCTTCCCCCTTGTGAATATTATAACTGAGAATAAAATTTGTAACAAATTTGGTGTACGTTTTACACTATTATTTTTTATTATACATTTACAAGTATTATTATCCAATTTTAAACCTGTTAAAATCTTTGTTTTATAAATAATTCACTGCTTGTGTTAAATGCAATTTGCTTTGACTTAACCGCTCTGGCGCAAATGCACAAGCAATTTAATTACTAAACCAATAATAAAATGAGAAAGCTTACAAAATTAACGCTGTTGTTAGCAGCCATAACCTTTTCGGCCATGGCGCAACAAAAAACCATCGGTATGTTTGACGGCCAGTTGGATATCGGAAAAAACACCAAACCAGGTTCGGGAATTTATATTCCGCAAACACAACAATACGTTATATCGGGTGCTGGGTACAATATCTGGTTTGATCATGACGAATTTCATTATGTATATAAACGAATGAAGGGCGACTTCATTCTATACACCCGTGCTGAGTTTGTAGGATGGAACGGAGTAGAAGATCATCGAAAAGTTGGCTGGATGGTACGTAAGTCTTTGGATGGAAATTCAGCACAGGTAAATGCCGTTGAACATGGTGACGGCCTTACTTCCCTGCAGTTCAGAAGAACAACCGGCGCCACTACCGAAGAGATCAAATCAAAAATCAACCACGCTAATATTATCCAGCTGGAAAGAAAGGGAAACACTTATACCATGCGCGTAGCCAAATATGGCGAGCCATTTGTTACCGAACAGGTAACCGATTTGGATTTGGGTGATGAAGTTTACGTAGGTTTATTTGTTGGCTCGCACAACCCGGATGTAGCAGAAACTGGTGTATTCAGGGATGTGCGTATCACAGTTCCTGTTGCGGGAGAGGCAAACCAGCGGACGCAAATGACACTGGGAAGTAACCTTGAAGTAATGGAAATAGCAACCGGCAACAGGGAAATTATTTATTCAGTACCTTATTCTATCCAGGCGCCCAACTGGACACCCGATAATAAAAGCTTGATATTTAACAGCAGTAAGGGGGTTTTATATACATTCAATTTAAGTACAAGGAAACCGGTACTATTAAATACGGGCGATGTAAAGAACAACAATAATGACCATGTATTATCATTTGATGGTAAAATGATAGGACTAAGCAGCACAGTAAAAGAATTAGGTGGCTCCATTATTTATACAGTACCTATAACCGGAGGTACCCCAAAACAAATCACCCCAAAAGGCCCTTCCTATATGCATGGTTGGTCGCCGGATGGTAAAGATCTTGTTTTTTGCGGCGACAGGAATGGCGAATATGATGTGTACAAAGTTCCGGCTAACGGCGGACCTGAGATCCGCTTAACTGATGCAAAAGGATTAGATGACGGGCCCGAATATACACCCGATGGAAAATACATCTACTTCAATTCTGTACGGTCAGGCCTGATGCAAATATGGAGGATGAAACCGGATGGCAGCGACCAGGAACAGGTAACAAACGATGATTTCAATAACTGGTTTGCTCATATCTCGCCGGACGGTAAGTGGCTGGTATTTTTAACTTTCCTTAAAGAGGAAGTTGAACCCGGAATACATCCGCCATATAAGCACGTGTACATTCGTTTGTTGCCTATAACAGGCGGTAAACCAAAGGTTTTGGCTTATTTTTACGGTGGACAGGGTTCCATGAACACACCATCATGGTCGCCCGACAGCAAGCACATCGCCTTTATCAGTAACACTAATGCGATAGAGCCGGTTAAATAAATATTAAATATCTATCCTATGAACGATAAAGAATTAGCTGTGCTCATCGATAAGTTATTTGATGAAATTGAAAAACTGATACCTTTATACATGGAAAACCCCGTGGATAAAGCAATTGCCAACGGGAATGTTGCAGTTTGTGTGATTGATGATAACGGAGGGGTACACGGAAAGCTGTTTGGAACCGATAAAGCCAGGTTAAGACAATCCTATAAAGTAGCCTGGACCAAGGCAAGCCAGGTATGGCTTACCGGTTATAAAACCGGAGAGTACGAAAGAATGGTTTTTAACAAAGAGGTGGAGGAAAATGGCAATGGTATTGAGGCGCCTGATTTAATTGGTTGGGAAGGCGGACAGCCGCTCACTTTGAAGGACGGATCAAAACTCGCGGTGGGATTCAGCGGATTTAGAGGTGTTGTAGACCTTGAAATTATGGTTAAATCACTTGAACGTGTCCAGGCAGGGTAATAGGAATAATAATTGTACAATTAATAATAATTAAAAACATAAAAAATGAACTACATAGCTGATTCACAACGATACAAAAATATGGAATACCGCCGCTGCGGCAATAGCGGTTTATTGCTGCCCGCAGTGTCCCTGGGCCTATGGCATAACTTTGGGCACATTGATGTGCTGGAAAATGGCCGTAATATTTTAAGACGCGCGTTTGATAGTGGGATCACCCATTTTGATCTTGCAAATAATTACGGTCCGCCGGCTGGCTCAGCGGAGGAAAATTTTGGTAAGTTATTTAAAGATGATTTTCAAAGTTACCGTGATGAGCTCATCATCTCAACAAAAGCAGGCTGGCCCATGTGGGAAGGGCCTTATGGCGATTGGGGCTCTAAAAAATATTTGGTGGCTAGTTTGGACCAGAGTTTAAAAAGGATGAAGCTGGATTATGTCGATATATTTTACCACCATCGCCCCGACCCGGAAACACCGTTGGAAGAAACCATGATGGCGCTCGACCTGATTGTTAGGCAGGGAAAGGCTCTTTATATTGGTATCTCGAGCTATCAACCTGAAGAAGCCGAAAAAGCATTCGCTATTTTAAAAGAATTGGGGACTCCATGCTTAATTCATCAGCCAAAATACTCCATGTTTGACAGATGGGTAGAAGATGGCCTGCTTGATGTTTTAGAAAAAGATGGTGTTGGTTGCATACCTTTCTCACCGCTGGCCCAGGGCCTTTTAACCAACAAATATTTACACGGCATTCCTGAAGGTTCAAGGGCTGCAACTCACAGAGGCAATGGCGCGATAGAAGAGGACGCTTTAACCCTGGATAAATTGGATCAAATAAAACAACTAAATGAAATAGCTAAGGCCCGTGGTCAAAATCTGGCGCAAATGGCACTTGCATGGATCTTAAAGGACAAACGCATCACTTCGGTATTGATAGGTGCAAGCCGGCCAGAGCAGGTAACAGATTCTATCGGCTGCCTGGATAACCTGGTATTTAGTGAGGATGAATTAAGCAAAATAAATAAAATTTTAAAGTAAATTCCTGATAAATATAAAAATCATGATAAAAATAACAATCGTTTTTGGTTTATTCCTCCTGTTAACTTTTGGTGGAATTATACGTGCTTTTGCTCAGGATGGGCCGCGGGCTGATCATATTGCACTTTATGTAAAGGACTTAAATAAAAGTGCAGACTTTTACAGAAATGTAATGCAGCTTAAAGAAATACCGGAACCATTTCATGATGGTAAACATGTTTGGTTCAGAACAGGCCAACATAGCCAGCTGCATGTTATACAGGGCGCTGCAGAAGTGAATGCCCATGATATTAATACCCATTACGCCTATTCAGTAAGTAATCTTGAAAGTTTTACAAAGCATCTTGACCAAATGCATGTTAAGTATGGCAATTGGAAGCAAGACTCTCAGACCCCGCAATTGAGGCCCGATGGTGTAAAACAAGTTTATTTGCAGGACCCGGATAATTTTTGGATAGAAGTTAATGATGATAAATTTTAATTAGCCTGTAATTTGCCTTAACGTATTCGACCTAGTAAATTAAATTAATGAGATCATTTATAATAACCCTGTTTCTTTCCTGCCTGCTGCTTCAAACCCGGGCACAGCTAACAACCGCAAAAATGTTTAGTGACCATATGGTACTGCAAAGAAACCAGGAAGTTCCGGTATGGGGATGGTCGGCAAAAAAAGCCAGGGTTACCATCGATTTTAACGGGCAGATATTAAGCGCAAAAGCAGATGAGCAGGGTAGCTGGAAAGTTTCATTGAAGCCCATGAAAGAAGGCGGGCCATACACAATGAAAATTTCAGCAGGAAAGGAGCACCTTGTTTATACCGATATTATGCTTGGAGAAGTATGGATTTGCTCCGGGCAATCAAATATGGAACTCCAGTTAAAAAATGCGAATGGATACAAGAACGAGCAAATAAATGCAGCGAAAATGCCGATCCGTCAATTTTCTGTTCCCAAAAAAATAAGCATGGAGCCCGAAAAAGATTTGCCGGGCGGCCAATGGGTGAAAGCGGATGCCAATTCTGTAGGTGATTTTACCGCTGTCGGCTACTTCTTTGCAAAAAAGCTCGCGCAGCAGCTAAATGTTACCGTTGGCCTGATTAATTGCAACTGGGGCGGCACAGAGATAGAAGACTGGATCAGCAAAGATGCCATGACCGCTTCACCCGAATTAAGTGCTGCCGCTAAAGAACTTCCCGCTAACTGGGATGATGTAAAAAAAAGGATTGACAGGCAATTAAAAGACTATGCTTACAATAAAAAGCCGGTTGTTAATTTCACTGCCGAACAACTGGCTGACCAACCAGCTACTTTTTTTGATTTGTGGCAACACGGCAATGCTCCCGGTGCCTGGGAATGGATGGGAAAATTATATGGCTACCGCGGGCAGGGATTTATGCAACGAACCATAAAGCTGGATAGCTCTTATTCCGGCCATAATTCAACAATCCGTTTAGGACAGACAGATGCCGACCTGTCGATTTACATTAACGGAAAATTGATAAAAACAGGAAATTTACCTGCCAACTATCAGCTTGATCTGCCAGCCGGAACATGGAAACCAGGTGATAACAGCTTGCTGATTAACCTGATGTCTCAACAAAAAAGTCCGTCGTGGTTTGGCGTCGGCCTTAATGGAATGGGGAATGACCTGTATGTACAATTTGCTGATACAACCATAAATTTAGCCGATGGAAACTGGCGTACTATGCCAGATTTGAGCAAGCCTTATCACTTTGAGCTATTGCCCAACAATACGGCATTTATGCTTTATAATGCAATGGTTAACCCCTTAATACCATATGCAATAGCCGGTGTTACCTGGTACCAGGGAGAATCAAATACATCAAGGGCTTTTCAATACAGGAGCACATTTCCTTTGCTTATTACCAATTGGCGCAGTAAGTGGAAACAGGACTTTCCATTTTTATTTGTCCAGGTGGCTTCATTTGGCGGCACGCAAAGCAGCGACTACGGAAGCGGCTGGGCCGAACTAAGAGAAGCTCAAACTATGGCCCTGCAATTACCTAATACCGGTATGGCAGTTACAACTGATATCGGGGACGCTTATAACATCCATCCCAGGGATAAGGCAACTGTTGGCTTACGGCTTGCCGGCAAAGCATTAAGTTTGGTTTATCACCTCCCCGGATTTTATGAGAGTCCGATATTTGGTGCTGCTGATTTTAAAAAGGGGTATGCAATAGTCAATTTTAAGCACGCAGAAAACGGGCTTATCGCAAAAGATAAATACGGCTATATCAAAGGCTTCGAATTGGCTGGTCCCGACCATAAATTCTACTATGCCCAGGCCATGATCGTTGACAATAATAAGGTTAAAGTATGGAGTAACCTGGTGCCGCAGCCAGTATCGGTACGTTATGCATGGACCGATGCTCCTATTGATGCAAATCTTTTTAACAAAGAAGGATTCCCTGTTAACTCATTCCGGTCAGATAGCTGGAAAGGTATTACAGAAGGGCATAAATTTGAATAACGATTTCAAGCCGACAAGAGTGCACTTACAAGAAGTACACATGGCACGCAGAGATGAAATTAACAGCACATTGCCCGCGTTAAATAATTCGTTTACTTACCGAAAATCATAAAAGGGGATCTCCATAAGGGCATCCCTTTTTTATTAGTCCTGAAAGCGGGAGCCCTGAAAATACGATGGTTTTAAATTGCAAAGTCAGGTAATATTCCGTAATTTATATTTACCTTTAAGCAATCTTTCCAAACTAAATTTTATTAAACAACGACTTTATACAATTTAAGGTAACATTTAAGCGTTGATATTAGTATAAATGATAGAGAAGAATAACAAATTAAATATGGTGTTTTAATAAATGACAAATAAAAGGTCTTGCCCGGTATCCTGCAATTATTACCCGCTCTGCAATCAGCCTCATATCCAAAAACCAAAATAACACCAAACAAATCATTACCAGCACTTAGATATTGCCTGCCGGAGGCCAATATCCTGGGGATTGTAAATAAATCAACGATAAAGATAAATAATAACATGCAAGAACAAGCCGTCGAAAATCAAACCAGGATATACCTGTACGATTTAATGAATGAAGCCAAAGAACACGGCTTTAAAAATGGTGACCAATGGGAATTAAGTTTGGTTACCGATAACGAAAAAACAAGAATAATGAAGGATTATTATCCTGCTGTTGCAACCAAAATATTTCCTGAAATATTATTACAGGTATTTCAGTCTGTAAAATCCAATCTTAGCCAGTCTTTAAGTAAAGAAGAACAGCAAATGGATACGAAAAGTATTTTAAAGGATGAATTAAATTATATAGTTGCATTTAATCCAAACAGGCCTCGCCACTAAGAGCTGTAACCAATAAGAAGTATTATTAGCACGTATCATATTAAATTTTAGCGTCGATGGCATTTTTAGACCATGTTTTACAAGCTCCTGCTTATGGATGGAAAAACGAGCAGGGAGAGGTGATTAAACCCAAAAGCGGTCAAATCCTCAAAGAGTTTTTTTCAAGATTAAATATTTTAAAAACCCGCAAAAACTGGCTGCCTGCCTTCAGCTGGCTTAAAGTACTTTGCCTGATGCCCTTTTTCTTTCTGTTTTTATTTAAATTTTTTAGTCCCTGGATGCTGTTATGTGCTTTTTTGTACAGCATGGTTGTTATGGGTACCCATGGCACCATTTGGCACCACCGGTTTTGTACGCATGGGGCTTATAAATTTCGCAATTCTTTTTGGCGCTTCATTACACAAAACCTTACATTAAATGTAATTCCCGAAGAGATCTATGTGATATCCCACCATGTACATCATGCAAAATCAGATCAGCCCGGCGACCCTTATAACGCGCAGGCCGGTTTTTTATACTGCTTCCTGGCTGATGTAAATCATCAGCCTATTGCCAAAAACCTAACCGAGTCTGATTATAACCGTGTAAAGTTGCTGATGCAGCATACAGGGGTTAAAGCCAATACTTACAAGCAGTACCAGCAATGGGGGTCATACGTTAATCCTTACCGCGCAGTTATGGCGTGGGTACTTAACTGGTCATTCTGGTATCTGATGTTTTACCTTATGGGCGGCAATGCGCTGGCATGCACTTTATTTGGTGCAGCCGGATTTTGGGCCGTTGGTGTACGTACATTTAATTATGACGGGCATGCAAAAGGCAAAGACAAACAGCGCGAAGGGACAGATTATTCTCAAAAGGACAAATCCATTAACCAGTTATGGCCTGGCATGGTAGCAGGCGAATGGCATAACAACCATCATCTTTTTCCGAAGAGTGCACGCAGTGGCTTTAAACCACACCAGATTGATATGGCCTGGTACTATATAAAAATGATGAAATGGTTTGGCGCCGTAAGCTCTTATAAAGATTCCAAGAAACAATTTTACGAACAATATTATCAGCCTTACCTTGATAATAAGACGCAAACCTTCACTGTTGTTGAATCAAATGAACGTCCAAAAGAAGAATTGACCTATCATGAAACCGCATAGCTCAGGTAATTAAATACCGTGTTTTCACCTTTAAAATACCGTTAAAGTACTGCTGGTATTATTTTTCAGATCAGCTATCTTTAACCAGAAAATTATAAGCAAATTGCCTTAAAATTTATTACTGGGTTTAAGCAAGTTTGTTTTATAATTCCATACTAAAGTAAAGGCGTATGCTGAAAAGCCTTTAATAGAGTAAGCGTAAATTACATACCTAAATTAAACCTTATGGCAAATCCACTAACACTTTATGTTCCCATTAAACAGGATGCGATATCGCAGGCCGGAGCTCAGTTAGCTTATGAAACTTTTGTAAAAAGTGTAAAAACGGGCCTGGATGCTTCCGGCATTGTACATTATGCACGTCTTGCGCTTATCCCAAATGCTTCCGGGCAAGGCACTTACGCCATTTTATTAATAACTGCATTTGACGGGCCGATGAATCCATACCTGAGCTTTTTTTGGACAAACCCAAATACGCAGAAGGCATTTGCAGGCATAGCTCAAGTTGCGCTTAATCCGCCTGTTCCTCCAGTGACAGACCTAACAGGCTTTGAAAATTTTATCAATGAAAACAACCTGAGCCAACCAGCCGACCTATATCAGGCGTATCCGCAAACAGTTAAAGAAATTGAAGCTGCTTTTCCGCACAAAACAGTACTTCCAAAGCATAAATAAATCTAATAGACTGTTTAAATATTCAATATTGTTTTTATTTAAACACGAAACAACCTGTCTTTGCCAGGTACGAAGCAATCCCCTGCTTGGCAGAGTCGCTCTGTAGGTAGGAATTGCTTCGCTATCGCTCGCAACGAGGTTATTTTTATCGTTTTTAAATAGTCTCTTAAGCTACTGCTTTAAAATTTTATGAAATCAGCCGGACAATCCGGCTGATGCTTTTTCATTCATTAAATCCTATTTATGTCAACAATAAATGATGTTACCGTACCGGATAAATCAAATATCCAGGGTATGATATTACGCGGATTCACACATCCTTACTCCTGCCATATGGTCTTTAAATTTAAAGATCAGCCAGGTGCTAAAAGTTTTATCAAAGCTATATTTCCGTACGTACAATCTGCAGAGAGCTGGGGCGATGAAAAACCTGATCTGATGCTTAATATTGGTCTTACCTGTTCTGGCATAGCAATGGTAAGCAATCTTAATGCTACAGATATGAAATATTTCCCCTGGACTTTTCAAAAGGGCCCGGCTTCCGGCGGCTCTCAGCAATCGCTAAATGATTGCGGCCCAAGCGATCCATCTAAGTGGGCATTTGGAAATACAACGCAACAGGTTGATTGTGTTGTACATACTTACGCTATGTCTCCGCAAATGCTTAAACAATTGGTATCTATCGTATCAAACGCAGCTACTGCGGGAGGGCTTACAGAATATTTACCGTTAGATGAGGGCACAAAAAGACTTGAGGAATACGCCCTGATACCCCGCAACAGTATCCATTTCGGTTACCTGGATGGAATTGACCAGCCTAAGCTGGGATGGACCAACCCTATGGATCCATCCGATCTGAGGAATTTCCTTATCGGCTATCCGCCTTCAGCATTCAGCCCGGGGCCTACCCTTGGTGATGCGGGTACCTTTGCTAAAGATGGCTGCTATAATGCTTTCCGGATTTTATTACAGGATGTAGAACTTTTTGACAATTTCCTTTCTACTAACGCAGAAAACATTGCCAAAACAATTGGTCAAACACCGAAGTATGCGAAAGAATGGCTTGCTGCCAAACTGAACGGCCGGTGGATAAATGGTTCGCCGCTCGAATTATCACCTGACGAGCCAGATCCGAAAACCAGTCATTCGACTAAATTTGGTTATGCCGGTGATACAAGCGGGATGAAATGTCCGTTTGCAGCACATAGCCGCGTTGCAAACCCCAGGGACGAAAAGCTGTCAGAACAGGGGCCAGTACCACGGCTGATAAGAAGAGGCATGGCCTATGGTGCCCCGCCGCTTATCAATAGTTATAAAGGCGAGCGCGGCCTGATAGGTCTTTTTCTCTGCGGTTCGTTACCCACTCAATTTGAATTGCTCTACTCATGGATCAATACAACCAATTTCAGCGCCGTTTTCCCATCACAAAATGGCCAGGACGCTTTAATTGCCAACAGGAGCATGGAAACCGCCGATACTTCATTTACTATACCAACAGATAAAGGCCCTGTAGTTATAAAGGATATGCCGCAGTTTGTGGTAACGAGGGGTACGGCCTATTGTTTATTACCCAGTTTAAGCACATTGAAAAGTTTAGCGGAATAAAAATTAATAATGCACTGCCGGAATTTTTCGGCTCTGGCAGTGCGTTTACAAATCACAACCCGCTCCCAATAACGTTTATTTACCATTTGTAATAAATCTATTATAAATGCACGGATTATCGTTGAAAAACGGTTTAGCTAAAAGCATTTTCATTATCTTGCCTTTCCAATTAAACGTATCCCGATAATATCAATGAAAAAGTTTCTTTTTTTATTTCTTACCGTTCACGTGGCAGGATTTTGTTGTGCACAGGTAAAAGTTCAATCGTTGTTAACTGAAAACCAGGCTGATCCTATCTGTATCGATGCTTTAACTCCGCGATTTAGCTGGAAGTTAGTTGCCGGCGGGAAACGAGATGTAATGCAAAGCGCTTATGAGCTAAGGGTAAGCACTTATTCAACATTAAAAAAAGGCAAACAGGTAGTTTGGAACACAGGAAAGGTAATGTCGGATCAGTCGGTATTTATAGCATATAAAGGTGGGCCCCTCCTATCTCAACAAAAATATTACTGGCAGGTAAGGGTATGGGATAACTCGGGCAAAGCTTCGGAATGGAGTACACCGGCCTCGTGGCAAATGGGGATCCTGACTCCTGCTGATTGGAAAGCAAAATGGATATCTCCCGGCTTTATTGAAGATACCGTGACGCGCCCAAGCCCACTGTTCAGAAAAGGATTTATACTGCCTAAGAAAATAGCATCGGCAACAGCTTATATCACTTGCCACGGTTTATATGAGGCGCAAATTAACGGGCATCGCGTAGGTGATGCTTATTTAACTCCCGGATGGACCAGTTATAATAAACGCCTGCAATATCAGGCTTATGATGTTACTTCCCTGTTGAAACAGGGCGACAACGCTGCAGGTGCTGAACTTGGGAATGGCTGGTACCGCGGTTATATCGGCTATGACCCAAAACCTAATCTATATGGAAAAGACATTGCATTGTTGTTTCAACTCGAGGTAACCTATACAGACGGATCTAAAGCCACCATTATATCTGACGAAAGCTGGAAATCATCTACCGGGCCGGTTCGTTTTGCAGAAATATATTACGGCGCAACTATTGATGACCGTATGCAGCAAAAAGATTGGTCAACCACCAATTTTGATGATAAAAACTGGTCGGGTGTGACCGTAAAGGACCTTTCCAAAGATGTGCTGGTTGCCACTTATAATGAACCGGTAAGGAAGCATGAAACATTTAAACCGGTAAAGATATTTACCACCCCAAAGGGCGAAAAAGTAATTGACTTTGGTCAAAACCTGGTGGGCTGGGTACAGATGAAAGTGACAGGCCATCCGGGCGATAAGATCACCATATCACATGCGGAAGTAATTGATAAGGCGGGAAACTTTTACACGGAAAATTTACGTACCGCAAGGTCGCAGGATGTTTATATACTTAAGGGCGGTGCTGAAGAAACATTTGAACCTCAGTTTACGTGGCAGGGATTCAGGTTTATAAAGATTGAAGGGTATCCCGGCGATTTAAAGCCGGAAAACTTTATGGCCATTGCTTTATATTCTGACATGGCGCCAACGGGTACTTTCTCCTGCTCAAATACGCTTATTAACCAGCTTCAGCATAATATACAATGGGGCCAGAAAGGAAATTTCCTGGATGTACCTACCGATTGCCCGCAGCGTGATGAACGTTTGGGCTGGACAGGTGATGCACAGGTATTTTCGCGGACGGCATCCTACAATATGAATGTACATAACTTTTTTGCCAAATGGCTTAAAGATGTTGCTGCCGATCAGTACGAAAGCGGAAGCGTCCCATTCGTAATTCCTAATGTAATTGCACAGGGGTTAAAATCCGGTCCGGGCGCCAGTACCGGCTGGGCCGATGTTTCAACCATCATCCCATGGAATATGTATTTAGCTTATGGTGATAAACGCATACTGGAAGATCAATACAGCAGCATGAAAGCATGGGTAGATTATATGCAGCACCAAAGTAAAAATGATTTATGGAACACCGGTAATCATTTTGGTGATTGGCTTTTTTACAGCCTGAATGATGATACTGATGGAAGTTCGGCAATTACCAATAAATATTTAATAGCCCAATGCTTTTATGCCTATTCAACACAATTACTTATCAATGCAGCAAATGTGTTGGGCAAAAGTGACGACGTTAACTATTATACCGGCTTACTGGCTAAAATTACAGGCGCTTACTTAAAAGAATATGTAACGCCAAACGGATTGATCTCATCTGATACGCAAACCGCTTACGTACTTGCTTTACAATTTGATATGCTGCCCGAAAATTTAAGGCAACAGGCAGCTGACCGGCTGGCTGCAAATATAAGGAGGTATGATTTTCACCTAACAACAGGGTTTTTAGGAACGCCATACTTGTGCCAGGTTTTAAGCCGGTTTGGATATGCAAATGTGGCTTACCGGCTTTTGTTGCAGGAGACGTATCCTTCATGGCTTTACCCGGTTAAAATGGGTGCAACTACTATTTGGGAACGTTGGGATGGTATAAAACCCGATGGCACGTTTGAAACGCCAACTATGAACTCTTATAACCATTATGCGTATGGTGCAATCGGCGACTGGATGTACCGGGTTATTGCAGGTATTGATACAAAAAATGAAGGACCCGGTTATAAACAAATAGCGATCAAACCAACTATTGGCGGTAACCTGGAAAATGCATCGGCTGATTACGAGACTAATTATGGAAAGATAAGTTCGCACTGGAAGCTGGATAATGGCAACCTGTTGCTCGATGTGGAAATCCCGGCAAATACAACGGCTACTATTTACATTCCGTCAAATAATGGAAGCAGTATACTGGAAAGCGGCAAAGCTATTGCCACCGAACCTGAAATTAAAATAGCTGATGCCGTAACCGGTTATACGGTTGTAAACGTTGGCTCGGGGATTTATCATTTTAGCACCATCAAACCCTAATGGGTGCCTTAGTATTATTCGGCACCCTTACTAATATGTTTGGATTATTTACCTCTGAACATGGAAGCGATCCAGATGATTAAAACAATGACAACGATAACCGAAATAATACCAACCGCAGCACCGGCTTTAAAAATTCCGCCGATTACTGAACAACTACTAAGACACAACAATAATAAAATGACGGATGGAAAATATATTTTTTTCATGGGTAGGTTTTTTTAAAGGATATAATAATCAAAACGTATAATTAGTTTTAAATAGCATTAAAATATTTACGATAAAAAGGAGGAATAGTATATAAACCTTATTTTTCAGACTAAGGGAGTGCCAAATTCACCCTGTCACCATGTGATTTTGGTTCAGAAATTACCAGGAAGTGAAGATCAATGTTACCCTTGTTAATGATGCGGTGTTTGGTTTTTTTAGGTACATGAATGGATTGACCCGGCTGAACTGTTTTTGTTTTCCCTTCTATTTCAAACGTAGCTATCCCCAATAAAATATAAAATA
>JAQBOU010000016.1 GCA_028287865.1 Mucilaginibacter sp. | reverse complement strand
CCCCGCACGTCATTGCGAAGAATGAAGCTATCTCTGCATAGGCATTCAACAATCCGATTCTCTTCGAATACACAATCCCTCCCCGCACGTCATTTCGTAGAATGAAGCAATCTCTACTTAAGCAACTCAACGAACCGTGATTCTCTTCGCATGCACAATCCCTCCCCGCACGTCATTGCGAAGAATGAAGCAATCTCTACTTAGGCAATTCAACGAACCGTAAATCCATTAGCGGGCTAAAGCCTGTTGCTATCTCCACAACTGCATTTATCAGTTTGATCTGTATAGTTTAGAGATTGCTTCATTCTTCGCAATGACGGGTGATGATTTTTTTGACAGGGACCTGCTGCCAAATTTGATATGGTATGTTTGTGTCTGGTCGAAATTTGACTGAACGTTGGTGCCGTTTAAGCCATACGAAAAATAGGGTCCCGCGCCTAAAAAAATGTTGGCGCCGCTGGCAAACGGCCAATGTCCTATAAAGTCAACCGGGATTTCCAGGTAATGCAGCTTGTAAATGTCATTAATGTCCACCTGGTTACTTTGGTTATTGGCGTCGACCACATATATGGCATTTAAATTGCCGCCCTTACCCGCGTAGGATATACCCGGCATAATGGAGAAATAGTCGTTTATCTTATAATCTGCAGTAAGGCCTACGGAAAAAGGACTGGCCTCTGTAGCATAAATATAAGTTTTATAAGGCGAGTTCACTAACATATCGGCAAAGCTTGACCCGCCGGATAGTCCGAAAGTTATGGGGTGGTCATCATTTCCATAGCCCTGTGAAAATGCAGCACCCGTTGCCATTGAAAAACAAAAAGCGAGTAAAAGTTTTTTCATGAATTGTGAAGGTTTTAGTCGGGACTAAAATAGAAAATTTACCGGGATTAAAAATTGGAAAAATCCCCGGCGCGCAATAAATGAGGTATTTTGGATCCATATTCGGGCGTTTGCGGAAGAGACGCGATGCATTGCGCCTCCAGCGGTATGAAATCATTCCTCAGCTATCTGCCTACCTGTAAAACCATCTCTTTTAAACTTTGTAATACCTTTACATTATGGCAGATGTACACTCCAAAGAAACCCGCAGCTACAATATGTCGCGCATTCGCAGCAAGGATACCAAGCCTGAAATGCTGGTGCGGAAGTTTCTGCATAAAAACGGTTTCCGGTACGGGACTTTAGACTAGCGGAAAGATGCGACATCTTATACAGACGACTAAAATGACCTATTAGTTTGTTCTATTATTAATATAAACTTCTCAATCGGAGAGATTTTTCCATTTGTATTGTATTGATATTCAACACTTTCAAACTCATGCCAGGTAGGGTCAAATCTAAAATCACAATGCTCCAAAAATAGTTCGGGCAAATTCCATTCATCAGCATAAAACCATGTTTCATAAATTAGTTTGGATCTGATTAGGCTTTCTAATTCAGACAATTCAATATTATTATGATTGGAAAAAACCACATAGCCAAACTTTTTGTAGTTGGCGCTATCGCGATAGAGGTAATTGAATTTAATATTTGGCATTCGCCAAGATAAAAGGAAGAAGAAAGACTGTCAATCGGATATAAGTGACCTTTATCCTTTAAATCTTTCGTTATGCACTTTTAAAAATTCTACATCCGGAAAGAATTTTTGTGGTTCTATCAAAGGCTTGCCATCATAGTCAATAAAGTTTTGCTTGATGCTGAGCACGTTGCTGTTTTTTAAAAAGCTTGGTGAGATTTTTATTTTTAGATCGGTTGTTATGGTTATTAAACCACAATCAAAAGCTTTATCGTGCAAGGTATTTAAAGCCAATCCATTTTTCGGATTTAAGCGATTTCCCTTATCCTTGCTCCAAGGCAAAATATGACTGGCTACTAATAATTCAGGTTGTGTGATACCAGTAATACAGCATTTGTTATTAAAGTTGGTCAACACCATTTTACGGAAAAGGGATTGATTGACCTGCACAATCACTAAACGCTCTTTTTCCTTGCCTTCAACATCTTTTAAGGTGTCAAGGTCGATATAGTTTAACTGTTCAATGGTAGTGTGCTTCTTTTTAGCAAGGAGCTTTTCGCTTTCAATAAATTGCTCATCCCAATCGTGCATGTAATCCTGCCAGATTTGCTTATCCAGCTTACTGACGTTTTCCAAGCCTTTAACTCCACGTTCTTTTAGTTTGGGATCAAAGCTGGCGAAGTTTCCCAGCTTACGGGCAACGGAACTTGGCGAACGATCAATCAGGGCCGCTAATTCGATCACATCCGCATTACGCGAGTGCATCTGCCCGAAAGGTATCTTGCAATATAAATTAATGGCTAAAACGGATTCTTCTTTAGTCCAAAGCCTTTGGCCTTCTTTCATAATTGATCTTCTACCTCGAAAAATACGTGTTTACAATTACCATTTAAACATTCGTTAATTTGTAATTGAAGCAAGGTATGGTAAAAGTCTGAAATAATTTCTGTTCTCGTACCACATACGGGGCAAGTTGTTGGTTGGTCTGTCATCAGGTAATAGGTTGCCACGTTTAAAGTTACAATAATTTTCATCTTTACTTGCTATTTATGAAAATTCATTGCTTTTTATTAATGAGCTGAAATAAAGCCAATTGCCCCATTCACTTCAAGTGTCCACCCGTTCCAAGCGTTCCAGGCGTTCCATCTCAAAAAATGGAACACTACAACTAACAGATACTTACTTTAAAACCAATTTCGGCAATCATCGTTTATTTAGCATGGCAAAAAAACCACTGCTGGAATTTACAGATAAAGGAATTTACTGTCCGGCGGGAAAATTCTACATTGATCCCTGGAAACCGGTGGATGACGCCGTTATTACCCACGCCCATGCGGACCATGCTTATTTTGGCAACAAGCACTACCTGGCCCATCATTTTTCGAAAGAGGTTTTGCTGTATCGTCTGGGAGATATTCAATTACAAACCGTTGCTTATGGCGAAAAGATAATGAAGAACGGCGTGCAGGTATCCTTGCACCCGGCAGGGCATGTTATTGGTTCGGCACAGGTCAGGATGGAATACCAGGGCGAAGTATGGGTGGTTTCCGGAGATTACAAGGTAGAGGACGATGGTATATCAACCCCTTTCGAGCCGGTGCGCTGCCATCATTTTATATCTGAGTGTACGTTTGGCATGCCGGTATACCAATGGAAACCGCAGGCAGGAATTTTTAATGATATTGATAGTTGGTGGTTCAGCAACCAGCAGCATGGCCTCGCAACCGTTTTAGTTGGATATTCGTTAGGAAAGGCACAACGCATACTACAAAACCTCGACCTTAATATCGGCAAAGTGTACACGCACGGGGTAATTGAAAATACCAACGAAGCGCTGCGCCGCAATGGCCTATTATTAAACCCCACCGAACGCATCACCGCCGATACTTTAAAGGAGGAGGTTCGTAAGGGGATTATCCTTGCACCGCCGTCATCGGTAGGGACTCCCTGGATGCGGAAGTTTCAGCCTTATAGTTTTGGTTACTGCTCCGGCTGGATGGCCATCCG
Organism: Mucilaginibacter sp.; assembly: GCA_028287865.1. GTDB lineage: Bacteria > Bacteroidota > Bacteroidia > Sphingobacteriales > Sphingobacteriaceae > Mucilaginibacter. The sequence goes on along the minus strand of JAQBOU010000016.1, from coordinate 37,926 downwards.
CGGCGCCAAACGCCGCCGCGCTGCCGACCGCGGTTTTGTGCTATCAGACCATGCCGACTGGGATGGCCTCATCAGCGCCATTGATGCCACCGGGTGCGAAAGCGTATACCTTACCCATGGTTATACGGCAACTTTTGCAAGGTATTTAAACGAAATTGGGTTTGATGCGCACGAAGTGCACACCCTATATGGAGACGATGAAGGCGCAGCGCCTTCAGACGCAGCGGAAGAAGAGAGGTCTGTTCAACCCACCCCTGAAGGGAAGGTTTCGAAAAGAAGCGAAGTTAAAGTCTCCCCTTCCGGGGAAGATTCAGAGGGCGCGGATGCCGGGGAGGAGCCGCTATGAAATCCTTTGCCCGTTTATTTCTTTTGCTGGATGAAACCAACAAAACCAACGAAAAAGTTAAAGTTTTAAAAGATTATTTTAATAGTGTGCCGGATAGCGATAAAATGCACATGCTGGCTTTGTTTGCCGGGCGTAAACCAAAAAGACAGATCAACTCAACCCTGGTAAGGAATTGGGCCATTGAGGCCTCCAACATTCCGCCATGGTTATTTGAAGAAAGCTACCATGTAGTGGGTGACCTTGCCGAAACCATGTCGCTGTTAATGCCGCAAAATACCGGCAGCAGCAGTAAAATGCTCACTGAATGGATTGCAGAGATAAATGCATTGGGCAATAAAACAGAAGAGGAAAAAAAACTTTGGCTGCTGGAATCATGGGCGATGCTGGATAGCAGTGAACGTTTTGTATTTAACAAACTGCTTACAGGCAGCTTCAGGGTTGGGGTATCACAAAACCTCGTAATAAAGGCACTCGCAGAAATTTCGAAGATAGATGCACCTACCCTAACCCACCGAATTATGGGAGGCTGGCAACCCGAAACGTATACCTATCAGCAGCTCATACAGGAAGAGGGCGCTGCGGATGATATTTCGCGGCCGTATCCTTTTTTCCTTGCTTATCCCATCCAGGAAACCTCCGAAAAACAAAAATCTGCCGACGAGCTGAAAATGTCTTTGGGCGATGAAGCACAGTGGCAGGCAGAATGGAAGTGGGATGGTATTCGCGCCCAAATGATAAAGCGGAGCGGTAAAATATTTGTATGGAGCCGCGGGGAGGATTTGTCGACTGATAAATTTCCGGAGCTGCATCCTTTTTTAAACGCCCTGCCCGATGGCACAGTGATAGATGGGGAATTATTGAGCTTTACCAATGGCTTGCCCATGCCTTTCAATGTACTGCAAACGCGCATCGGCAGAAAAAACCTTAATAAAAAAATACTGGAAGAAAGCCCGGTGGCTGTTATTGCCTATGATTGCCTGGAATATAATGGAGAAGACATCCGCTACAAAACACAAACGGAACGCAGGCAGATACTGGAGCAATTACACTCGGCTACACCTTTCCCGGACGTGTTTCATATCTCAGCATTGATTCCCTTTGCTACCTGGGAGGAGTTGGGTACCATAAGGGAACAATCAAGGGCAATGATTGCCGAAGGTATTATGCTTAAGCGCAAAAGCGCGGCCTACCAGGTAGGCCGCAAGCGCGGCGACTGGTGGAAGTGGAAGATCGATCCGCTCTCGGTGGATGCGGTGATGATATATGCCCAAAAAGGCCATGGCCGCCGGGCCGATTTATATACCGATTATACCTTTGCAGTGTGGGATGGCGATAAGCTGGTGCCTTTTGCCAAAGCATACTCCGGCTTAACAGACGCCGAGATCAACAAGGTTGATTATTTTATAAAACGCAATACGCTCGAAAAATTTGGGCCGGTACGCACAGTAAAACCCGAGCTGGTTTTTGAGATAGGCTTTGAAGGGATCAACAGATCAACCCGCCACAAATCTGGCATTGCCTTGCGTTTTCCGCGCATATTACGCTGGCGGCATGATAAGCCGAAGGAAGAAGCGGATACCTTGGATAGTTTAAGGGCTTTATTGGGAGATTAGCCAGCTGTAGGTATGCAACTACAGCTGGCTTGACATTGAAATGATATCTGCTTTTGTATCATTAATGTTAATTGATACGGGAGCATGTTTCCAGCCGTTAATTATTTCAAACAAACGAATATTTTAACTCAAATATCTTAATTTCCGCCAAATGAACATCCTCCATATCCTTAACGGCGATTCAACAGCAAATAGTTTTGAAGACACAGGCCTTGACGGTGATGTGATGATTTGGCGTGAAGTATTATCGGAGGGGCCGCTGGAAGAAAATATCACAGCGGGTAGTTTCTGGAAAAACCGGCTGGATTGGATTTGCGGAGGTTTTGACGAAACGCCAGAAAAATATCAGCAAAAAGTACTTGACCCGCTGACAATGCTGGATGAACATTATGATGAAATTAACCTATGGTTTGAGTTCGACCTGCATTGCCAGGTGAACATGCTGGGTGTAATGACCTGGCTGAAACAAAAGACTAATCTTTCTGCGCCGGCCGTTTACCTGATTTGCCCGGATGATTACCCCGGTAAAAATAACTTTATGGGAATGGGAGAACTAACCGGAGAAGAGCTGGAATACCTTTACGATAACATTCGCATTCAATTAAGTGGTTTTGATTTGATTTTGGCAGAAGAAGCCTGGAAGATATACGTCAGTCATGATGCCGAAAAGCTAAAAAGTTATTTAGAGAGAACCGATTTCTGGGGTATTTTACGTTGTTTAAAACCTGCGTTAAAAGCGCAGCTTGTGCGCTTACCGGTAAATCAAAACGGCTTAAATTACATTGAGGAAAAACTGCTGGATATTTATCACGCCGGAAATAAAACACGCCCGGAGATCTATAAGGCTTTTTGGAAAACCGAAAAAATATATGGCATGGGTGATATGGAAATTGATATTTATCTTCACCGGCTGGAAAGCAAAGCATTGATCACTTTATAATTAGTATGGTTAAAACTTATCTCATCAGCGGTGCCGGCAGCGGAATTGGCCGGGCTATCGCTCAAAAACTAAGTAACAACGGTCACAACTGTATTTTATTAGGGCGTAAAGAACCTGCACTAAAAGAGACCTTAAATTTATTGGAAACAGGCAACCACCAGGTTTTGCCTGCTGATATCCGCGATAAAGAAAGCCTGGCAATAGCTGCAGATCAGATAAGTGAGATGGTAATTGACGGCCTGATAGCCAATTCGGGCATCGGAGGGGAAAACTATTGGGGCGGGAATGACCGCTGGGATGACATTATCGGCACCAATTTAACCGGGACCTATAACTTTGTAAATACTTTTTTGCCGCTGTTAAGTAAAGCGGCGGGTGAAAAGCATATTGTAATCACCTCATCAGTTCTGGCACGTTTGGGGGTTGCTAATTATTCGGCCTATTGCGCTTCAAAAGCAGGGTTGCTTGGCTTGATGCGTTCATGGGCGGTACAATATGCGCCGCAAAATATATTGGTAAACGCTATTTGCCCCGGATGGGTAGATACGGAGATGTCGCAGGAAGGTTTGCAGGGAATAGCGGATGGTATAGGCATAACAAAAGAAGCATTTTATGATATCGCCATGCAAAGCGTCCCTTTAAAACGTATGAGCCAGCCTGATGAGATAGCCGGACTGGTAGCTTACCTTTTAAGCCAGGGTTCAATAACCGGGCAGGCAATTGATATTAACTGCGGCGCGGTAATGAACAGTTAGTCAGCAAGCGACTTAGTCCCGCTGAGTTATACAATTTCAAGAAGTTCTGAAAGGGAGACAAAAAGGGTAAGCGCAGCGGCCTTTGCCTGCATGCTAATCATCCTGCAGAGCCACCATACATGGTTCGACGGGCTCACCATGACATCCTGCTTTATATTACTCGGTAGGGTCTATAACGCTAATTTTTCAGTATAGCAGCAATAGTTGGCGATGGTTCACTTTCGTTCTTCAACCTGTCTAATGCGGTAACAACATACAAATAGGTTTTTCCTTTTTTTACCGTTTCATCTGTAAACAGCGAAGAGCTATTGTATTGAATGTGCAGGATGTATTTTGGATCGTTCAAATTTACTTTTTCGTTCCCGTCAAAACGATAAATAACATATCCGTAAACGGGTTCGTTATCCTTTGCTAAAAGCGGGGTTTCCCATTTTAAATCAACGCCATGCATTCCCTGAATAGCCGTTACGTTACGCGGAGCATTTGGCGGGATCGAATCTAACCAAAGCATTTGTGGAGGTAAAGACGGATACCTGTAATAATTGTTCCTTAATGAATCGGTAAATCCAAGCGGGTTATTCATCAATGATTTTGAGCTAAAATAAACACTGCCCTCAACACGCCGATTATCACGCAGGTATTTTATTTCATCCGGCATTGAAGATGGATTCTTGAATTTTGTTAAACGACGCTCATTGATCCGGTATGCTGCCATGCCTATATACAGGTGCCTGTTGTAAGTGTTATCGCTCCACCAATCGAGCAATTTATCAAAGGGAACCTGGCGGTCGCCGATAGGGAAATAAATCTGTGGATTTATATAATCCACCCAGCCTTCTTTTATCCATTTCCTTGAGTCGGCATACAATTCGTAATATGATGGTAAACCGTGTGTATCAGAACCTTCATCATTTTGAGTTTTATTAGCCCATACCCCAAACGGGCTAATGCCAAACTTAACACGTGGTTTGTGTTTATGAATGCTGTCGCTCAGCATTTTTACCAGCAGATCAACATTATTCCGGCGCCAGTCGCTTATATTATCAAACCCGTCTCCATACGTTTTAAATGTTTCGGCATCATTTATATGCTGGCCCTCAATCTTGTACGGATAAAAATAATCATCCATGTGTACGCCATCTATATCATAATTATCAACCACATCTAAAAAAACCTTTACAATGTAATCGCGTACTTCAGGTATACCCGGGTCAAACAGTTTTATGCCGCCATAAACAAAAAACCATTCGGGTTTTATATTAGTGATATGGGCAGGGCTTAATGCAGAAAATTTACCATCGTTGGTGGCACGGTACGGGTTAAACCAGGCATGCAATTCCATTCCGCGTTTATGGGCTTCTGTAATTGCAAATTCGAGCGGGTCATATAATGGATCCGGTGCTTTTCCTTGTTTTCCGGTAAGCCATTTTGACCACGGCTCGCGGCTTTTAGCATAAAAGGCGTCTGCAGCAGGCCTTATCTGTAACATTATTGCATTAATACCCATTTTTTGGTGTGCATCCAGCAAGCCGGTTAACTCCTTTTTTTGCTCATCGGTGGTTAAATGCGGAGTGCTTGGCCAGTCAATATTTTCAACCGTGGCCACCCATACTCCGCGGAACTCCCGCTTAGGTTGCATTGTATCAGGAACTGCTGTATTATTGGGTTGCGCCTGGACTTTTATAAAGAAAAATATAATGAAAAATAAGAAAATAAGACGCCGGTAACTATTCATTAAAAAAAAATTAAACGTCGCAAAGATATAAAACTGATAACGTAGCTGTTTTAGTATGAAGCATAATAATTATCCTTATTTTGTGTTTTAATCATATTGTCTTATTTTTAACCACCCCTGATCAGATTTTTATGTCGTTAGGGGAAGAAATATAAGCTGCATTTTTCACTTTTTGATTAATTAAATGTTATGCCGATAAAAAATACATATAATTAATATTGATAATAATAAACAAATAAGGTATTACATTTATTAACTATAATCGGCCTTCATTTAGCTGATTACTAAAACTTAAAATTAATTGCTATGGAAAACCAAACAGGTCAAACACCCAAAAAAAATTCGAATGTAATTTACTTTCTTATAGTTGTTGTATTGGCGTTGCTTGCTACAGATGTATATCTGTACCTTCAAAAGAATAAGTCCGATACAAAGATTGTTTACCAGAACGATGAAAAAACAAAGTTGCAAACGGAACTGGACAGCCTTGAGGCCCAGATTGAACAGGTAAACCTTGGCAAAACAAAAATGTCGGCAGCGTTACAGGCAAAAAACGATTCCTTAAAATCAAAGATCAGGGTATTGCGCAGGGAATTGGCAAAGGGCAAATTAACTTTTGCCGAACTTTCAAAAGCGCAGGAAGATGTTAAACAGTTAAGGTATTTTGTTACTAAGTATACAGCCGATATTGATGAATTAAAAAAACAGAATGTTTCATTAACTACCGAACGTGATACCTTAAAAACTAACCTGGCTACTGTAAGTCAAAAGGCAACTACCCTTCAAAAGCAAAACGAAGACCTCGGTACAAAGGTTAAGGTAGGCTCGGCTATTAAACTGGCAACGTCCGAAGTCGTCGCTTATAAAATTAAAGGCAGTGGTAAAGAAGTAGAAGTTAAACGAGCCTCACCCGCCAAAAAGATAAAGATAAGCTTTACCGTAGCAAGCAATGATATTGCTGAAAAAGGGATGCATGATATTTTTGTAAGAATTATTGATCCAACCGGTAATCTGATCACTTCAACTGATTCAGGCACTTTTAATGCAGATGGGCAGGACTTACAATTTACCTATAAAACTTCCATTGATTTTAAAAATGATGGCAGCGGTTATACCATTGACTGGGCAAATCCGGTACCCTTTGAAAAAGGAACTTATACAGTATTGCTTTATGCCGATGGGTTTACAATGGGAAAAACAAGCTTTATCCTTAAATAGGTCACTTTAGTTGTATTGAGTTGATTAGAATGTGACTGAGCTATCGGTTATTATTTAACTAATCAACTCAATATAATTTGGTTAACTTGTCAGCTATTCTGAGGGCTTAAACAGCCGGAAGGCTAAAGTAAAAAGTAGTGCCTTCGCCAACTATCGTTTCAAACCATACCTTTCCGCCGGCGTTTTCTATAGAGTTTTTTACAAAGGCAAGCCCAAGCCCGGTACCGGAGCTTTTGGTGGTGAAATTCGGCTCAAATATTTTTTCACGTAACTCTTCAGGAATGCCATTACCGTTATCTTTTAAGGTCAATAAAATATTTTTACTTGTTATAAGGTAGTTTATTTCTATTATGCCCATTCTTTCGGCTGGAGTAGCCTCAATTGCATTTTTTAACAAATTATTAAAACAGCGTAACAATTGGTCGCGGTCGGCATTTATATAAAATGGCGAATCGGGTGCAGTATATAAAATTTGAATGTTGTCCATTTGCTTGAAAATGGTAACCGCCTGGCTCAATATTTCAAAAATATCAAGTCGCTCCATGCGCGTATCGGGCATTTTTGCAAATGCCGAAAATTCAGAGGCAATGGATGAAAGACTTTCAATTTGCTCTACAAATGATTTGCTGAATCGTTCAAATTTTTGATCAAACTTAGGATCTTTATCCCTCCATGATTTGTCGAGCAATTGCAGGCCAAGCTTTAACGGGGTTAACGGATTTTTAATTTCGTGCGCCACCTGTTTTGCCATTTCCCTCCAGGCACTTTCCCTTTCAGACTGTGCCAGTCTTTGAGCGCTATTTTCAAGTGCGGCAATCATTTTATTATATTCTTTTACCAATGCGCCAATTTCATCATTGCGTTCCCATTTTATCGGTTCATTTTTTTGTCCGTAAATAGTCTTGCTTAAGCTGTATTCTATAAAATTTAAAGGAGCTGTTATTTGCCTTGCAATTACAACAGCCAGCAACCCGATAGCTATAAATACAAGGGCATAAACATTGATCATGATGTTAAGCAATGACCCTATGCGTTCTTTATAATCTGTTTCATTAGAAAAATAAGGTAGCTGCAGATAGGCTATTGTTTCGTTTTTTGAATTGCGAACCGGCATATATGCAGCTTTGTAATTCAATGTACCTATAACTTCATCATTTACAAATTCGGATTTTTGCAAATTATGTAATTCTATATAAGCCCTGGCATTCATCCGCCGTGCTTGCAAACCAAATTCGTAAATTTTGGGTTGTGTAGTAATTAAAGTTATTCCGTTGCGATCGAACAGCGTAAGATCCGTTGTATAGGTATTGGCAAAGTCATTAAAATCTACCTGGCTTGCCTCATTAATATTAGTTAAATAGTTACTGTATGGACCCGTCTCAAATGCAGACGCTATTCTTGTGATCTTATCCCTGATGGTTTTATCCTGCTGGGTATGATATTGAGCGCTTATTGAGAAAAATGTGATAAAACCAACTAAAATTAAAGTTGTAACAACGGCAAATATCATCGAAAATTGAATCCGCGTTTTGTATAATAGCAAATCAAAATTCAATTTAAAGTTCCAGCCTATCCGGTCATTGCTAATGGTTAATATTTTAAGCCGCGTCCATAACCAATGGATCAGGGCCACTAAAATGCCGAATATCAGAAATATAACAAAAAAGAAAGTGACAGATGTTACCCCAAAAAACAGCACATTGTTTTCCTTGCTTACAACAATTAAATTACGGGCACTTGGTTTATAAATTAAATGGCTGTAGGTTTCAAAGTGTAAATACCATTCGCTGTTGTTGCTTTTAGTTGTTTCAAATACGTATTTTTTTAATTGGCCTTGCAGGTCAGTGTTTATTAAGTTATATACATAGCTGCCACTCTGGCTTTGTAATTTATTATCAATATAAAATGCATAAGAATAACCTTTAAACTCGTCTTCAAGATCTGCCTGTCCGTCAATAAGTAATCCGGGTAATGAGACAAATGATTGTAAAGGCTTTGATTGCAGTCTGATTACTACAGTTCCTAAATTTTTGCCCCGCTGAACTACCGGAAGAATGGCAAAATAATTTTGAACCCCAAAAGATCCGTTCTCCTTGTAAAAATAGTCTGAAACCTTAAAAGAACTATAAAGCACCATGTCCTTAAAAATATTCAGGTCATAGTTCTTATCGGCAGAAAGTGGGCGGTCCTGGTTATCAAATTCATGTACCGTGAGCTCATATTTTGACAGATAACCATTAAAATAAAGCTTTTGCAAACGGGTTTTTACATAGGTTGTATTGCGAAGACTATCTTTAAAATAATGAATGATCGAGGTATCAGCAATTATTTGCCTTTCTATTTTTTTGAAAATTTCGTCCGAATTTACGTCATCCGGCACTTCCAGCTTTTGTATGTATGCTTTGCGAACTTCCTGTTCTTTAATCGATTCGAAATAGTTTAGTTTAATGGACGATATGAGGGCGCAAATTAAGATGATAACAGCAAAGGCGCCTGAAGTTAGTTTAGCATTATGATATTTATAGGAGTAGCCCCTTACAAGAACAAGTAACGCCCATAATAAGTAAAACAACGTAAAGCCACGGTAGTAAGCGGTAACAACGGTAGCCAGGATAATTTCCAAAACGAATAACCCAACCTTATGACGATCCGGAATATTGAGTTTAGTGCAAATAGTTAAAAACACTTCACTTAACAAGTAAAATATCAGAAAACTAAAGCATAACATCAGAACGCCAAGCATACTAAAGGGCGATAAATTAAGCACATTGCTTACGTCAAAGCTGATTTTTGAATTTATAATCAGTCCATAAAATATATTTAATAAAGCGGTTGAAACAATGATGAGAACGATTATTCCGAAAATTAATATAAGGTAGGATGGCAGTTTTCCAGGTGTTTTTTTTACCAGTTGATTACGTTTCGAATGGAAAAAAACAACAAACCAGGATATAAATAAAACATTAATACACAGGTCGCCTAAAGATGGGAAGACATAACTTGATGCAAAAAAAGTTGGATCAAAAACCGGAAGCCTGTAAGATAAATCAGGCCAGCTATAGTGCAGATTGAGGTATCGCACAAAAACTATAAATGCAGCTAATAAAACTAATGAAATAATTAAAAGGCCCCTTGAAGCAATATAATTGCATACATTATTTATTAATATGCAAAAGCAAATTAATGTAAGTAGCCATATTGTAGCTTCATAATAAAAAAATGTATGATTAATTTCACCTGGCTTGGCTTTAACAGAAAACAAGTAAGAATTATTTAAACTGTGTATTGCATAAACATTCTTATCTGTAAAGTCGGCAATTTCAATGTTGTCCTCTCTTAACAGATCACCGGAAAAAGTATTTTGCAGGTATTGATTTTGAAAGGTGTATTCGAGTTTTACCGGAATAAAAAAAATCGCCGAAAAATCGCCTTCCTTCTTTTTTATAACATCATAATAACCATTGGCTAATCTCAAAAAAGAATAGCCATCTTTTAACGCCTCCGGGTGATCCGGTATCACGTTTACCCCACTCCAAAAGCTTAAATGGTTATTAACTAATGTGATAAACCAAATGCCCTTTTGAGCAGTGAAATCATGGATGAGATTTAAAGCCCTTTCCGGGTTCTTCTGAAGGGCTTTTAGTTCATTAAAATGGCTATTGCTGGCAAGCAGATCATTAACATACTGCTCCCTTTTATTTAAATTATGCTGAAGGGTTTTTCCCGTATGTTGAAGAATATTTACAGGGGTATAAGATTTCTGTACAATAATAGCCGTAAAAAACAGTGTTGCACACAGTAGCGCCAGCAATACGCGTATTTTTCCGGATGTCGTCAAGTTTTTAATAAGTAGACCGCAATTTAAGTAAAAAAAGCCATCATGATTAAAACAAGATGGCTTTTTTATTATTGAATAACCGCGCTTTCTGTTGGTATTTGCCGGTCAACCTTTTTAACAAGTCCTTGCAGCACATTACCGGGCCCTACTTCGGTAAATGAAGTCGCCCCGTCCTCCAGCATATGTTTTACGGTTTGAGTCCAGCGTACCGGGCCGGTAAGCTGGGCAATTAAATTATGTTTTATCAATGCCGGATCGGTATACGGTTTTGCATCAATGTTTTGATAAATGGGGCAAACGGGGGTTTTAATCTCCGTATGCGCTATAGCATGTTCCAGCTCTACACGTGCCGCCTCCATCAAAGGTGAATGGAATGCGCCGCCCACATTAAGTTTTAAAGCTCTTTTAGCACCGGCGGCAGTTAATTCTTCACACGCCTTATCAACTCCGGCAATGGTGCCCGAAATAACCAACTGGCCCGGACAATTATAATTAGCAGCCACAACAACATCGCTGATGCGGTGACAAATGTCTTCAACTGTAAAATCATCCAGCCCAATAATTGCTGCCATGGTTGATGGTTGTATTTCGCAGGCTTTTTGCATGGCATTTGCACGTGAAGCTACTAAACGCAATCCATCCTCAAAGGATAATGCCTTAGCTGAAACCAGCGCTGAAAACTCACCCAGGGAATGACCTGCAACCATATCCGGTTTAAAATCATCACCCAAAACGGCCGCTAAAATAACTGAATGTAAAAATATAGCCGGTTGGGTAACTTTTGTTTGTTTCAGGTCTTCAACAGTTCCCTCAAACATAATATCTGTTATCCTGAAGCCGAGTATTTGATTGGCCTGTTCAAATAGCGCACGGCCCTGCTCAGACTGCTCATATAAGTCCTTTCCCATGCCGACAAACTGGGCGCCCTGGCCCGGAAAAATGTATGCTTTCAATTTAGAGATTAGTTAATATTTAATATTAGGAATGGAGACAATATCTAAAAGCTCATTCTTTAGTTTGATTTCCTTTAAAGACAATTCTTTTTCGTTAACTTTTGTTAGACGTTTATATAAATCTATTATAGACTTATATAACTCATTCTTAACCGATTCGAAACTGACATTTTCTAAATGAATTTCAAATGGGGTATAATCAATAACATAATTTCCTCTATCATAAACAATTTTAAAATCGAATTGTTCCTTTAAGTATAATTCGTTTTCATGGTAAAAAATAGTGTTGGTTGACTGTGTTAATTCAGCATAATCTAACTCCTTGCTTTCTAAAATATTTTTTTTGCTAATTTTAGGTTGTTCGTTTACTTTTTCGCCAATACCTATTATTTGAAAAAGAGATTCCTTTTTTTCTATATCTATTGATTTTATTTTAGGAATTAATTTATCTTGGATTGGTTTGGAAATAGGTTTTAATGTTCTTTTTATTTTTTTAAATGTTTTATCTGTAATTGATATTTTATAATCATTTGAATCTTTTGAAATTTCTAAAATTGGTGAATAAATGGCTTTTCTATCGAAATCATCATACTTATTTAATAAAGGTTGTAATGCATTTATGTCCAAGTCTGCTTCGATAACTTCTGATTTAAACCGTAAAAATGTGTCTTTTCTCCACTGTTGAATTTTAGGGGAAATCTCTTTGGACATTAAATAATCAGTAGTAAAGCTTGCACAAAAACTCCCATATTCTAAATTAGGAATTAATAATTCGGAGTCTTTGACAACAGTAGAGATTAAGGTTTCAAAATTCAAACTTAAAAAGTCTTCTGAAGTAAAGTCCTTTCTGAAATTTATGGAAATAAAGCTTGTAAAGGAAAGTTTTACATTTCTTAAGACGGTTAATAAGTTATCGACTTTAACAGCAGACAAATATTTCTGTGTTTTATTTTCAATTTTCAAATTTATACTATCACTTAATAATGAATGTAAATATTCATCTTCCAAACTATTTGCATAAATTTGAGGTATAGAAAATTCAAAGTAGGAGCCTTCTTTTGGTAAATAAATCTCCGGAAGATTTTCTTTTTTTATTAAATTACTAAACTCGATTCCCAGGCTTTCATTAATATCAGCTAAAAGAAGAAAATCGCTTCTATTTTTTAAAACGAGATCTCTTAAACTAATGCCTTTATGAAGGTAATTAATTAAAGAGCTTTTATCAATTTCAAAAATTAACCACCGATTGCGACTCGAATCGTTATCAACCCATAAATACAATAAATTTTTGCCTTTCTTATCTACGAAATGAGAAAGGATAGGTCCTTCATAATAAATCAGGTCGCTGACTTTATTAAGATCAGGGTAAGGAAAATGCGTGCTAACAAAAGCTATATTTGATAAATTTTCCATTAAGCTATCTTTCTGACAACGGTAAACTTATTGTGTAAATTACAAGTGTCGGACTCATGTAAATCAAAGTGCCCTTCCCCATCGATAGGGGTTGTTACACCAAAATCTTTTAGTATTTTCCCTTCTGCTAGATGAGTGCCAATTGTTTTCCCGATATTTTGAACAACATTAATTAAACTAGAATATTTTTTTATTGCCCGTTCTTCAGAATTATATAAAGAGATTCCAAAACCACTACATTTTTCTGCATCCGATTTATGATTAAATCTTTGTGGCTTTTTGATATATACAGGTATGAAGTTCCTGTCATCTTCTATCCTTTCATAAATAAATCGAAATGCTTGAATTTCTCGCTGAATAGATTCTGTTGGAGGACAGATTTCCGCTATGCCTGCCTCAAGCATTAGGCTTTTATATTTAAGGTTCATTTAAAAAAACAAGGTCGAATATGGTATTATAAAGATAGTCATTTTTATTTTCTATATCAACTTAACCTTGACGATATTAAATTCAAAAATTCGGTACGTGTTTTCTCTTTTAAAAACTCGCCGGTAAAGGCGGACGTAGTGGTAACAGAGTTTTGTTTTTGAACGCCCCGCATACTCATACAAAGGTGCCTGCATTCAATTACAATGCCAACACCCCATGGATTTAAAGTATCCTGTATGCAATCGCGTATCTCGTTGGTTAGGCGTTCCTGTACCTGTAGCCTGCGTGCAAAAACATCGACCACCCTCGGTATTTTACTTAAACCCACTACATGGCCATTAGGGATATAGGCAACATGCGCCTTGCCGAAAAATGGCAGCATATGATGCTCACACATCGAATAAACTTCAATATCCTTTACAATTACCATTTGGCTGTAATCTTCCTTAAACATTGCCGAATTAAGGATTTCCTTTGCATCCAGGTCATATCCCTGGGTTAAATACAGCAATGCCTTGGCAACACGTTCGGGGGATTTTAACAGTCCTTCACGTTCGGGTTTTTCACCAATCTGATGTAAAATATCTTTGTAGTGTGCAGATAAATTTTCAATCAGGGCCGGATTATAACGGTCTATTTTTGTATAGCCGTCAATATCATCATCCCTGTCGGGAATATGGTTATCATTAATCATTTTTAAGATTTAATCGCCAAAGTATTCAGCAGAATTATTTTCAGTTTCGTATAATTTCACTGAATGTAAAAACACACCTTCGTATGCTTCTATCGGTTTTTTCAGCTGGTTAAAAATTTCAATACAAAGCAACTCGGTTGATGCCATTTTTCCTGTCATAAAATCAACATCCTTATTAATGTTTTTATGGTCGAGCTTTTCAATCACATAGTCATTAATAATTACCTTTAATTCTTTCAGGTCTATCAGGTACCCGGTTGCATGTGTAACTTCGCCTTTTACTGTTACAAACAAGTTGTAATTGTGGCCATGCCAGTTAGGATTGGCGCACTTGCCAAACACTTCTGCATTTTTCTCTTCGCTCCATTCCTCGCGGTACATTCTGTGTGCCGCATTAAAATGTTCTTTGCGCGTAATATGTATCATCATAACAAATAATGGTGCAAATATACAAAACAAAAATAGGCGTTATGTTTTATCTTAGCTGTCAAAAAAAAGCAAGATGCGGATATTGGTGGTTGCAGCTACGGAAGAAGAAATTAAACCATTAATTTCAGAATTACGAATTACGCATTACGATTTGGAAAATGAGGATGGTTCCAAAATCATAAATCGTAAATCCGACAGCATAAATTTTGGCCCAAACACTTCAATTCTCCTATCCGGTGTCGGGATGGTAGCAACCGCCTTTGCCCTTGGAAGGCATTTAACAGCGAATAAATACGACCTGGTAGTTAATTTGGGAATAGCGGGAAGTTTTACCAGGGATATAGCTATAGGCGATGTACTGGAGGTATCCTCAGATGCTTTGGCAGAATTAGGCGCTGAAGACGGTGACGGATTTTTATCTATTGAGCAACTTGGCTTTGGTGAAGGAACCTATTATCCAACAATTAAACTCGCAGACCTGTATAACCTGTTTAACACTTTTAACCTTAAAACTGCCGGAGCTATAACGGTTAACACCGTACATGGGGATGAAAATTCTATAAAAAAAGTAACCGAAAGGTTAAAGCCGCAATTGGAAAGTATGGAGGGGGCCGCCTTTTTTTATGCTTGTAAAGAAATGAACGTGCCCTGCCTGCAAATCAGGGCAGTGTCAAATTATGTAGAAAAGCGTGATCGTGGTAGCTGGAACATAGGGCTTGCCATAAAAAATCTGAATACCTTTGCCATTGAATTTTTAAAGCTATACGCTTAACTTTAAAAACGGTCAGTGCGATGCACGAAGCAACCATAATGCAGGACGGCCTTGCAAAGTTCGCGATTGCAACGCTTCGTTCGTATGATATATCTTATTTATAACTATGAAACTATCCCTGGGTTTTTCGCCCTGCCCCAATGATACCTTTATTTTTGATGCGATGATCCATCATAAAATTGACACTGAAGGGTTAACCTTTGATGTGTTTTATGATGATGTTGAAACGCTCAATCAAAAGGCCATGCGCGGTGAACCGGATATCACCAAGCTCAGCTATCACGCCTTTGCCTATGTTGCTGATAAATATGTGTTATTAGATGCCGGCAGTGCGCTGGGCTTTGGCGTAGGCCCTTTGTTGATTTGTAAAGAAGATCCTGAAGAACTCCGCACACAACTTACAACGCACAACGCACAACTAACTATCGGGATTCCCGGCAAATACACCACTGCCAATTTTTTACTGGGAACTGCTTTTCCAAATGCCACCAACAAGGTGGAGCTGGTTTTTTCTGATATTGAGGATGCCGTGCTTGAAGGGCGGGTTGATATAGGCCTTATCATTCATGAAAATCGGTTCACCTACCAGGATAAAGGGTTAAAAAAGATCATTGATCTGGGCGATTACTGGGAAAAACAAACCGGTTGCGCCATCCCGCTTGGAGGCATTGTGGCTAATCGAAATTTACCAATGGAGGTGCAGCACAAAATAAACCGGGTTATCCGCCGCTCGGTCGAGTTTGCATTTGAGAACCCAAAATCCGGGTTGGAATATATCCGCTCACATGCCCAGGAGATGAGCGAAGAGGTAATGTATAAGCACATTGAGCTGTATGTAAATAAGTATTCAGTAGATTTGGGGGCTGAGGGAAAAAAAGCCATAAAGTTGCTTTTTAACAAAGCCTTGGAAAACAAACTCATTCCTGAAGTTAAGGATGATATATTTTTGCCCGAAGCACGGGTTTAATTGATTTTTCGATTAATCAATCATTTAAATTTCGCTAATATTAAAAATCAGTTAAATAAAGTAATTCATAGAAAGCGGTGACCAACTCGTATACAAGAATAGAAGAATTTGCCGAAGGCCAGCTGCTGCTTATAAACAAGCCTTATAACTGGACCAGCTTTGATGTAGTGGGCAAGATCCGCAATGCTTTTAAGCCATTAAAATTAAAAGTGGGCCATGCCGGCACGCTCGACCCGCTGGCCTCCGGGCTGCTTATAATCTGTACCGGTAAAATGACCAAGCAGATTGATACTTTTCAGGCTCAGGAAAAAGAATACACCGGTACTATGGTTTTAGGCGAAACCACGCCATCCTACGATATGGAAACTGATGCTGACCAAAAATTTGATATAAGTCACATAACGGAACAGGATATAAGGGATGCCTGCAAGCAATTTATCGGTGATATACAGCAATACCCGCCGGCACACTCTGCTATAAAAATTGATGGGGAAAGATTATATGAGAAAGCCCGCAGGGGCGAAGAGGTTGAACTTCGCTTACGGAATGTAACCATCAGCGAATTTGAAATTACCGGCATAACCCTGCCTGAGGTTAATTTTCGGGTAGTATGCAGTAAAGGCACTTATATCCGATCCTTAGTGAACGATTTTGGAAAAACTTTAAACAATGGTGCCTATCTATCTAATTTAAGGCGCACCCGCAGCGGTGAATATAAAATTGAGGAGGCTTTTGAAGTAATGGAAATTGTGAATATTATAAGAGAGCTTAAAGCTACAGCAACAATTATTGAATGATCATTTTACGTTTAGTAACAATTCTGTAATCATTTCTTCAAATGCCGAATCCCAAAGCCGAATTCCAAAATCAAAACTATCTTTGTCTTTGAGTATGCACATCTATCATAATATTGATGAATTCGTTCCGCTAAAAAATGCGGTGGTTACTATTGGCACTTTTGATGGCGTGCATATAGGGCATCGTAAAATTATTTCAGGCATAAAGGAAATAGCTGACAGTACAGGAGGAGAAACCGTGCTGCTTACTTTTTTTCCGCACCCCCGGATGATATTACATCCCGAGGATGAAAGCATTAAACTGATCAATACCATTAATGAAAAAGCCGGATTACTTGAACAGTTGGGGGTTGATCACCTTATCATTACACCGTTTTCAAGAGATTTCAGTAACCAGACAGCCGAAGGGTATATCCGGGATGTGCTCGTAAATAAAATAGGCACCAAAAAGATTGTGATCGGTTATGACCATCGTTTTGGTAAAGACAGGCAGGGCGGCTTGGAAGATTTGTTGCAGTTAGGTCCGGTTTATGGTTTTGAGGTGGTTGAAATACCAGAGCAGGATATTGATGAGGTGGCAGTAAGTTCCACGCGGATAAGAACGGCTTTACTTAATGGCGAAATTGAATCGGCCAACACACTTTTAGGTTATCCCTTTTTTTTAACTGGAAAAGTTATTCGCGGCGACCAGCTTGGCCGACAGATCGGCTATCCTACAGCCAATATTTTTATTGAAGAACGGTATAAATTAATTCCTTCCGATGGGATATTTGCTGTTAAAGTAATTGTAGCCGGGACTGTTTATAAAGGCATGGCCTACATCGGCTCACGCCCAACAGTTAACGGGCTCACCCGCAATATAGAGGTAAATATTTTTGACTTCGACCAGGATATTTACAACCAACAAATCCGGATGGAGTTCTATAATTTTGTTAGGGGCGATGTTAAGTTTGCATCCCTTGATGAACTTAAAGCACAGCTGGCACAGGATAAGGTTGATGTGACTGCTTTGCTTCGTGAAGTCGATAATTCATAGCATTAATATTAATTGGGCTTCCAAACATTATTATAATGCCATTTCTTATATTTATAAACTAACCATGGTTTATAAACTATCGACCGTGGACTGTTAACCATGAGTAAACTCAATCTTGATAAACAGGAAAGCGAATTTTTAAACAATGCAATTAAGCACTGGGAGGAGGATCACCTGATTGATGCCGGGCTTGCCCAAAATCTGCGTAATTCATACGAAGTAAAAGGTTTTGACTGGATGCGGTTGGCAAAATATTCCTTTTGGATAGCGTTATTTTGCGGTGCAATAGCTATTGGATCACTTATTATTGACGACAGGATAATCAATTGGCTTAAAAGCCTGTATTATACCCCCGATATTATGATCAGTATTGGGGCTGGTATCATGGCTGTAGTAGCATTCTATTTCGGCAGGCGCTGGGAAATGAAATATCCCGAAAAAGTTTTCAGCAACGAGGCAATTATTTTTACGGGTGTGCTATTTACAGCCTGTTGCATCGCCTATCTCGGCAAAACATTTGACAACGGTTCCGGTCATTTTTCCCTGTTGTTTTTATTATCTGTTTTTGTATACGGATTTTTAGGTTCCCGATTGGATTCAAGACTGATCTGGCTTTTCGCGTTAGTGTCGCTTGGTAGTTGGTTTGGAACTGAAACGGGGTATCAAACCCGGTGGAGCGACTATTTTTTAGGAATGAATTACCCGCTAAGATTTGTTTTATTCGGATTTATACTGGTTGCCGCCTGTTACATCCTTAAAAAGCAAAAATGGTTTCAGCGCTTTTGGGAGCTTACTTACATAGTGGGTCTTTTATATCTTTTTATGTCGTTATGGCTGTTGAGCATATTTGGCAACCTGGGCAATATTGATAGTTGGTGGCATGTTAAACAGATCAGCTTTTTTTACTGGGGTATCATTTCAGGCGTCATCGCAGCCTGCTTTTTGTTTATTGGTTTAAAAACAAAAGATGTGATAGCCCGTGAATTCGGGATAACCTTCCTTCTTATTTTTATCTACACCAAATACTTCGAATACTTTTGGGACCATACCAATAAAACCTTATTCTTTTCTATTTTGGGGCTGTCTTTCTGGCTCATTGGCCGTAAGGCAGAGCGCATATGGAATTTTAGCAGCAGAAATAGTTGATGGGATTCTTTGGTTGGTTGTACAATACTAAAGTGGCGCATGTTTAATTTAATCCCCGAAACAAAAAGAGCTCTAAAGCTTTAATCACACTATTCTCTTTGCCTGAATTTTACAGGACAGCATTTTGTTTAGATAGTTGTACTTTAGTTGATTGCCCAATACAATTAATCAGGCATTGATATTAAAATTCAAACGTAAAACTATGCACAGACGTCATTTTGTAAAAGTTTCCGCTACTACTTTGGCAGCCTTGTTATTCAGCAGACTTACCTATGCTGAAGGCAACAATTCCTTAATGAGTTTGCCAGACGAAGTATGGGCGCAAGCAGATGATAAATGGGTTCAGCTGAAACGCTCCGGGAATTCTTTATTTACGTTTAAAGATATTGAAGTCGGCATAAAGGCAAATCAGGGAGCACAAGGTGTTTATGTACAATCTCCGCATACAGCGTTAACCGGCATACGTTTAAAATGGCTGCATAAAACAGCAACCCCGGCAAAAGTTTTGGGCGATCATTGGGAGCGCACGTATGGAGACGCCGGTTGGAAAGCTCTTTCACCAACTAATAAAAACCCATGGTATGTATTATTATATGACGCGCAGCAAACAGCTTGCTTTGGTGTAAAAACAGGTTGCAATGCCATTTGCTGGTGGAATATAAACCCCGAAAGCCTGGAATTAACGCTTGATACGCACACGGGCGGTACAGGCGTTGAACTCGGCGCCAGAAAACTTCACGCTGCAGATATTATAACTACAAAGAGCACAGCAACAGAAACACCATTTTTAACCGCACAGCGCTTTTGTGGCATGATGTGCGAAAAGCCGCGTTTGCCAAGACAGCCGGTTTATGGTATTAACGATTGGTATTATGCATACGGCAATAAATCACCAAAGCTGATTAAAGAACAAACCGAATTAATGGCCGAATTGGTTACCGATACCAATAACCGCCCGTTTTCGGTTATCGATGCAGGATGGGCGGCTTACTCACCATTATTGCCGGACGACTGCTGCTGGCAGGAGGATTTTTCACGGCCAAATGAAAAATTTAAAGATATGCACCTGATGGCACAGGACATTGTTAAACTCGGCATGCGCCCCGGCTTGTGGATGCGCCCCTTATGTGCCAAACATGATGATAAATTAAGTTTGCTTGCCCCGCCGATAAAAGGCAGAGACGACCCAAAAAACCCGGTGCTTGATCCAACCGTGCCTGAAAACATTGAGCGGATAAAAAGCAATATCGCTTTATACAAACAATGGGGCTTTGAAATGGTAAAACACGATTTCAGCACGTATGATATTACAGGCCGGTGGGGGTTTGATATGAATGAAAGGATAACAGTGCCCGGCTGGAGCTTTAACGATAAAACCAAAACCAACGCAGAGATCATTAATCATTTATATAAATCGATCCGCGATGCGGCAGATGATGTGTACCTGATAGGCTGTAATACAATGAGCCATCTTTCTGCGGGTCTTTTTGAGCTCAACCGTATCGGCGACGATACCAGCGGCAAAGAATGGGCGCGTACCCTTAAAATGGGTGTAAATACGCTTGGTTTGCGGATGCCACAGCATAAAACTTTTTACGCGGTGGATGGCGATTGTGTGGGACTAACCAACCAGGTGCCCTGGGAAAAGAACAAGCAATGGATGCAATTGCTGGCTGAAAGTAGCGCACCACTGTTTATTTCGGCACAGCCGGATGCTTTGGGTGCTGAGCAAAAAGCTTTCATTAAACAAAGTTTTGCCAAAGCTGCCAAAGAGCAAACTATTGGTGAACCGTTAGACTGGTTAATAAATCCATTGCCGGCTAAATGGAAATTAAATAACAGGGAAGTTGATTTTGATTGGGGATAGATGACTATTTAAAGGCTAAGCCGGTAGGCATGAAGCCATTATCATTTAATTTTTGAATTGATCTGGTCCGGCTCGGTAACTTCAATTTCGGGCCTTTCTTTATACATTTCAAAAATGCCTGTTATGCAAAGCGGCTTGCCTTTTAAATTTGTCCAGTTCAGGTTAACCTTATTTCCTTTTATAGCAACGGTATATTTTTGGTTGGATAAACACCACCCATGTTTAGCAGGGTAAGCGTATCACTTACTATATGTAAAGAATAAACAGTATCGCATAAGGTACCGGTCTTGCCTAAACGATTTTTAAAATCTGCTGCCGAAAAGGTTTGCTGCGCCGCTGCCTTTCCTATAAATATCGCAAAAATAGCAGCCAGAAGTAATAATTTTTTCATGATATTAAGTAAATGTTTTTAACGGGTATTTATCTTTTCCCGATAAATTTTTATCGCATTGACTATTGCACTTGCTATAGCATCCTGCCCGCTCTCAGAATTTAAATATCTTTCTTCGCCCGAATTATTTATATAACCTGTTTCCACCAGCACAGCCGGCATTCCGCTATGAGCCAAAACCAAAACACCCTGTTCCTTAACACCCCGGCTTTTACGTCCGTCAATATCTACAAATTGCCTGTTAACCAACTCTCCGAATAATATGCTTTGCTTGCGGTATTTTTGCATAAATGTATTTAATATAATCAGGGCTGTAGGGTCTTTTTCATTATAACCTTCATAGTTTTTTTGATAATCTTTTTCGATGTAGATCGATGAGTTTTCTCTTAATGCCTCCATCTGTTCTCCTTTCCGGTGATAACCGTAAACCAACAGCATTACGCCTTTTTCTTTATTGGCCCTAAGGGATGTTCCTTCGGGCGATGAGTTACAATGGATGGAAATAAAAAGATTTGCCTGGTTTTGATTAGCAATTTCCGCCCGCCTATTTAATTGAACAAATTTATCGGTGCTCCGGGTCATTATCACATTTATTTCGGGCATCTCATTTTTAATGAGCCGCTCTGTTTTTTTTGCTATCGCCAAGGCAACATTTTTTTCTAGCGAGTAATTGCCATGTGCACCCGGGTCTTTTCCTCCATGCCCGGCATCAATAACAATAGTTTTAAATTTAAAAAGGGCCTTAGGGGGATGGCTGCTTACATTAAATGGAATTGATAAAAGAGATAAGACTAATATATTATAGATAAACACTCTTAAACTACTTACGTTTTTAATCATTGAAATATATAAGAGTGCAAAAATTAAATTGTTTGATCTATTTTTTACTTGCGGATTTGCTGCACTTAGGGCATAGTCCCGTTGCATACAAAGTAAAGCCTTCGGGTTTAAAGCCGTTTGGAAGTTTTATAGGGGGTAAGTTAAGATCATCAAGGCAATATACATTTTTGCATTGGGTGCAATTAAAATGCAGGTGCTCATCATGGTGATGGTTTTCTCCGCAATTAGATGAACACATGGCATAATTTGCAGTTCCATTTAAATCAAAAACCTTATGAATAATTCCTTTTTCTTCAAAAGCGCTTAGTATCCGGTAAAGAGTAACGCGGTCTATATCATCCATTACATCCTCAAGGTCAGGCTGAGAGGTAGCTACATTTTTTGTAGCCAGTAAGGACAATACCTTTAGCCGCGGCGCAGTTTTTTTTAAATGATGCCGTTCAAGCAGTGCTTCAAAATTGTTGGCAGGGGTATGTATCATCTAAACAAATTATTAAACGCAAATTTAGTAAGAATAATACAATACATCAGGAAAACTAACAGTAATTAAGGATCATTACAATTTAAGCCCTTGCTCACCCTTATGCAAGTGCCCGGTATACCTGAAATTGAAGAAATGGGCAGTCGCGATAAGTAAACCTCCTACCGGCACAATGATCGCTTCGCGCCAGTTTTGGACAAATATATGCCCTGCTATGATTATTGAAAATCCAAAAATGAGCAAACACACCGGCAACAATTTATGATGTACCCGGAAATAGGACGATCCAATAGCATAAAACCCAATAAACAGCGCGAAAAGTATCATGCTCCATTCAAACCAGGGATTTGCTAAAAACCCTAAACCCAAAAGCGGTAAACTTGTTATAAGAAAAGGCACAACGGCGCAATGAACGGCACATAATACTGAAGCCGTCATCCCTACGTTATCAATTTTTGAGTTATGTTTATGAGATCTCATGTTGCAAAGATACGATCAAATGCAACAATATTGCATCATAATTTTGTTTATTTTACTTTTTTATTATGTTTATATTCATTTTATGATTTCTTAATGGCCTTTCAATTATTACTTTTGCCTCGCTGAATAATGCTGTGTTATTATATTATATGCCAACAACATTACTAAAGGAAAATTGGAAAGAGACGTGGGGTTCGCCGTATAAGCGGGGACAAATTATTGTCAGTTCAATACTAATGCTGATCATCGTTTATATACTTCCGATTTTCTTTAACCATATTGAAAAGAGGAAAGGGGTACGGTTAAATGATTGGCTGTTAACCCAGATTCCGCCGCATAATGTGTCTGTATTGATTTTTGCTGTTATATGGGGAATGATCGTGTTTATTGTAATAAGAGCCATCTATAGTCCATCCATTTATATATACTATTGCTGGACATTGATTTTAGTAATTGTAGCACGGCTAACTTGTATCAGCCTGGTTCCGCTTGCGCCGCCGGTGGGATTGATTCCTTTAACAGATCCGCTTACAGGCGTTTTTTACGGAGAAGCAAATATTACAAAGGACCTGTTTTTTTCGGGCCATACCGCCACGCTTACCTTAATAATGTTATGCCTGGAAAAGCGAACAGATAAAATAATAGCCTTTTTTGCCGTTGTTATGGTAGCCGTTTTATTATTGGTTCAACACATTCATTACTCAATTGATATTTTAGCCGCACCGGTAATAACTTATCTCTGTTATTGTTTTACCCGTTATTTTTTAAAAGATAAGCCATACAGTAAGGCCTCCTCTTAGTTATCGCTTACCAATGCTGCCTTTTTGCGCTGCCTGTTAACACTATGTTTCTTCAGGAAATTATAGGTGAAGTTAAAACCCATGTATTGTGTGCCCCGGCTGCTATTAGTTCCGTCAAAATAATAATAGCCCTGTAAAACTGCAACCGCAACGGTTTCACTTACATTAAAATTAATACTGTTACAAATTTCGGTCATTAAACCTTGTTTGCCTTTGAATACATATCCTCCGCCCAGGCAAAGGGCTTCCGCAAACCTTCCTTTTGAGAAAATATTAATGGTTGGCCTGAATTCAAGAAACCTGGTTGTATCAGCCCCTTTGCTAAGAGAATTTAATCTGCCGGTAGCCAGCCCAATATCAAAAATGCCATAAGTGCGGCCAACCTCAACGGATGGCGAAAATCTTTTACCTGCTCCGCCCTTTGAATTTACAAATACGTTAGCATTAAGGGAATAATAAAAATACCTTGGTTCTTTATTTTCTTTTGAGGTGTCAGATTCAATTACGGTGTCCTTTGATACCGTACTTTTATGCGAGGCATGCGGTATATTTACATGAGGCGTGCCTGAAGCCCTGGGCACGTTTTGCGCAAATGCACAAGCAGTTTGAATGAGTAAAGTAAGCGTAAATAATTTCTTCATAAACTTAACTGTGTTTCAATGCAATAGAACCTCAATTTTTGAATTTAGTTTTGGATATTTGAGTTGAATATCGCAGTGTCATTATTGGCGAAAATCGCTTATGTCCTTAAAAATTGTAATTTGGAGTTTTTAGCTCTCAAGACTTCAGATACTAATTTTTAGTCACTCGCTTATCATTGCTAATCTTTCACCGGCAACCCTAATGGTTTATAAAAGTTATGCCGGAAAAGGCTCCACATTTTGGTTTACATTGCCACTTTGACCTAATAAAATGGCTAAAATCATCAGGAAGTAAACATTTGCTTTATTTGGCTGTAGCATATGAGTGACCTATCATCAATATTATAATTGGCTGATTGCTGACTTAGATGCCAAGGAGAAAACTACGGCCAATCAATATTTGTTACTAAAGGGAGAAAAAGGATATCTTAACCTGAATGAAATTACGGAATATAAAAAGTTAACTTTTGATCTGTATATTTTAATGGCAAAAAGCGAAGAACTATTAAAGCTATTTAAAAACGGAGACATAAATTTCAATGATGAAATTGATCAATCCCGACTGGTGTTTACCGTGCGGCATTTTTCCTGAAGAATCATAAGCAGGCTGTTGGCCTCATACACCCAAAGCAGTAAAAATTTCCTTTATTGAAAAATGCGCACCGCAAACAAACTCATCGGCCGCGCCATAGTAAATAGTAATGGTATCTCCATCATCGCCCGGCAAATGCCCATTGGTAAATATCACATGTCCGAAAAAGCCGCTTAATTCGTACGTTTCTGTAGGTATCATTATAGGCGCGTCCGTACGTGCTATTACCCTGGAAGGTTCGTTCAAATCTAAAAGAAAGGCGCCCAGGCAATAATGATTTTCCAGGTTTGCGCCGTGGTAAATTTCGAGCCATCCTTTTTCGGTTTTTATAGGAGCTGCGCCGGCGCCTACCCGGGCACTATCCCAGCTATTACTCCGGGTTTTAATAATGCACTTATGGTTTCCCCAGTGAATGGCATCCGGCGATTGAGCGATCCAAATATAATTGCCGCCGATATCCACACTGCTAGGACGGTGCAAGGCATAAAACATGCCGTTTATTTTCTCTTCAAAAATGGCGCAGTCTTTATTATGAGGAGGCAATATCATTCCATTCGATTCGAAATTTTTCCAATCGGTAGTAGTGCGCAACCCTACCCCCACTCCACTATCAGACACAGCGGTAAATGTCAGGTAATATTTATCTTCAATAAAACTTACCCGGCAATCTTCAATTCCAAAGGTCTGTAGTGGTCCCGCACCAAATAACTTGTGATAGCCTTCGGGCTCATAAAACTTAATGCCATCATCACTGCAAAGTAAACGTAAATGTGAAAGTGTGGTTAAATAGTCAATGCCTTTATATCTTACCACGCGGGCATCAGTGGTTATAAGGTCAGCGTCATTAAGTGCTATTTCCATAATCTGGGTTTCGCCGGTGGCCGTTAAAATGGGGAAGGAAACATGAACCTCAGATTGCTCAGGTCTTTCTGCAACCCTTACCAATAACCAAACTTTATTATCGTATTTAAACACACCTGGGTTTAAAAGGCAGGCTATATGTAAACCTTCCCCGCTGGCTGGCAGGTCAGCGGGTGATAACAAAGGATTTTGCGGAAACCGGCGGGCGATATCTCTCATTAATTATTAGTAAAGCATATTTAACATGCAGCCGGCGCAATGGTTTGATTGACTCATTGTACCATGATTAATATTAATTGTTCTCCATTGTAACACCTCCACCGCTTACCTCCTCCCTTTGTAACCAATCAGCAACGGATTCGGCTACTTCTTCCCATCCCGGCTGACCGCAAATAAAATGTCCGCGGTTCGGAAATTTCTCAAAATAAGTTAAGCTTCCTTCATCTGTATAGGCATCTGAATTTTTTTCGTTGAGGTCGGCCGGTATAATTTTATCCTCTTCGCCCGCTATAAATAACAACGGTGCATGGGGCAGGTCAAAGTCAACTTTTCCGGCTTCGCCCATGCAGTCTCTCAGCACATTTCTGCTATCGTGAGTAGCGTATGCATCAAAAGCCTTTTGTGTTTCTTCCATAGTCATCGTATTACAGAAAGATTCATGAAAACTTTCAAGATCAGTGTAAAAAGGCGTGTCGTCTTTAAAAGGATTTACAATGAGCAGGCTGTTTTTAAAAAATCCCCAGTCAAAGGACAATAAAGCATTTGGCGCTACAGAGTCGATACAAACCCCCGCCTTGCCAAATCCCCTGTTGATAAGTATTTGCACTATTAAACCACCAACAGAATGTCCTATTAATATAGGGTCTTCTACACGTGCGGCAATATCCTGAAAATCATCAATTATTGTTTCAAGCTCCAATTCGCCCAGTTCAGGGTCGGGGCTTTGCCGTAGATAAGCCGGCTCCCCTTCATGATAAGGCCATGCAGGTGCAATACAGTTATATCCTTTCGCAGAAAAATAAGTAATCCAGTTTTCCCAGCTTTTGGGGTTTTGGAACATGCCATGAATAAAAATAATATTTTTCATAATTTCCCGAGGCGCTAAATGTATTTTCTATTATGTAAATTATTAACCTATGCGATAATGCATTTGTTTTATTAACCTATAGATTTGATTAAATTAGGAAACAACTTGTCAAAGCAATACGAACTACCGTTTCTGCCTATTGAATTAGTTATGGTATTGTTTTATTTCAAGGATCAGATAGATAGCATGGTCGGCCAGGCTTTCCTCTGCGGGATGCGATTAGATTAAAAGGGGTAATGTGGTTAAGGGTGCTATTGTTTCAATTTAATCAAAGGCAAATTAAATTGCGATGCCAATTTATTGTATTCGCTTTTTGGAAATTGGATCAATAATGGATGCTTTGCGGCATCTATCCAGTGGAGTACTTTTAATATATTTTTTTCCTTCATCGCGGTACATCCATCGGTACCTTCATTTTTATTTTCCCAGATATGGAGAAAGATGCAGGAGCCCATTCCCGGAGTTGGATTATTGGAATTATGATCAACAAACAATCCCCATCTATAATATTTTATATGCATATGCTCAAAGCTGTTCCAATCTCTTTTGCCTGGTTCATTTTTTACCAGCTTATTGTAAGAGGCCGACTTGCTATCGTCAACACAGATCAACGTATCCGTTGCCTTTATATAAGCATTTTTAATCCACTTCGTTTTGGCATAATCTGCATAGCCAAAAGCAGTTCCTATTTTAAAAATTCCGGCTGGCGATCTTTTATCCCCTTCTCTTTTTTGCGGAGCATCCGGCAAATTTACCGGTATTATCCCATCACCAATGCCCAGCCCATTTTTCCCGACTACCATTGAGTTATTAAACTGCTTAACCCATTTACCATTAAAATTTTCAAAGCAATATAATGTACCTCCCACACTGTTCCAGTCATTAGTAACCACAATAAGCAATTGTTTGGAATTTAAGCTATCGGTTAGTTTGCTTTGGAACGGGGCCGCGGAAGCAACAGCTGTTGCCAGAATAAGTACCGGCATAATAAGGATCTTAATAAAACGAACTGAAAAATAATTCATACATCATCAAAATACTAAGTTAAGTTTTTAAAGCATGTTCTTTACTAACAAAGAGTAAGTTATATATTATGCAAGACGGTTTTTATATTTAATTAATACTAACTTATTGAATTGCTTTACGTACAAACATGTTAATTAATACTATAACCTGTTGCTCTCTCCAATGAGTCAGGCTAACCTAATATTATTCATTGATGTGTAAATTTCCCGGCATAGTTAAATTATTGAGGCTGGCTATAATGCAGCTATTTTGTGCAGTTCCGTTTATATGTTTTTCACAAAGCCGAAGCCTGAGTTTTGAACACCTGGGGACCAGGGAAGGATTATCGCAAATTAATGTTAATTGCATTATACAGGATAGCCGCGGATTTATGTGGATAGGTACACGCAATGGTTTAAACAGATACGATGGCTATAAATTTATTACTTATCGCTATGATTCCAAAAATAGCAATTCCTTAAGCAATAACATGGTTAGCGATATTGCAGAAGATCAAAACGGCAATATCTGGGTAGCTACCCAAAGAGGCTTAAACATGTATGATAGAAATACGGGCAGCTTTGTCCGGTATATGCATGACAATTCCAACCCAAAAAGCATTTCAAATAATATTATTAACAAGCTTGCCTACAGTACAGATAACACTTTATGGATTACTACTCAAAATGGTGGTTTGGATAGCTACAACCTAAAGAAAAAGATATTTGAGCATCATGTTAATTCACAGCTTGATAAAAATAGCATAAATGATAATAACGTCCGTGTTGTGTTTGAAGACTCTCAGCATAAGTTGTGGGTTGGAACCTCAAGAGGCGGATTAAGCCTTTATGATCGAAAAAATAACACTTTTTCAAGTTGTCCATTTAAAGACCCCCATAGCAATATCGTATCCGGTATTAATGTGATCTGTATTAGTGAAGAAAGTGCTACCCAACTATGGATTGGCACGCAGGATGATGGTTTGTATTTGTTTGATAAAGAAAAGAGAACTTTTAAACAGTTTAAACATAAAGAAGAAAATGCCAATAGTCTTTCAAGCAATACCATTTATAGCCTGCGAAAGGATAAGGAAGGAAATTTATGGATAGGCACTGAAAATGGCGGCCTCTCTATTTTAAACAAAAAAACCGGTAATTTTTATAATTGTCTGCACGATGAGGTTGATGAAAATAGTATTAACGGGAATTCTATTTATTCGATATGTAAAGACAGATCAGATAATATGTGGTTAGGGTCATTTAGCGGAGGGGTTAACTTGTTTAAAAAGGCCAAAGACAGCTTTACTTCTTACCGCCATAATTCTTTATCAAGCAGTTTGTCAAATAATTTTGTGCTCTCGCTTTTTGAAGATCATGAAAAGAATGTTTGGGTTGGAACCGATGGCGGGGGATTAAATAAGTTCAATCCGCAAAATGGAGTTTTTACTTATTATAAACAGCAATCCGCAGGGAAAAACGGCATCTCCGGTAATTACGTACTGATAGTTAACCAGGATAAGGAAGGGAATTTATGGATAGGTACCTGGGGCAACGGGATCAGCATAATGAACCCGAAAACGCAAAAATTTACTTATCTAAACAGGGATCCCGCTAATCCTGGAAGCTTAGCTGGTAACAATGTTTACAATTTGATACATACCAGGGACAAGAAAACCTGGATAAGCGTTTTTGGCGGCGGTTTAGATTGCTATGATCCAACAACTAAAAAAATAAAGCATTATAGGTTCGATGTTAATGATCCCCACAGTTTAAGCAGTAATTATATTTATGCATTATGCGAAGATAAAAAAGGAAATTTGTGGATAGGAACCTCTGAAGCCGGCCTTGACCTTTTAGACAGAAAAACAAACACCGTTACACACCTTGTGCATAACGAAAATAAAAATAGTTTGAGCAATAATGGAGTAACTGATATTTATGAGGATAGTAAAGGTCATTTATGGCTGGGCACCCTATCAGGCCTGGATTTGTTTGATCCCGTATCAAAACATTTTACAGTTTTCAACAAAAAGAGTGGTTTGGCAAGTGACATCATTTATGCTATAAAAGAGGATGATCATGGTAAATTTTGGATCAGTACAAACAGCGGGCTATCCATGTATGACCCGGCTGATAATACTTTTAAAAATTACACTACAGAAGATGGCGTACAAAGCGACGAATTTAAACCACATTCTGCTTTAAAAACGCGCAGCGGGAAACTATACTTTGGTGGTATAAACGGATTTAATGCATTTTATCCCAGCCAGATTTTAAAACCGATTGGGTTTTCGCCTTTGCTGATAACATCTTTTCAGGTATTTAATAAACCGCTTGAGATTGCAAAAAACGATAGTGACAATTCACCCCTAAAAAAAGATATTGCTGATACCCGGGCTATTACTTTAAATTATAAACAATCGGTAATTTCACTTGAATATGCAGCCCTGGATTATGGCTTGGCCGAAAAGAAGCAATATGCATTTAAACTGGAGGGATTTGATGCCGACTGGAATAATGTTGGCAACAGAAATACCGCTTCTTATACAAACCTGTCGCCAGGCAAATACGTGTTTAAAATAAAATATAAAAATAGCGCAGGTTTGTGGTCGCCGGTTACAAATGCGCTGCAAATAACGATTGTCCCCCCGTTTTGGCTAACGTGGTGGTTTGAAATACTATCGGTATTGTTGATTATTGGCGCGGTATATGGTATTTTTAAATACCGGGTAAGATCCATTAAACTAAGGCAATTATTACTTGAAACACAAGTAAAAGAACGCACAGAGCTGTTGGCTCAAATGACAATTGGCGAACGTAAGGCGCGCGAAGAGGCAGAAAAAGCGAACCAGGCAAAAAGCGTTTTTTTGGCAACCATGAGTCACGAGATCAGGACGCCGATGAACGGGGTGTTAGGAATGGCCTCGCTGTTGAATGAAACGGAGCTTAGTCCTGAGCAACGTGAATATTCACAAACCATACTCCACAGCGGTGAAGCTTTACTGAATGTGATAAATGATATTTTAGACTTCTCCAAAATAGACTCCGGTAAAATGGAACTTGATCCGCACGACTTTGATCTGCGTTATTGTGTAGAGGAAGTGCTTGATCTTTTTGCTGCTAAGGCAGCTGAGTTAGAGATTGATCTGATGTACCAGGTAGACAATCGCTTGCCGGCACAATTAGTAGGCGATGGCATGCGGCTGCGGCAGGTATTGATCAACTTGGTTGGCAATGCCATGAAATTCACGCATGAGGGAGATGTCTTTTTAAGCGTAACGCTTGCCAGTGAATATGGTGATGACGAAATTGAAGTTGGCTTTGAAGTACGGGATACTGGTATAGGAATAGTTGAGGAAAAGATGGTTAATTTATTCGAAGCGTTTTCGCAGGTTGATTCTTCTACTACACGTAAATATGGCGGTACAGGATTGGGACTGGCAATTTGTGAACGCCTTGTAAAACTGATGGGGGGTACAATAGCCGTTACCAGTAAACCCGGTGTTGGAACCACGTTTAATTTTACTGTAAAGTGTAAAGCAAGCAAGCAGGGTAAACAACTAAACGAAACGCTTAATATGGCCGAAATTCAAGGCCGAAGGGTGCTGATTGTAGACGACAATGCTACTAACCGCCGCATTTTACAATTACAATTGGAATATTGGAACCTTAAAACAGTTATGGCCTCATCAGGAATGGAGGCTTTACAACTATTGAATACCCAAACGGGTTTTGACCTGGTAATAACAGATATGCAGATGCCGGTAATGGATGGTGTACAGTTAAGCATGGCAATAAAAGAATTGAACAAAGACCTGCCGGTCATCCTGTTGAGCTCTATTGGAAACGAAACCCTGAAAAAATATCCGGGGTTATTTAAAGCAGTATTAACAAAACCAGTTAAACAACTGCAATTAAGCAGAGTTATATTAGCCGAGCTACAATATCATACGCAACAGGCTGAGCCGGAGCAAAGGCCGGCCCGTTTACTGAATAAGGATTTTGCAACCACTTTCCCATTAAATATTATGGTAGCCGAGGATAATCTCATCAACCAGAAAATGATATTGAAAGTGCTCGAAAAACTAGGTTATGAGGCTGTTTTAGCAACCAATGGTAAAGAAGCTATCCAGATGCTGGATAGTAAGTATTACGACGTTATATTAATGGATGTACAAATGCCAGAAATGGACGGCCTGGAAACTACCCGTTATATCAGAAAGCATTATAAAAAGCAACCCGTTGTTATAGCAATGACAGCTAACGCTATGGTAGAAGACCGGGAAGAATGTTTAAAAGCCGGCATGAATGACTACATCCCCAAACCGTTAAAACTTGAAACCTTGGTTACCGCTCTTGAAGAAACATATAAGGTTATAGTTTCAACCGTGTCTGTCTGAATGATGATTACAGATAGGTAAAATTAAAAAGGCCTTCAGAGTTATATCCAAAGGCCTTCCTGGTTATTGTTTTTAGTGTGACGCGTCGGCGCTGTTGATCTGTGAAATAAATTCATCCGGTGTTTCGTTGGGGAAACCATCCCACTTATATAACACCTTCCCTTTGTCATCAACTAATACCGTATATGGAAACTTGCCGTCCGCGTTATATTTATCGGCCAGGGCTTCGTTCAGTTTAGTTTGTTCTTTACTTAACTGGTCTTTTTTTTGCCGTGGAAAATCTGCACGGACCAGTACAAGATGATCAGCTGCATAATTTTCAAATGCTGCAGATTCCAATATTTCTTTTCGCAAACGGATACAAGGGCCGCACCAGTCAGAACCCGAAAAATTGATCAATATTAATTTATGTTGTTGAGCTGCTTCTGTTTTGGCGGTATCAAAATTCCCCAACCAGGTAACACCGGTCGAAAAAATCATCATTAAAGAGATAGCTAATAGTTTCATACAAATGGTTTACTGAGATTTAAATTCAATTAATTATACATTTAAAAGATTGCGAAGTAAAAAAATAACGTTTAAAAAATAATTATGGTACATAAACAACTAATGAGAACTCTTAAATGGTTTTTACCTGCGGATAAAATTTTTACAAATATTTATCCAAATATGTACAGATGCCAAAAAAATGTCATCCGGCCTGACGATAATCCTTGCCGGATACTTCCTTATTTAAAACCTAAACTTAATGATACAACATCCGAAACAAGGTTGGTTGTTTGCGTGTAATGCCCGTATCTTATTTCCATTTCATGGAGGCCCTGCCATCCAAATACCCCTGTTGGCGGTGCCATCCTAAAACCTATCCCATAATACCCGGCCTCGAACTTTGCGTATTCATAATTACTGGTATAGTACTGATCCGTGGGACTATGTTGCTCATAAGGCGCAAAATATTTAGCGGCCGTTTGATTATAATACCTGTAAAATGGCGATATTGAAAAGAACGGCGTTATCTTAACCGGAACTTCCAGGCTGGCGGTATTTGATTTACTTCCCCAGTTATCTGTATAATAGCGGTAATAAGTCCGGATAATAATGTTATCGCCTACAAAATAATTGAGCCGCAAACCAACCGGCAATTTAAAACGCGAAGACGGCAGTTTTTCTATCGTATCTTTTCCATTTGAAAAATATACCCGGTGAAACGGCAGGCTCAAATAACCGCTTTGTGTAACCACATCTCCTAACAACATTACCTGCAATCTTGAGCTTAACTGCTGTGTATATGAAAATGATGCAGTAAGCGTAGTTCTCGGGCTTGTTGGAAGAGTGCTTTTTGAATTAGATATCACCTGCCCTGCGGTATTCACTATTTGTGTATTTCCGCTTGCCGTTGTAATAACTGTTGACCCCGGTGGAATTACGGTAAAGGTTGGCGCCGGTACAAATTCCGATGGGTATATGAGGGTAACCTGGTCAAAATAGCCCTGCAGCTTAACTCCAAACTCGCCATTTTTATCATTCGTTTTTTTAGACCAATGAATATCAGCACCCTTTGATTTATAATTATACTCCCCGGAATAATATGCTCCTATCCCAAAACTGCTGCCATTTTTTGAGTTTTCAACGGTCCAGTCTAAAGAAGGATAAATTCTTGTCCCGCTTGGGTTTGCACCGCCATTTAAAGCAACGTATGCGGCAGATGCAGAGCTATGATGGTCAAATCCAAATCCGACATTTAATGTGTTTTTATTTAATGCAGGATTATACCAAACCAAATTAAGATTTAATCCGTTAGAAAAATCTGTTACTTTTTCTGTGCCAATCCCACCTGTAACCGGAGAATGGTCCCCATTTTGTGTGTAATAGCTTGATACAAAGTCAATCTCATCTATTCTTAAGCGCCTGGATACATAACTTTCAGTATCTTGTGTTGCGGGGTCCTGGGGTGCTTTATGCCACACAAATGCAGACTTGCTGGTGTCTGGCTTGATTTGCGCAAAGGCGTGCTGGCGGCAGATCAGCGCAAACCCAATAACAGATAAAAATATTTTTTTCATGAAAATTAATGAATGATATTGAGGTAATTAATTACATCCGCAACCACCACCGGTTTTTCCGGCGTTGGCACCTGATGCACTTTCGCGGTACGATTGAAAATTCAATTCATTTTTTTCCACTTTGCGGTTTCCCAGCACCATTTCTGCGTCATTGAGGCGGCTTTTCTGATACTCCTTTAAATGAACACACGAGGTAACGGACAACATTAAAAGCATACAGCCCGTTATTTTAAACAATTGCTTTATCATATAGGGGTATTAATAGTTGTTTAATAATAATATTCACAGTTAACGGCAGTGTTCCTGTTAAATTGTATTTTCAGGTCGCTATCCTGACAATAACAATATTAAGGTAACAATCTGAAGTAAAGATGAAAATTGGCTTTAATTAGTTTTTTTAACATTAATTAACTAAAATGACTTATCACCGTATTATTTGAAGAATTGTACATTATTTTATCTCTTTTAAAACATATTTTTCCTTATTAAGGTTCATTTTAAAATTTAAAGATGGCATCTAAGCAAACTTCAAAAGAAAAAAAAACAGCAGCTGATTTCGTTTTACAAAAAGTTCAGCCCGGCCTGTTAGGATTAATGGATGGATCTGTGTCTACACTTGCTCCAATATTCGCCACGGCCGGTTTAACCGGGCAACCTATAAAAGCATTTTATGTAGGTCTGGCTGCCTCACTAGGTGCCGGCATCAGCATGGGTTTGGCAGAAGCCCTTTCTGATGACGGAGTAGTAACGGGAAGGGGAAAACCTGTGGTAAGAGGTGCTATTACAGCCTTTGCTACCGCCTTAGGCGGTATGTTGCATACCCTGCCGTTTCTCATTCCTGATTTGAGAGTTGCGTTGCATTTTGCTTATGTGGTAGTTGTATTTGAATTATTTGCGATAGCATTTATCCGTTATAAATTTATGAAAACTCCCTTGGCGTCAACCATTTTACAAGTTATTGTTGGCGGAGGAATAGTTTTTGGCATTGGTATATGGTTAGGAAAAATTGGTGCCGGAAGTTAATTTATGATTTAAGGCTAAATATCTATTACTTCTTTCTTCTTTTTGTTTCGCATCCGCTTTGGTAAAAACTCAAGTATTTCAGTTTTAAGCGCTTCTATCATTCTCCGTTTCAAAAAGTTACGCTGTATAACTATGCTTACTTCACGTGCAGGCTCCGGTGACTTAAAATACCGCACTTTATCCAGTTGTTTATCATTAAGGTCGGCCAGTGCCAGTTCCGGCAAAATAGTTGCCCCATTGTTTTGATCAACCATGCGCTTTAGTGTTTCAACGCTGCCCGTATTATACTCAAAATGTTTAAACCCTTGTGTAGATTTACGGCGCTGGCAAATATTTAAAACCTGCTCCCGCATGCAATGTCCTTCATTTAATATCCAGATCTCTTCCATATCAATATCATCCGGGCTGATACTCTTTTTCTTTGAAAGCTTACTGTTTTTTGATACATAAGCTACAAAATTTTCATAAAAGACCGGCAGTTCTGTAAGGCTGTTCTCATGCAAGGGTGTGGATAGTATTCCGCAGTCTATCATTCCCAATTTTAATTGATGAATGATCTGTTCGGTGGTTTGTTCCCAAACGATCAGTTTTACCTGCGGATATTTTTCAATAAAACCATGTAAAATTTTTGGCAAAATGTAAGGCGCTATGGTAGGAATAATACCCACTTTTAATTCGCCGGATAGCTCCTTTTTCCTGTCGGTAATAATCTCTTTGATCTTTTCACTTTCCGATAATAAGATCCTTGCCTGCGCAATAATCTCAATGCCTATTTCCGTGGGGGTAACGGGCTGTTTACTGCGGTCAAACAATTTAACGCCCAAGGTATCTTCCAGCTTTTGTACCTGCATACTTAAGGTGGGTTGGGTAACAAAGCATTTTTCGGCTGCTAATACAAAGCTTCTGTAAGTATCAATAGCTACTACATATTCGAGTTGGGTAATGGTCATAATTATAATATGTTAGAGGCAAAAATTCAAGAGGCAAGAGAAGAAAATATCCTGATTCTTGTTTCCTTACCTCTTGCTTCTCTCCGAATATAGATTTTATCTATTCAAATATAGTAATTATTGATTTTTTCTATTGAATAATTATGATGAAGTTTGATTATTAAAACGAAGCTATTATGGAAATTAACAAGAAGAAGCTAACTACTGCATCGGGCATACCGTATGCAGAAAATGAAAACTCCATGACCGTTGGGCCGCGCGGTCCCATATTGCTGCAGGATTTTATCCTGCACGAAAAAATGGCCCATTTTAACCGGGAACGCATCCCCGAAAGAGTGGTACATGCAAAAGGGTCTGGTGCTTACGGTACTTTTACGGTTACCCAAGATATTAC
This sequence comes from Mucilaginibacter sp., assembly GCA_028287865.1. Lineage (GTDB taxonomy): Bacteria > Bacteroidota > Bacteroidia > Sphingobacteriales > Sphingobacteriaceae > Mucilaginibacter. The sequence continues at coordinate 971 of JAQBOU010000016.1, read as the reverse complement.
TAAATATACCCGGGCAAAACTGTTTAATACTATCGGCAAGGAAACAAAAACCTTTTTACGCTTTTCAACGGTGGGTGGTGAAAAAGGCTCGGCTGATACCGAACGCGACCCAAGGGGTTTTGCATTGAAATTTTATACAGAAGAAGGAAACTGGGACCTGGTAGGGAACAATACTCCTGTGTTTTTTATAAAAGACCCTAAGAAATTTAGTGATTTTATCCATACTCAAAAACGCGATCCTTACACCAACTGCAAAAGCGCTACTATGATGTGGGACTTCTGGTCATTAAATCCCGAAAGCCTTCACCAGGTTACTATCCTGATGTCTGACAGGGGAACACCTTATGGTTACCGGCATATGCACGGCTTTGGAAGCCATACATTTTCTATGATTAATGCTGAAAATGAAAGACATTGGGTAAAGTTTCATTTTTTAACCAAACAAGGCATCAAAAACTTTACCGATGAGGAAGCAGGTGAAATGCGGGGCAAGAATCCTGATTTTGCGCAGCATGACCTCCTGTCCGCGATAGATAGCGGCAATTTCCCTCAGTGGGATCTTAAGATACAAGTAATGACCGAAGAACAAGCCCAAACATATAAATGGAATCCCTTTGATCTTACTAAGGTATGGCCGCACAGCGATTTTCCGTTAATAGAGGTAGGTGTGCTTGAACTGAATAAAAATCCGGATAATTATTTTGCGCATGTTGAGCAGGCTGCATTTGCGCCGGCACATGTGGTAGATGGGGTTGGCTACTCACCGGATAAGATGCTGCAGGGTCGGCTGCTTTCTTATCCTGACGCACACCGTCACCGCCTTGGAGGTAACTATGAACAGATCCCGGTAAACAGGTGTCCTTTTGCGGTAAACAACTACGAGCGCGACGGACAGATGCGGGTTGATGGTAACCAGGGTTCGGCGCCCAACTATTTTCCTAACAGCTTTGATGATATAGTTGCTGATGAAA
>JAQBOU010000129.1 GCA_028287865.1 Mucilaginibacter sp. | reverse complement strand
TCATTGATGATGAAGTGAATGTTGCGTCATTGCTTTCCAAGTTTTTAAAACGAAATGGTTTTGACGTTACTACCGCGTCGACCGGCACCATGGGAATGGAATACCTTAAAAACGGAAGCTTTAATCTTGTATTATGTGATTTCAGGCTGGAAGATACCGATGGCCGTGAAATGCTTAAAAACATAAAAACCCAGTACCCTAAAACAGGAGTAATTATCATTACAGGCTATTCGGATATTAAAATGGCCGTTGAACTGATAAAGATGGGTGCCTATGATTATATCACCAAGCCATTATATCCCGACGAAATATTAAACACAATTACCAAGGCGATTGAAACACATCATGCCCTGGTAGAGGACAAGGATACAGAAAAAGTAAGCAATGACAGATTGTCCCGGGAAAACAAAAAGCAAGCTTTTGCCGGGGAATTTGTTGTGGGTACCAGCAAGGTATCAAAAGAACTTTTGCGGCAGATAGAGCTGGTAGCCCCAACCAATTACAGTGTGATTATAATGGGCGAGAGCGGCACCGGCAAGGAGTCGGTGGCTAAAAGCATACACCTTAACAGCCCGCGTCACAACCAGCCATTTATAGCAATGGACTGTGGGTCGCTTACCAAAGAGCTTGCTGCCAGCGAATTTTTTGGTCACGAAAAAGGCTCTTTTACAGGCGCATTATATACCAAGATAGGCCATTTTGAAATGGCAAACGGCGGTACCCTGTTTTTGGATGAAGTTGGAAACTTGTCGTACGAGATCCAGGCTGCTTTACTCAGAACCGTACAGGAAAGAAAAGTTAAGAGAATAGGCAGTACCAGGGAAATCAGCCTGGACGTGCGGATCATTATAGCTACCAATGAAAACCTGCAGGACAGCATCCAAAAAGGAAGATTCAGGGAAGACCTCTACCATCGCTTTAATGAGTTCAGTATTTATATTCCGCCGCTACGCGAACGCGGAAATGATATTATGTTACTGGCCGACCATTTTTTACGGCTCGCTAATCAGGAGCTTAGCCGCAATGTAACTACGTTTTCGCCTGAAGTAATTGAATGTTTTATGAATTATCGCTGGCAGGGTAATGTTCGCGAAATAAAGAACGTTGTACGCAGGGCCACCTTACTTACTGAGGGCAATGAAATTACCATGAAGACACTGCCGCTTGAAATTTCTAATTTCAAGGTCCCGGTATTTGATTACTCAAGCCATACCGATATCCCGGAAGTAAAAGAAATCAGGCACGATCTTAAAAATGCAGCGCTCGAAGCGGAATATGACACAATTTTAAAGGTATTAAGGGAGGTTAATTTTAATAAAACCAAAGCTGCCGAAATATTAAATATCGACCGGAAAACCCTTTATAATAAGATGAAAGCTATTAATGTTAAATAGAATGAGATCGCCCACAAAAGATATAACATTATCACCAAAAAGCATTGATAAGGATGGGTTGAGCAACTTGAAGCATGACATTAATAACCAGCTTTCAAATATTCTTTTAGCAATAGAGCAATTACGTTACGAGATACCGGGAGCAAGTGAAGATTGTATATTTTACCTGGACTCCATTTCAAACAGTGCGGCAAATATAAACGCCCTGCTTAAGGCAACAGAATAAATTGCCTTTGGGATAATCATTACTGTTATAAATTTAATTTATAACGCCCGAAAACTTTTTACAGATTTTACGTTTAATTAGTAACGTAATTTAAACCTTAATGTCAATTTTTAACTACAAGCAGCGCAATAATATTATACTGGCAGGTATAGTAATATTAGGCTGTTTCCTTTTATTTGCATTAAGCGGTTTATTCAATTCCATTCTGGGTGCAATCGTCCTTTTTACCATCTTCAGACCTGTTTATTTACATCTTGTTGAAAATAAGCACTGGAACAAGTCATTGGTGGCCATGCTGATCATTTTAATATCTCTTATTGTGATCGTGATCCCGTTAATGTCATTAAGCATAATGGTGGTCAACAAGATCTCGGGGATCAATAGAAATACATTTGATCTGCAGAGCTGGGTGTCAAAAATTGATGACTATGCAGGTTACAATTTTAACCAGCCCCATATAGCCGAAAATACTTTGCAAAAATTAGGTGCTTACGCTACTGATCTGTTCCCTTCTATTTTAGGAAGTGCCGCCAATATCCTGATCACGTTACTGGTAATGTATTTTTTGTTGTACTTCATGTTTGTACAAATCAATGAATTTGAAGCGGCGTTGTTAAAGTATGCACCCTTCCGCGAGCAGCATGCTTTAAAATTTGCAGTTGCACTCCGCAATTCGACCTATTCAAACGTATTGGGGCAAGGCATAATTGCGTTAACACAGGGGCTGTTGCTGGCCAATGGATTTTGGATCTTTGGTATACCCGATCCCGTTTTTTGGGGTGTGATAGGTGCTTTTATATCATTTTTACCGGTTGTAGGCGCTCCTACATTAACAATACCTGCAAGTATTATTTTAATGGCCGAAGGACATACTTTAAAAGGGATTTTATTACTGGCCTACGGCTTAGTATTCATTGGCAATATTGATAGCTTTTTAAGAATGATCATCAATAAAAGGGTTGCCAATACGCATCCTATTATATCAATCATAGGTGTATTTATAGGCGTCCCTATTTTTGGTATTCTCGGATTGGTTTTTGGTCCCTTGTTGCTGTCGTACTTTTTATTATTATTGGAGATATATGAGACAAACAGGATGGCTGCCGACAGGCTGGAACGTATAAGAACCGGACCGGACAGCTGAACTGGCAGATATTTTTGTATTTTTGTATAGTAAGGAAGTGAGGGTTTTCACAGAATCACGTATATTAAACAAACGACCTGAACGGTAACAATTGGCAAAGTATTTAATCAAATTCAAAACAATTATTCAACTTTAAAATTTATAGTATATGAACGATAACTCAAAAGTATTTGTCGCATTGCTGGTAGGGCTGGCGGCAGGGGCAGCATTAGGAGTTTTATTTGCACCCGAAAAAGGAGCCGAAACCCGTGATAAGCTTGCCGAATCATTAAAAAACCTTGGCGAATCTATTAAAGAAACAGCCGCTGCAGAAATTGACAACCTGATCAATTTAAAAGATAAAATAGTAGATAATGTTAAAACCAAAATAAACGGGGCCGAAGAGGAATACCAGGACGACCTGGAACACGCCTGAATCTAAAACCTTATCCCGGGTAAATTTTATTTTATCCGGGGTTATAAAAAAAATATATGGAAGCCAAAAACGAAACTTCACCGCCTATTATTGATCAGCTGAAAGAATATGCTGAGACCCGTATAAAACTGGCAAAATACCAGGCCATTGAAGGCGGCTCCACATTCGCAGCAAGCATTATTGCCGATGTTGTTACCGTTATGAGCATGGTATTGGCTTTCCTGTTTGCCAGCTTTACCCTGGCATTTTATTTGGGTACTTTATTTAATGCCACCTGGATAGGATTTGGGATTGTTGCCATTTTATATTTCATAATTGCATTGGCTATTAAAGCCAATAAGAAAAGCCTCGAAAAACCAATTGTTAACGTGTTTATCCAAAAGATATTTAAAAATTAAACAATGGACTTACCTATAAGAAATATAAGTGATTTACGGGGCGAAATATACAGGCTTAAAGAATTAGAACTGGAACAAAGTACGGCCCTTAAAACGCGTTTTAAAAATCCTTTGGTAATATTTTCAACTATAAAATCATTATTTGCTAAGCCAGCCGACGCAGACGGCACAAAAAGCAACTTTTTTGAACAGGATCTGGTTAGCTTAGTATCGCGTTTTATTTTACCCTTTACCCTCAATAAAACCCTTTTCAGGCATTCTAACTTTATAATAAAAACTATTGTAGGGCTGGCTTCACAAAAAGCTTCGCGTTTTATTACAGAAGATTCCGTTACCGGCATCTGGGACAAAGTATCCTCATTTGTTAAAAGCAAATTTAAACATGAAAGTGCTGCTGATAAAAGGATACCCGTAAGCGAGGCTGTTAGTTAGGCTAACCTTTTAAAGTAATTGAAGTAATAATAGCAGCATTAACACTTACGGCAATCTGAATATCCCGGCACAGATCTGCAACTAATTCTCTAATAAGGACTTTCCCTTCCGGCCCGTTTTAAATGCGACGCTCTTAATGCGGTGAACGCAATATTAAAGTTTACTTAGCTCAGTATTATTGCATTAATACTAATATTGTATATTCGGGAAATATTTTGAGCTATGAGCGCATACGAAATTTTTAAAGACCTTCACTCCGGGTTCAGGTACCTGGTATTCATCCTGGTACTGCTGGCAATTATCCAGTCGGTATTAGGTATGTCCGGTAATAAACCATATACAGCGGTTAACCGCAAGATCAATTTATTTGCATTGATCTCAGCGCATACGCAATTGCTGATAGGCATTGTGTTGTACTTTTTAAGTCCGCTTGTTCAGTTTAACAGTGGCACCATGAAAAATGCAACAACGCGGTATTTTACGGTTGAGCACTGGGTGATGATGATTATTGCGATAGTGCTGATCACCGTTGGGTATAGCAAATCGAAAAACATCGTCCTTCCCGAACGGAAACACAAAACCATTGCAATATTCTATATTATAGCGTTTTTAGTGATAATAGGCGCTATTTTAGCAGGTCATATACCTGTTTTTGGAGGAATGTAACAAAAAAGTTCAGAAAAAATTTGCTAATTCAATTTTCTTTATAAATTTGTGACCGCAATGATCAAAAACACTCATACTAACAACTGGTGGCACCAATTAACTTTGGCAGCCGGATGCGTTTTTTGATCTGAACGATTAATCAATTATAAACCTAAATAGAAACCCGGCGAACCTCATTCGTTGGGTTTTTTGTTTTTAAGGATATTAAAGAAAATATGAAGCAATATAAAATTATAACTACACATAAAAAGCTGCTTGCTGATACAACCACCCCGGTAAGCATCTACCTGCGGCTGCGGGACGTTTTTCCGAATTCGTTATTATTGGAAAGCTCTGATTACCATAGTCGCGAAAATAGCCTGAGTTATGTTTGCTGTGAGCCCATAGCCGGCCTGGTACTTAATGAGGGCGCTTTGAAAATGACCTTTCCCGATGGTAGCGAACAGAATTCCCCATCGGGCGAATTTGACCTTATCAGCAAGCTTAACGATTTTTTAGGCAGCTTCGAGGTGACTGACAATCCTTCTAAAATAATATCCAATGGTTTGTTTGGGTATTTTACCCACGAGGCGGTGGAGCATTTTGAAACCATCCGCTTAAAAGACGGTATGGACGCTATCCGTAAGATCCCGGTAATGCAATACCATGTATACCGCTATATCATCGCTATTGATCATTTTAAAAATGAGTTGTATATTTTTCATAATCAGCCCGGAGGCGAAACTGATAATAATGGCCTCGAAAAATTAGCCGACCTCATCAGGAACAAAAATTTCCCGGAATATCATTTCGAAAGTAAAAGTGATGAACAGTCTAACCTTACCAACGAAGAGTTTATGGCAGTGGTCGACAAGATGAAGCAGCATATTTATCGTGGCGATGTTTTCCAGATCGTTCCTTCACGGGCGTTTTCAAGAAAGTTTTTGGGTGATGAATTTAATGTTTACCGGGCGCTTCGCTCTATCAATCCGTCTCCATATTTGTTTTATTTTGACTATGGCGATTTCCGGATCTTTGGTTCATCACCCGAGGCACAGATCACCATAAAAAATAGGATTGCCAGCATATTCCCAATAGCCGGTACCTTTAAACGCAGCGGCGACGATGAGAAGGATGCCGAAATAGCGCGTCAGTTAGAAAACGACCCTAAAGAATCTGCAGAGCATGTAATGCTGGTAGACCTGGCACGGAACGACCTGAGCCGCCATTGCGGGGAGGTTGAAGTTAAGGCGTTTAAAGAGGTGCAATATTATTCGCACCTCATACACCTTGTATCGCATGTAAGCGGGAAATTATTGCCAGGTGTATCATCCTTTAAGGTAGTTGCCGATACCTATCCCGCCGGAACACTAAGCGGCGCACCAAAATACCGCGCCATGGAGATCATTGACGAAAATGAAAAAAGCAAACGTAGTTTTTACAGCGGGGCAATTGGCTTTTTAGGATTTAACGGCGATTTTAACCACGCCATTATGATCCGTTCTTTTTTAAGTAAAAATAATACCCTGCATTACCAGGCAGGTGCAGGTATTGTTGCCGGGTCAATACCCGAAAATGAGTTAAAGGAAGTAGACAATAAAATAGCCGCGCTAAGAAAAGCGATTGAGCTGGCGGAGGAATTATAGGGTAGTGATTAGAGGTAAGAGATCAGTGATTAGTTAAAATTTTAAACAAGTTCCCTTTTTGAGAGGGATTAAGCGTGTGTAACAATGAAAAATATATTAATAATAGACAATTATGATTCCTTTACCTATAACCTGGTGCACCTGGTTAACGAGATCGGGCTGCAATGCGAGGTATGGCGGAATGATAAATTTGCCATAGGTGATGTGGATGCGTTTGACCGGATCATCCTTTCACCGGGCCCAGGCATCCCATCTGAAGCCGGGTTGTTACTGGAAGTAATTGAAAAATATTCATCGTCAAAAAGTATTTTTGGTGTTTGTTTGGGACAGCAGGCCATTGCCGAGGTTTTTGGCGGTAAACTTTATAATTTGAAACAACCGATGCACGGCATTGCCACACCGATAAAAGTGACAGATACTAACGAAAGGCTTTTCGCCGGATTGCCTGAAAGTTTTAAAGTGGGCCGTTATCACTCATGGGTGGTGGATGAAAAGGCTATCCCGGATGTATTGGAAATTACCGCTATTGACGAGGAGGACAATTCTGTAATGGCATTAAGGCATAAACAGTTTGACGTTAGGGGCGTTCAGTTTCATCCTGAATCTGTGTTAACGGAATTTGGCAAAGAACTGATGCAAAATTGGTTAGCACTCCAGCCTCCGCCAGCCGGTAGAGGAGCTGCTGATAAGTCATAATATTAATTAAAAACAAAAACTCCCCTTTAAGGGGCCAGGGGGCATGAATATACTCGATAAAATTGTCATCAATAAAAAAAGAGAAGTACAGTATGCTAAAAGCCGTACTTCTTATATTAAGCTGGAAGAATCTGATTTTTTTCACAGGGATTGTTACTCGTTTAAAGATTTCCTGCTTGATCCGTTGCGTACAGGTATCATTGCCGAATTTAAACGCAAATCCCCTTCAAAAGGCATCATCAACGACAAGGTAAGTGTTAAAGATGTTACCAATGGATATGCAGAGGCAGGGGCTTCGGCCTTATCGGTTTTAACCGACCGTGATTTTTTTATGGGCAAAAAAGACGATTTGATAGCTGCCCGCAAAGCCAATACCATACCTGTTTTGCGCAAAGATTTTATGATTGATGAATACCAGGTTATTGAGGCTAAATCATTAGGCGCTGATATTATATTGCTTATTGCTGCAATCCTTACACCCGATGAGATCCAAAAACTGGCTTCCCTTGCAAAGAGCCTTGGTTTAAATGTTTTACTGGAAGTGCATAACCTGGAGGAACTGCAAAGAAGCATCAACCCAAATCTTGACGCTATCGGTATAAACAACCGCAACCTGGCCGATTTCTCTGTTTCTGTCGATACTTCTTACGCTTTAGCGCCGCACATTCCGGCTGATTTTTTAAAGATCTCCGAAAGTGCTATCAGCAACCCCGAAACCATTAAACAATTAAAGTTAGCTGGTTTCGATGGCTTTTTAATCGGTGAAAATTTCATGAAGCAGGAAGACCCCGGCAAAGCGATGAGGGATTTTGTGAGCGAATTGAAATAACAAAAGAAATAAAGGTTTGAATTACCAGAAAAAGATCCTTTTATTAATAGCTGTTTCTACAGTCGTAAGGCTTTTCTTCGCCTCCTTAACCGAATTGGGAGCTGATGAAGTTTATTACTGGACTTATGCCCTGAAACTTCAATGGAATTATTTTGATCATCCTCCTATTGTTGCCTGGCTGATAAGATTAACAACGGGGAATCTTATATTTCATAACGAGATTTTTATTCGTCTCGGTGCCGTTATAACTGCTGCAATTTGCACCTGGTTAATTTACAAACTTGGAACGTTTATTCATAATGTACAAACAGGTTGGTATGCGGCATTGCTTTATACCACCTCCCTTTATTGCAGTTTCACTGTGGGAGCCAATATTGTCCCCGATAGCCCGGAGTTGGTTTTTTGGCTCGCCAGTATATTACTTCTTATTAAAATTTCACGCTTGGCAGATGATAGTCCCGGTTTGGATAAACTATGGTGTTTGTTTGGATTAACGGCAGGGTTGTGTATTATGAGCAAGGTGCATGGCGTTTTTTTATGGTTTGGAGTACTCTTATATGTATTAATAGTTAATCGCAATTTGCTAAAACACAGGGGCATTTATTTGTCTGCCGTTATCACTTTAATTATTGTTTCCCCTATCATTATCTGGAACATTCAAAATAATTTTATTACTTATAAGTTTCACAGCAGCCGTGTAAGTATGATAGGGTCGGGATTCTATTTGTGGGGCTTTATTAAGGAGGTATTCGGTGAAATTGCCACCAATAATCCTGTCAATGTTTTTTTATTAATAAGCGCCGTTATCCTGGCAATCAAGGGGAAATTGCCCGTCGATAAAAAGGAGATCATGATTCTTTTATTCTGCAGCCTGCCCCTAATTATCACAGTATTAATTATAGCATTATCCAGGGAGACGTTTCCTTATTGGTCAGGGCCAGCCTATAGCACCCTTTTAATTTTACCGGCTGTAAAATTAGCAACCGGCTCTAAAAGCAGCCTTCAAAATATTCCAAAGGTGATTAAAGTGGCGACGATATACATGCTTATTATTGCTGTACTGGATATATTAGTTATAAACTATTTTCCCGGAACAATATCCGCACAAAAATATGGGCTAAAAACCGGGAACCTTGATCTGTCCTTAGATAGTTATGGCTGGAAGGAAGCAGGAGAAAAATTTGATTCTTTATATAAAAGTGATGTCGTGAAAAAAACGATGCCTTTTAATGCCCCAATTATTGCCACCAATTGGGATACAGGTGCCGCTATTGAATTTAATGTATCCCGTAAAACCCGGCAAGAAGTAATAGGAATGGGGGATATCTTTGACCTGCACCAATATTATTGGACCAACAAATATAAAACACCATTAAAAGACGGGGATTCCGCCTATTTGATTGTCCCTTCCAATACTTTTTTTTATAGAACTTTTAACGAGGTAAGCCGTCATTTCAGCTATTTTGAAGAGCCCCTGGTTATTACACAATACAGAAGCGGTGTACTTTGCAGGTATGTATATGTTTTTAGAATGAGGGGTTATAAAAAGTAACTGCCCTGCTAAATTAACAGGGTTTTTTTCAAACCAGTAAAAACAACTGTTATCTGATTATTCAATCCTTTTAATTATTCGATGCTGTAATTGTAGCAGCTTCAATAGAAGGGCAATGTGAGATTTTGTATTCTGAGGACATGCAAAACGGAATGGTAATTAACAAAAGCTTTGCTATTATTAATCCTTTCATATAGGTCCCAGGTTTCATTTGCTTTATTTGGAACGATTTTATTACACCTTACTATTTGTCAATCCGTTTTTTATTCTATATTTTCACAGTTTAACTGATCTCCATAAATGAAAAAAGCTTTTACTCTCGGATTAATCGCCATAGCCGCTATCGCGCAGGCTCAACAAAAAACTATTTCCGGCTTTACGGATGCTTCATCAGCAAAGGAATTAAAAACTGAACAGGAATTTGATGCCTCCCTGAGTGCGCCGCGCATTGGCGAAACTATCAAGGAGCTTGCAGCGTATCCGCATAACATTGGCTCGCCGGGCAGCAAGGCCGTTGCCGAAAAGATCCTGCAAAAATATAAAAGCTTCGGGATGGACGCTCATCTCGAAATGTATACTGTACTATACCCAACCCCTAAAACCCGCGCGCTGGAGCTAACCGGCCCCACTCAATATACCGCATTGTTAAAAGAGCCTGCACTGGCCGAGGATGCTACCTCAGGCCAGGCTAACCAACTGCCTACCTATAACGCCTGGAGTGCAGACGGAGATGTAACCGGTCAGCTGGTTTTTGTAAACTACGGTTTGCCCGAAGATTATGAAACCCTCACTAAAATGGGTATTGATGTGAAGGGTAAAATTGTAATAGCCAAATATGGCAAGTCATGGAGAGGCATCAAACCAAAGGTAGCTTATGAACATGGCGCCATTGGCTGCATTATTTATTCAGATCCTAAAGATGACGGCTACAGCGCAGGCGACGTTTATCCCAAAGGGGCTTATAAAGGCGAATACGGCGTTCAGCGCGGTTCTGTAATGGACATGGTGATTTATCCGGGAGATCCACTTACGCCCGGTGTGGGCGCTACAAAAGACGCTAAGCGCCTTGATAGGAAGGATGCTGTAACCATATTGAAAATACCCGTGCTGCCCATCAGCTACCACGATGCAAAACCATTGCTGGCTGCGCTGGATGGCGCTGTAGCCCCGCGCGAATGGCAGGGTGGCCTGCCAATTACCTATCATGTTGGCCCGGGAGTAGCAATGGTACATTTAAAGGTGGCCTTTAACTGGGACATGGTACCTGCTTATGATGTGATCGCAAAAATAAAAGGTACTGTTTGGCCCGATGAATGGGTAATGCGCGGTAACCACCATGATGCCTGGGTGAACGGAGCAGGCGATCCTTTAAGCGGACAGGCTGCCATGCTGGATGAAGCAAAGGCTTTGGGCGATTTGCTTAAAACCGGCTGGAAACCAAAACGAACTATAATTTATTGCTCATGGGATGGCGAGGAGCCGGGCCTGTTGGGATCAACAGAATTTGCCGAAGATCATGGTAAGGAGTTGCAACAAAAAGCAGTGGTCTATATCAATTCCGACGGCAATGGACGCGGTTTTTATAACGGCGGCGGCTCCCAGGCGTTGGAAACATTTATGGACGAGATCACCCAAAATGTAAACGACCCGCAAACCAATGTAAGTGTATACGACCGTAAAAGGGCGCGCGAACTGGTGAGTGCAGCATCAGCAAAAGACAAAAAGGAAATACTGGACCGTAAAGGAGGCAAACTGGAATCATTGGGTTCCGGCTCTGATTATTCCTCCTTTTTACAACACCTGGGTATCCCGACATTAGACCTTGGCTTTGGCGGTGAAGACGCCGGAGGTGAATACCATTCCATTTATGATTCGTTTGATGATTACCGCCGTTTTAAAGACCCTACTTTTGCGTACGGCGTTGCATTGTCAGAAACTGCCGGACATGCCATTTTGCGTATGGCCGATGCTGACCTGCTTCCATTTGACTTCCGCAGCCTGTACACCACTATTGATAAATACTCAAAAGAGTTAACCGAGCTGACCGATAAGATGCGCGAAAATACCGCAATTGAGAACCAACTGATAAAGGCCAATGATTTTGCCCTTGCCGCCGATCCAACTAAACATGAGCAGGCTCCTGTGGCAAAAGCCGAAGTGCCAAAGCTTGACTTTGCACCTTTAAAAACCGCTTTGGATACCCTTAAAAAAACTACCGATAAATTAGCTGTAGCCTGGACGGCCGCCTCGCAAACAAGCGGCGACCACGATAAACTGAATAAATTGCTTTACCAGGCGGAGCAGCAATTATTATCTGATGGTTTACCGCGCCGCCCTTGGTATCGGCATACCATTTATGCCCCCGGCTTTTATACCGGTTACGGCGTAAAAACCCTGCCCGGGATTCGTGAAGCGATTGAACAACGCAACTGGACCGAAGCGCAGGAACAAATAGCTGTAGTAGCAAAGAGCATCAATAACCTGGCAGCGTATTTAAATGCGGGGAGTTAACTAATCAAAAAGCACAATCGAGGACCCAAGCAAACACGAACTTTACCGAACGGTAATACAAAGTTCGTGTTTGCTTCTTCGTCTCTTATCACAATTACGGTTTAGTTATTTTTTGCGCCTCATTTAGCAACCATCCGGCAACGTCGTTAGCTGCCTTGTCGTTTTCAAAATCTGCCGGTAAACGGCCATTGGTATATTCATTATACAGCCAGGGATCCCCAACTGCAGAAACGGTTCCTTTACCATATTTGGCTATTGCTATAATAACTGCCCCAATTGAATTTTTTAAGGCTGCTTTCGCGGGAGGTTTTATCGCTATAGAGCAAACGTCTTTCATAAATATTTTATGGGCAGTCTTAAAGATCGAATTTCCGGTGGTAATTATAGCTCCGTCCGCAAAGTGCTGATCGTTAATTACATGATTTTGCAGGTCATCATTAAAATGCATCCCGAATTTTGCAGCCAGGTTATTGAAATGGGGGAGCTCCACATTTGCACTGTCGTTGGCCATCATAAGCAATACACCGCCGTTTTTTACCCATTGTGTAATTTCCGAGATGTTTTCCGGTTCGATGTAATTGGGATTCGCGCTTTCCTTTTTGGTATCCGGGTCAACAATAATATATATGGCTGTACCTTTTAAATTGTTCACGGTTGGCGCTTTATCAAGTGTATCCAATTGAGCGCCTGCTTTTTTTAAAGCCTCTCCAAAAATTGAAAAACCTGTGTTTGTTTTATCGTCCCACAAATAATGGTACCGCTCCGTTTTCCCTAAAGCATTTTTATGCACTTCGTGATTAAAATAATAATCAAGTGTAACCTTTTGCGCAACAGCACTCAAATAAAACGCAGGTAATATAACCAGCGTAATTAAGCAAAACTTAAACCTCATTTTGCAAATTTTTTATACCTTTTCATGGCCTCAATAAAATAATAATCAGCATAGCTAAGCGGAGCATCAACTTCGGTTTTCTGTGGCATGTGACCCACGCTGTGTTTTAAAATAAAACCACCATTTGTACCCGCTGCCGCTTTATATACAGGCGACGATAAATTTTTAAGAATAGTTTGTGCAGTGTTAAAATAGTTTAAAGCTTCTTTTTTGTCGGCATACCGGCATAATTCAAGCAATGCCGAGGCCATTATAGCTCCTGCAGAAGCGTCACGAAGGGCGTTGGGAATATTGGGTGCATTGAAGTCCCAGTAGGGGATTTTATCTGCCGGGAGATTAGGGTTTGTAAGGATAAAATGTGCAATGTGTTCAGCCTGTTCCAGGTATTTCTTATCTTTTGTTTCACGGTACATTACTGTATAGCCATACAATCCCCACACCTGGCCGCGGGCCCACGCCGATTCATTGGCATATCCCTGCGCAGTTTTTCTCTGTTGCACCTCCCCGGTTTCAGGATTATAATTTATAACATGATAAGAGCTGTAATCGGCCCGGTAATGATTTTTCATAGTGGTGTTGGCGTGGGTCACGGCTATTTTATAGTAGCTGGAATCTCCGGTTTCCCGTGTTGCCCAAAACAACAATTCAAGGTTCATCATATTGTCGATTATCACAAGGTAGTCCGATGGTTTTGAATCCCATGACTTGATACAACCCACCTTCGGACTAAATCGGGTAGCCAATGATTTGGCGCTATTGAGTAAAATTTGTTTATCCTCCGGTTTCGGCGCTATTTTAATTGCATTTCCAAAGCTGCAATACATCATAAAACCCAGGTCATGTGTGTGCGTGTTATATTGCTCTTTTTCTAACTCCCATAACTTGCGGTTAGCCTCAGTGAGCAAAGATTGATCGTGATTTTCCTGGTAAAGCATCAATAAGCTTCCCGGAAAAAACCCACTGCACCACCAGCCCGAATTACTGGTTTCTAATTTTCCTGATAACGAATCATAACTTTTAGGAAACTGCCCGGGGGCTAGCTCGCCGGCCATTAATTTATATTGACCGGTTGCATCAGTAAAGTTCTTCTCAATAATTTTTAATACCCGGGTTTCAGGTTTCAAATAAGGATAGGCCTGCGAAAAACAATAATTGCTTAAGGTAGTGGCGCTTAAGGCTATTGCGCCTATTAATAGTTTCAGTTTCATAGATGCTATTTACAAATATGGCCAAATATAAGTAACCCATATAATTATGTCAATCTATATAAATTTTATCTATAACTAAATATCAAGTCTTAAGTTATATCAGAATACCAATCGATGTTAAATTATTAAAGTTATTTAACGTCAAAAGTAAAATATTGACTAGCCGCATCTCCATTGGCGGTTATTCCCTGGATCACACCTACGTATTTTCCGGGTTGGTCTGAGGTATAAAAAGACACAGGCCCTTTACCAGATACGGTTACAGAAGGTGACCAGTACAGCAAATTTCTAAAATCAGGTATCCTGCTGTCAACCTGGTCCTGACTATCATAAACCGGCGAATAAAATTCACGGCGCAATTGCAGCCCTTCATAATCAATTACCACAGCGCGGGGATCAAGCTCAACACCGCCAAGATCGCCTTTATAAGTTGTAAAACTAAATATTCCACCTTCAACCGATGGCCCGTAATAGTATATGTTTGGCATTACTTCCAGCTTCCTTACTTTTAAAGGATCGATAGTAAATATCTTATTGATGTTAAACACAGGGATTCCATCAACCAATACAAGTGGATCTCCTGCATCCAGGAAGCCCCGGTCGCTAAGTACTTTTATATGAAAATTCCCTTTTGTGTTTACTATATTATCTTCCTTTACATATTCGCGCAAATCCTCTTCCATGGTAGTAAAACGCACAAAGTCATCAAGTTTATACGTGGCAAACGGCTTACCATAAAATGCACTGCTATCAATTACAGGCTCATAAAAGCGCTTAATTTTATTGGTCGAATAAATATTAAGAACCTGTATACCAAGACTATGTTCTTTTAAAGCGGTAAACGTATTTGCTGTAAAATTAAATTGTGGAAAGGTGGTTTTTGCATATTGTTCTGAAAAAGGGGATGTAACGTCTATTCTGTAAATACTATCGACCCGCTGATTGGTTTGGGCAATAATTTCATTAGGGCCATAGAAATCTTTGGTATAATAAATCAACCGGCCTGATGAATCACTCCTTGCCGTATACAACTGTACTCTTTTGCCCGGAATACCAAGATAAGTGATCACATTTTTAGCAGGGACACCCGTTTCGCTGTTAACAATCTTGGCTGTAATGATATGACCGTAATATTCCGGCAAAAAATTAAACTCCGGTGTTTTGTTCGCAATTACCTGGTTCCATTGAAACCGTCTCCATCCCTGTGTTAACATCAGGTTATCCAATGCTTCATCCGTTTCGGGGGTGGCATTTTTAAAATAATAATCAGACGATTCGATGCTGCCTTTTAGCTCTGAGCTAAGCCACAAGTAGTTAAAAATATTATTGTTATCTACCTTTTGCAGGGAATCTATACGGTAAACAGCCATTGACATTTCGGCGTTTGCCGGGTTTCCGGCCTTGTTTTTTACCGAAATACTAATATTTACTTTTTTACGCAGATCATATTGCTGCTGATCAGGACTGGCATCTATAAATAATTGGTATGCCGGCCGTTTAAAATAAAGCCTTTCGCAAACAGGCTGTTTTGAGTTATTAAAAACAGTTAAATGTGAAATGCCATCGCCGAGGATGCTTTTGTTGATAATGAAATGGGCCTTGCCATTGGATATAATTGCGCTTTCAGCAACCTTAACATCCTGCCTGGTATGAACCAACAGATATACATTTTGGGATGCGCTGTTGCTGCTATTAACCACTAAATCCAATTTCCCCGACCCATCATCGGTTAAATTCATTACATACCCGGCATTGTTAATCTCTGGCAGTGCTTTGATTACAGCCTTATTATTAACTACCAAAACCGCCTTATAAGTATTGTTTGATATCGGTGTAAAGGAAAAACTTCCCATGCCAAATTTTAAAGACTTAAACCGTGCAATAGTATCATTACGTTGATCAATTATAGCACCTTTAACATTAACCCCTTTCCCGTTTTGACTTATTGCCTTAAAAGCCACTTTGCTTGTTAGGCCTGCCACCAGGTTCCCGCCTTCAGGGAAAAACTGAACATCATAGGTATCAGCAGTCTCTTTTGCTGTTGCAGGTGTTTTTAGTGGATTAATCAGCGTGATCATCTTTTCAAAATAAAACTCAGGGCTAAAGTTTTTCATCCAGTTAGTATACGTCCTGAACTTATAATTGCCGTTATTTACCGAGACGGGGATATATAACGAACCATTGCCCATGCCGTTTTTAAGGAGCACCTTAGCCTGGGCTATCGGGTTTTGATTGTCATCCAAAATATCAACGTAAGCTACCTTACTTAAATTAAGCGGTTTATGATCATTCCCATCTACACAATAAATTTTAAACCATAGTATTTCTCCCGGTAAGTACGTTGTTTTGTCTGTGTGAACATAGATCTTCTCCTGCAAAGCACTTTGTTTATACAGGTTAAAACTGTTTTGTACTTCTTGTATTACCTGGGCTTTGCCGCTTAATAAAAATAGTGTTAAGGCTGTTGTTAACATTACAATTTTACTTGCTGGTATATTATTTTTCATAATAAGAACTTTTTATGGTTAGCATCAACTATTTATTTACTGCGAGGTTTTATATTTTTTAACAGGCATAACTTGTTATTTCCAAAAAAGGGGTTTTTTATTTGATCCTTTTAATGTGCAATTTGTACATCCCGGATCTGCATAATAAACTGTAAAAACACTATCCTTCCTGGTTTTACCGGCGGCTTTTATAACAGAATCTGTTGGTGTAACATCCCCTTGTATAATGTTATATGGAAGAGGATATTCCTGTACCTTGTAACTTTCGTAGGCTGTTCCGCAATAGCTATAATCCACCCCTACATTTGAAACAGGAATTTCGGCTCTGTCTATAAAAATTCTTCGCTGTGATATTGTTCCGGCAGTAACATATCCTAAAACAGGCTCGGTTGGATTTGTAATACAATGTATATTGGTGGTTGCTCCTGACGGCAACGCATCAAAAATACTTCCCAGCGTTTCTGTGTTCTTTTTTAAACTTTGATAGTAATTATATGCATCAGGAGTAAGTGCATATTGTTTAACTGAAATACTATATCGTACCCTCAACTTATCTAAAGTAACCGAAACCTGTGTAATCGGGTTTTTATCAATTACATCCTGTTTGAGTTTTGCGGTTGAATTTAAAATAATGTCGCTGGAATTATCGCTGATATAACAAACATTGATTTCGTCATCCGGTGTTTCGGGAATGATACTGCCATTTTTATAAACGAATTGGGTTTGAATAGGCGAATAATAAAGGTAGGTTTCCTGAAATTCCCATCGGTAATAGCGTGTATTATTTGTTGGATCATGTGTATAGGAAAAAATATTTTCGGCTGTGCCTGTAAACTGGTGCTGAATACTGTCAATCGGGGGGCTATCTTTAGCTTTAACAAAATCCGAAAGATATTCCTTTCCGTCCGATGTTTTTACCCGTAAACGATATTTATGTAAAGTGTCAAGATTTAAGGCCGGTATAGCATACAGGCCTTTACCCATTTCCTTTAATAAGTAAACGTTACCTTGATTGTTTTCGACGGAAACCCGTGCACTTAATTCAGGATTAAGTGTGGTTTGCACGTCAACAGTTACCGTGCGGCTTAATTTAATTATTGTGGAATCCTGGCCAGTGTTTATTAAACCTTCAATTACAAGGTAATTGTAATTAGTGGCAGTAACAACCGGGTTATATGGTTTTTTACACCCTATTATTAAAGTCAATAAAGAAAAAAGACAGCTATAATTCTTCGTCATGTTTTTATTTCCAAAAAGCAGGTTGTTTATTTGTGCCCCTTATTGTACAATCAACACATTCCCTTTGCGCGGCAGTATATCCAATAATTTTTGGACTGAAAAGCTGCGTAAGTGATGAGACAGGTATTAAGATGTTACCGATAGCTTTTTTAAAATTAATAAATTCGTTTACCTGGTTAATAGGAGGGCCTTTACTACCCGGTGGAAAATATTCGTACAATGCAGTATCAAGTATACAATTGGGATACGGATTAACGGGCAGCCAATTTGGCAATTGCCGGTTTGTTATAAATATCCTTTTGCTAGAAACAGCGCCAGCACTTATATAACCTATTACAGGCTCTGATAGGTTTGTAATACAGTGAATATTGCCTGGTATCTCTGAGGGCTGCGCAGAAAAAATGCTTCCCAATTGCTCGGTATTCTTTTTTATATTTTGGTAAAAAGAATATGCATCGGCGGTTAAGGCATACTGCTTTACCAAAATACTGTATTTAGTACCCAGCTTTTCTGCCGTCGACGCGATAAATGTAATTGGATTATCAACAATAATGTCTCTCGAGAGCTTTGCCGTAGACCCCAAAAGAATAGTGCTCGAAGTATCACTTTGCCAGCAAGAATAAACATTATCGTTCACCAGGTCACGCGCTAAAACGGTGTCGCCGTTAGATTTAAAATAAGAAAAATAAGTGGAATGAAATTGCCAAGTTTCCTGATAATCCCATCGGTAATATTTTAT
This sequence comes from Mucilaginibacter sp., assembly GCA_028287865.1. Lineage (GTDB taxonomy): Bacteria > Bacteroidota > Bacteroidia > Sphingobacteriales > Sphingobacteriaceae > Mucilaginibacter. The sequence goes on along the minus strand of JAQBOU010000129.1, from coordinate 6,647 downwards.
CTTATTTGTCGGATCATGTGTTGCCGAGTAAATATTTAATCCATTACTCTGTGCCGAATAACTAATAGTATCAATTGGCGGGGCGTTTAATATGGTAACATAATCAGATAAATATTCCTTTCCGTCTGACGTTTTTACCCGTAAACGATATTTATGTAAAGTGTCGAGGTTTAAAGCTGGTATGGCATACCTGCCTTTACCCATTTCCTTTAATAAATAAACATTACTTTGATTGTTTTCTACGGAAACCTGTGCAGCTAATTCAGGATTTAGTGCAGTTTGTGAGGCAATAGTTACCGTGCGGCTTAATGTAATTATTGTAGAATCCTGCCCCGTGTTTATTGAACCTTCAATTACCAGGTAATTGTAATTAGTGGCGGTAACAACCGGGTTATATGTTTTTTTACACCCAATTATTAAAGTCAGTAAAGAAAAAAAATAAGTATGGTTCTTCGTCATGTTTTTATTTCCAAAAAGCAGGTTGTTTATTACTGCCCCTTATTGTACAGTCAACACATGCTGGCTCTGCCGCAGTAAAACCTATCGGTGTACCTGCTCCGGGCACAAAAATTCCATCTATAGGTATTAACACATCAAAATGCGGCCCTGGCTTGTTGTAATTAATAAACAGATCTATCTGGTTAACAATAGTCTTTTGAATTCCTTCACTATATTTATAAAACAATGGTGTATCTATACACATGTTATACGGTGTGTTCGGTACCCATGCTGGCAATATCCGGTTATCTATAAATATTCTCTTACTGGATACGCTGCCTACACTCAAATAACCAATAACAGCCTCCTGAGGATTCGTTAAGCAGTGAATGTTTCCATTTAACTGTGACGGTTGGGCATCAAAAATGCTTCCTAATTGTTCTGTATTCTTCTTTATATTTGACCAAAAAATATAAGCATCTGCTGATAAGGCATATTGCCTTACCATAATACTATACTTGGCCTCAAGTTTCTCTGAAGTTGAGCTTACGCTGGTTATGGGGTTATTAACCAGTACGTTTTGCGACAGTTTGGCAGACGAGGCTAAAACGATTGTGCTAGAAGTATCATTTTGCCAGCATTGATAAATATTATCATTTACAAGGTCTCTTCCAAGTACGGTGTCTCCATTCGACTTGAATTGTGAAAAATACTTTGAGTGAAAGATCCATGTCTCGGTGTAGTCAAACCTAAAATATTTTACTTTATTTGAAGGATCATGGGTACCCGAATATAAATTAATTCCATTGCTCTGTATATCGTAATTAATTGTATCAATAGGCGGCGAGTCTAATACTGTAACGTAATCAGACAAATACTCTTTATTATCGGCAGTTTTTATCCTTAAACGATATTGTAGTGTATTGTTAAGATTTAATCCGGCCGAAACATATTTACCATGTGCAGTTTCAGTTAAAGCATAGGCATTATTTTGATTGTCCTCAACAGTAACTATAGCCTTTAATATTGGGTTTGTTGTGGTTGTACTTGAAAGATTAACTGTTTTGCTAAGCTTAATTATGGTTGAATCAGAACCATTGTTAATCACGCCCTCCACTACCAGGAAACTTCCAGGTGCAGCGATAACCGGGGGCAGATATGGCTTTTTACAGCTTATAATCAAACCTAAGAAAAAAAACAAAAACCACAATTTCTTCATCTCTTCTTTTAATAGGTTATTTCCAAAAAGCAGGTTGTGTAGTAGTGCCCCTTAGCGTGCAATCTGAACAAATAGGGGTTGTTATAAAATATCCAACTAGAAAGCCGTTTTTTGATATTTGAGTGGTGATGTCAAATATACCTGGTGGCGCCGTAAGAATGGTCGGCAAATCGGCCAGTTTAACAGTGTCCTGCTGGCAATCATAAGGATATGTCGCAAAAAAATTATTTGGAAGCTGGAGATTTGTAATAAATATCCGTTTAGACTGTGTACTGCAAACGCTTATGTATCCAAGCACAGGCAGATTTGGATTACTGATACAATGAATATTACCACTCATTGTTGATGGTTGTGCATCAAATATACTTCCAAGTTGCTCCGTGTTCTTTTTAAGGTTTGTCCAAAAATTAAAGGCTTCACCGGTTAATGCATATTCCCTCACCAGGATGCTATACTTTGTTTCTACCTTCTCAGAAGTGGCCAATATGTTTGTTATAGGGTTTTGATATATTACGTCGCTTTTTAAGTTTGCAGATGAGCCTAATACTATATTGCTTGATGAGTCGCTTGCAAAGCATCCATATATCTGCTTTGAGCGTATAACCAGTTGATTATTTACTACTTCAAACTGTGAAAAATATTTAGCGTGAAATTGCCAGGTTTCCCCGTAATCCCACCGGTAATAATGTGTGCTATTATTAGGATCGTGGGTATTGACATAAATTTGCAATCCATTTTGCGTTAAATTATAACCTACACTATCAATGTGAGGGGTATTTTGTGCTGTTTCAAAATCCGAGAGGTATTGTTGGCCATCTGCTGTCGAAATTCTTAATCGATATTTTTTGGAAATGCCGAAGCCTATTACGCAAGTATAAATACCAGCACTGTCCAATCCCATCGGAAAGGTTTCGTTTTGATCGCCTTCAATTGTTACTGCAGCACCTGATTCGGGTGCGATAATGTTGCTTGAAATTTTAACTGTTCTGCTTAATCTGATGGTGGTAATTTCATTTCCGGGGCTTATCACCCCTTCAACAACCAAATAACTGCCGGGCGAACTAATAGCCGGAGGATTATATGGCTTTTTACAACTTATTATTATAGTTGCCAAAGTAATGTATAATAAACATTTTAAAAAGGTATTCATCTTTTAAAACCTAATATTATAATTAATGAACGGAATAGGCGAAGCAAAAATTGACAATTTGTAGCCGCTTATAACACCGCTTTGTTCAGTAAAGAAAGTAGAGTAAGCGTTTTGCCTCCCTGTTAAATTATATACCCCTATAGTCCATGAATTATGAGTTAACTGATGTATCCGGTGGTTCCCTTCGATATTTAATGAAAAATCTGAACGGAAATAATCCGGTATCCGGTATTGATTCCTGTCTGAATAAAAAACCCTTTCCGATCCACCATAATAATATTTTGCTATTGGCAACGTAATGGGCCTGCCGGTACTATAGGCCACATCCAATGATACACTGTACCGATGCGAAAATTTGTAATTACCAGTAAAGTTGAAAGCGTTCGGTTTATCATAATTAGCCGGATAATAAGCACCTCCATTAATAAGCTCGCCGGCATTTGGATCATCCTGCTTTAAAAAGGTACGCGAATAGGTATAACTAACCCAACCGTTTAGTTTGCCTGCTGTTTTTTTCAGTAAGAATTCTGCACCGTAAGCTTTTCCCTGCGTATTTATAACATCCTGTTCAACATGTTGGTTTAATAATAATACCGCCCCGCTCTTGTAATCAAGATAATCTCTTATCCTTTTATAATATACCTCTACCGACATTTCAAGCGTATTTTGTTTCGCATTTTTAAAAATTCCTAATGATACCTGGTCGCCATGTTCAGGTTTGATATTTGAGTCGCTTAATTTGTAAACATCTGTTGGAGAAATTGACGTGGTATTAGAAAGTAAATGGATATACTGATGAAGTGTATTATACCCGGCTTTTAATGACAGATCGTCATTCAATAAATAACGTGCTGATATCCTTATATCAGGAGATATATATGTTTTAATTATCTGCCCGCTCTTATAGCTGGTACTATCAATAACATTTACAGGCTCCCGGGGTAAATTGGGAGCATAATTGTCTACAACTTGTGCCCCCAGGTAATTATATACATTAAGGCGTACGCCTGCATTAATGGTTAACTTTGAAGATACGTCATATTTATCCCCTAAGTATAAACCACTTTCCAATGCATGTTCCGGAGCAATCACTTGCGGCAGCACTAATGATTGGGCTCCAGTCGGCTCAAACTTACCTGGATTAACATTGTATAAAATTGAGTTCACCCCGAAATCAATAGTATGCTTGTTGCTTAAATAATACGTAAAATCAGCCCTGAAGTTGGTTTGATTAATATTGAAGCCGAGGTCAAAAGCATTGACAGGATTAGCAGTACTGTTGATATCGTATTGATACTTGTCAATGCCGCCCGATATTACGCTGTATAATTTGTTGTTAAAATTATGCTTCCATTTTAATACTAAACTTTTGTTGCTGTATGAATAAGCAGTATCGCTGTTTAATTTAAATTTATCATTACTTAAATAGCCCGTTAGGTAAATATTATTTTTATCATTTATCTGGTGGCTTATACCAAGGTTAACATCGTTAAAAGATGCGGAGCTATGTTTATAAGCTTCAGGTAATAAATGAAGCAGCCAATCTGAATAGGTGGTACGTGCACCAAGTATAAAAGACGTCTTATCTTTAACTATAGGCCCTTCAATATTTAACCTGCTGGTTAACAGCCCTATACCGGCCGATCCGGTGAATATTTTTTTATTCCCTTCACGGTTCGTTATTTCTAATACTGATGATAAACGGCCTCCGTATTTTTCGGGTATACTGCTTTTATAAAGCTCAATATTTTTTACGATGTCAGGATTAAAGGCGGCAAAAAAGCCGAAAAAGTGTGCCGGGTTGTAGATTGTTGCGCCATCAAGCAGGATTAAATTTTCGTCGGCGGCACCTCCCCGAACATTAAATCCGGTAGTGGCCTCACCCACAGAAGTTACGCCCGGCAGCGTTAATACCACCTTTAAAACATCGGCTTCACCAAATGCAGCTGGGATTTGTTTAATGGAGGATATGTTTAACCGGCTTACACCCATTTCAGCACTTCGCACATTTGCTACTTTATCCGCCGATATTTTAACTTCTTTTAAGCTGTTTACCTGCTCTTGCAGCTCAATATTCAGCCTTCCGTCTGAATAAAGAATGATCTGTCGCCGGGTATCCCGCATCCCTAAGCCCCGTATGTTTAATACATGCCTGCCCCGTGGCAGGATAATTGTAAAATAGCCAAATTGATCTGTTGCTATGCCTGTTTTGGTGCTGGCCACATAAATACTGGCCCCAACTATAGCTTCGCCCGATTTGATATTGCGTATATATCCTGATAACCTGGAACTACCGGGCTTTATCTCATTTGTTTTTATGCCAATTTCATAAAGCTTATTTTCTGTAGTTGCTTCGGGCACCTTTTTATCTCTTTCATCTGTATAGTCAGCAACTGTTGTTGTTTGATTGGCGGCAACAGCAGTAGTCGTGGTTTCTAAGTATCCCTCGGCTAAATCAGTTTTTATCTGTCTTCCTTTGGTTAAAAATACCAGGTTTTGTGAAATTGCATAATGATATTCGGTATTTTTGAAAGCCATATCTAAAATGGTTTCCAAGGGCTTATCATTTACCTGCAGTGTAATCCTTAAACTATCAAATGATTTTGAATCGTAATAAAAATGATAGCTGCTTTTTGATTCAACCCCATTAACGAATTGCGCAATGGTTGCTTGCTGAAAATTTCCGCTAATTAATTTATTATTGGTTTGTTGCCCGGAAGCCATTTGCATAAAAAACAAATAGCAGAAACATAAAAGGTAAAATTTTCTCATACTAATTGGTTAAGTGGTCATAATAAGATATGATTTTGACCATGGCCTCTTCAGGGTCTTTCCGAAATTTAATTTGCCCCTTTTTGATATATTGCTCCAGCTCTTTTTTTCTGTCTTTTAAGGCATTCAATAACGCTCCCTGGCTGTTTACACTGTAAAAGGTGTTGTTTTTCTTTAGATAATAGTCTATAGCCGGACTAAAGTACTTTTCTACCCCTGATAAACTTCCCGCACTTGTTTGGATACTTTTAGACCGCCGAACCAGAATCACTGATTTTTCATTATAAACCTGGTCGTAGAACCCTGATTTTATTCCGGATGTATTAGTATTTATTGTATCGGCGTTAATGTTTACAAAATGGTGGTCCAGGAAATCAAAGCTCTTTACCTTCTCTTTTATTAAGGAATATTTCGAAAAATTATTATATAAAAGAACAGCGAGATTATCATTATATAAATCATATAGCATTGGTACTCCGGTATACAATGCGCCATCATAAAAAACCGATCCCGGCGTAAAGGCATTTAAATCCGAAAAATAGGCGTTTCCTTTAATGAGCGGATCATAGTAATAATATTCGGGGCCATTATACAATGGTGATCCATCCACTAACGAGGCATGAAAAAGCGTTATTGCATTGTTAAGTGCAAATTGCTGTGAGCTGCTATCTGTTTGTGCAACTTGCGAAAATGCATTTTTACAGGTTACAATACAAAAAACACTTACCAATAAAAACTGGCAGACACTTCTTCTCATAAGTTCAGGTTTAATTAATATATGACTTTAGGTTTACAACAAGTATTTTTTAAATGTAAAAAAAATAAATTTCTTTTTATAGTTAAAAAGTATTGTAACAATTTAAATACACGTAATTAATTACGTGCTTTGTTTTGGAATTGTTACAGTCCTTTATGATCATTTTCTTCTTAATAGCCTTCATCTGATATTTGGCCTATAATAACGCACATACAATGTGCCTCTAAAATATTATAGATGACCTCAGCATGTTGTGATAAGACATCGTTGCAAAATATATAAACATAAAACGGCCCTGGCAAATAATGCCA
>JAQBOU010000049.1 GCA_028287865.1 Mucilaginibacter sp. | reverse complement strand
TTTCTGTTGAGGATGCGATAAAGCAGAAGCCCGATGTTGCCTTATTTTCGGCAGGGGGCAGCACTTCATTGGCACAGGCGCCACTTTTTGCAGCGGCCGGCACAACCGTTATCGATAATTCATCTGCCTGGCGCATGGACCCTACCAAAAAACTGGTAGTGCCCGAAGTAAACGCGGATGTGCTTACTGCTGATGATAAGATCATCGCAAACCCAAATTGCTCAACCATACAAATGGTGGTGGCCTTAAAACCGCTGCACGATAAATATAAAATTAAAAGAGTTGTAGTTTCTACTTACCAGTCGGTGACAGGTACAGGCGTTAAAGCTGTCGACCAACTTTTTAACGAGCGTAAAGGCGTTGACGGGCCCAAAGTATATCCTTACCCCATCGACTTAAACGTGATCCCCCAGATTGATGTGTTCACCGAAAACGGATACACCAAAGAGGAAATGAAAATGGTGAACGAAACGGTTAAAATAATGGGCGATGACAGCATCAAAGTAACGGCTACTACTGTGCGCATCCCGGTTATGGGCGGCCACTCAGAAGCAGTGAACATTGAGTTTGCAAATGATTTCGACCTTGCAGAATTAAGGGAACTACTTACAAAATCGCCGGGTATAATTGTGGTGGATGATCCTGCCAATTTAAAATATCCTATGCCGCTTGATGCGCACGATAAAGACGAAGTATTTGTTGGCCGCATCCGCAGGGATGAAACGCAGCCTAACACGCTGAATTGCTGGATCGTATCAGACAACCTGCGCAAAGGCGCTGCTACCAATGCCGTGCAGATAGCGGAATACCTGGCCGAAAAGCATTTGATAGGTCATGCAGTTGGCGTTTAAATATACAAAATAAAGCCTGCACGTCATTTCGACGAGGAACGAGGAGAACACTTATAAAAGATGCAAAGCGGACTATGTATCGTGGCTGAGCATGGCGTGTAAGATTTCTCACTTTCGTTCGAAATGACCAGCTCATTTTTATATATCAGTTATAAGTTAACAGGGATGATCAGGAGATCATCCCTGTTTTATTTAAATATTTTCAAATGAAATTTGTCATCTTATCGTCTTCATTACCTATAAATTTACAGGGCAGTATTTTGAAATAATAAAAACTAATTTAATTACTGATAATAATAAATCATTAAGCAACTAATTAATTAATTAGTTACTTGTATCTGGTCTTTATAACTTTTTATTATAGTGTTTTAGATACATTTGAGATTGCTATAATATAAAATGATCTCATTCGCCCACCGTGTTTTTATGGAAGTAGCCGTAAACCTTAGTTTTTCTAAGGCGGCGCAGACACTTTTCGTTACCCAGCCTGCCATCAGCAAGCATATCAAGGCACTGGAAGACCAGTATAAGGTTCCGCTTTTTGAGCGAAAAGGCAACAGTATCCTGCTCACCGAAGCCGGGAAAAAGCTCAATGAGTACCTATTGCAGGCTACAGAGATAGAGCGGAAAGCTGAGTATGATCTTTCTGTTTTAAGCAGCTTGTCGCAAGCTGCCGGCAATTTACGTTTGGGTGCAAGTACTACCATTGCCTTGTATATCTTACCGTCAATCTTATCTGGTTTTCAACAGGAATATGCCAATGTGGATATACAATTGGTTAACCGCAATTCGGAGTATATTTTAAGCGCGCTGCTAAGTCACGAAGTTGATATCGGCATTATTGAGGTTGAAAATAAAATCACCACCGTGTCATACAAGCCTTTTATGAGCGATGAGGTGATCCCGGTATGTTCTGCCAAAAGTCCGCTGTCCGGACGCTCCTTAACCGTTAAACAATTGGTTAAAACACCGCTTGCCCTGCGCGAACGGGGCTCGGGAACATTGAATGCTTTGCTGAAGTCATTATCTGCCCTGCATATTAAGCCGGCAGACCTTTCTGTAAAAATAAGGTTAGGCGGTACTGAAGCGCTTAAGAATTTTTTACTGGCCGATCAGTGCCTTGGTTTTATGCCCCGGCCATCCATTGTCCGGCAATTGGCAGAGGGCGATTTGGTTGAAGTACCTGTTGAAGGACTAAAAATAACCCGCGATTTCTTTTTTATCCGCCGCAAAGGAACAGAAGATTATGGCCTTACCAGTAACTTTATCAATTACGCATTAAAGCATATTGAAGTTAAGTAACAGAATAGGACATTACACTGGAATGGCACGACTTATCTGTAATCTTAATCTGTTGCTGGAGAAAACTTTGGGCCTGAACTAAATAATATTCTTTGTTTGGTAATCAGGTAGGAAATAGTGACCAACACTAACGGGACAAAAGTATTAAAATCGATAGATTTCATGTCGACGGATTTAAAACAAAATATGTTAAAAATAATAGTTCCAAGAGTTATTCTTTTAAAATTGCGCCATCGGTGCAAAAGGTCGGTAGAAAATATAACGGAAAATAATTAGCGTGCCAGCGGTACGCAACATAGCGGAGTTCCGTACCGCTGGCACGGGCTTTTATTATTCTTTCTTTTCTACCTACATTTGGCCCACTATGGGGCCACTTAGCTTGCTATCTTCTTGGATTTTATCAATCCGCATTCCCTTCCGCTGCTATGTTAATAAGTTAAAGAGCGAAATGTTGCTATTTAAAATTTCCTGAAACTATCTTAAATCCTCATTGTAATTACATATAGATTAAATTTTTTAAGATAAAATCAATAATATAATTATTATGACAAGTTTAAGTAATCGTAAAGTAGTTATCCTTACCGAGGAAGGATTTGAACAGGTTGAATTAACAAGCCCTAAAGAAGCGCTGGAAGCTGCAGGCGCAACCGTACATGTGGTGTCGCCGCACACCGGTAAAATAAAGGCATGGGATAAAACCAACTGGGGTATTGAAGTTGAGGTAGACAGGGAGTTGAGCGAGGTAAGTCCGGACGACTATGATGCATTGGTTTTGCCGGGTGGTGTACTCAACCCGGATAAATTACGGCAAAATAAGGAGGCGATAGCCTTTGTTTCAGCGTTTTTGGATGAAGGAAAACCTGTTGCTGCAATTTGCCACGGCCCACAAATACTGATTGAAACAGATATGATCCGTGGCCGTAAAATGACCTCATACCCTTCCTTGCAAACCGATCTTAAAAATGCCGGTGCCGAGTGGGTGGATGAAGAAGTAGTGGTTGACAACGGCCTGGTTACCAGCCGTACACCTGCAGACCTGGAAGCTTTTAATAGAAGAACAATCGAAGAAATCGCCATAGGGATACATGACGAGGCCTGATTTTTAAGTTGATTAGGTGGTTGATTAGCTCAATAGTTAACAACTCACTTAATCAACTTAACCAACACATTTACTGTATCTTTTTCAAAATCTCTGTACCAACTGAATCAGTATTTTCGGCGGCGTTAGAGAGTATAACAACCGCCAATTTCTTCTCCGGATTGAAGGCTAAAAAGCTGCTGCTGCCGTTTGTTCCTCCATTGTGAAAATAATAATTTACCCCATTTACAATAATAATATGCCAGGCAAGGCCAATTTTTACATCTTTTGTAAAAGTAACATGGTGAGTTAGTTCAATAGCCTTTGAAAGTTCGTCAGTGCCGGGATTCATATTAGCTTTGGCATAGATAAGCAAATCATTTACCGTTGATCGTAGCGCTCCGCAGGGTGCAAGCACATCAAAATCCCAGGCGGGGGTTGGTTCGCCATTTATATTATAAACCTGTGCAAAGCGCGGAAAAAGCAAAGGATTTAAATATTGGGCGGTACTGCGCATTCCTAAAGGTCTACAAATTAAGGTTGTTACCACCTGCTGAAAAGGTTCTCCGCTTACACCTTCTAAAATACTGCCGAGTAATCCAACCGCCAGATTTGAATAAGTATATTGTTCGCCCGGCTTGCTGTTGAGCTTGCAGGTTTCAAGATACGCGTACAATAATTGCTTTGTATAATCCTTATATGGGTTAAGCGCGTCGCTGGCATGGTTAACAAGATTGTCGGGTATCCTTGCAAGGCCGGAAGTATGGTTGCTCAGTTGCTGTAAAGTAATCAATTTAAGTTCGGGGTTCGCGGCAACCGAATCCGGCAGGTATTTGGTTATTGGGTCGGATAATTTAACCCTTCCTTCATTTACATAATATGCCAGCAGCGTAGCTGTAAACGTTTTTGTTATGGAGCCGATTTCGAAAAAATTGTCGGCATTGGGCAATTTGGAAAACCCCTTAACGGTTGTTCCATAACCATAGGTGGTAATTTGTCCATTATTTATTATACCGATACATAAGCCAACCGTATTTGATTTTTGGATGTAGCTACGTGCAACGGTATCCACTTTTCTGTCTGTTTCTGACTTTAATGGATTTGACGTTGGTACTAAAGCGGTTTTGTTTCCAACTGGTTCAAGGTATGATTGAAAAAGGAATAACTCTAATTTATCCCGCTTATCCAGGCTCATTAATAACTGCAGCGTTGTGGAACTAAACTTTAGCTTGTAAGTTGCTGTGCTGTTATTTACAAAGCTCATCAGCGCCGATTCTTTTATTTCGCCAAGCGGAAAGAGGTTCTTATTGGTAACTTCGCCGAAAGCATCAATGCTTAATTCTTTTTGAAAATCACTGCCTGCCATGTTATAAATGGCATCGGCATTTTTTTGGTTGAAATACTTTTTAACCTGTTCAAATACTGAATCGACCTTTTGCTGCTGGCGGCTTTGGGCAGAAGCGGCTGCTGTTGATATTACGAAAGTTAAAAGAATCAGGAATGATAATCTCATATTAAAGCCAATCGGTCGTATACTAATCGCCGGGTTAGTTAACGCATAAATAGGTATTTGTTATATCCTGCAGTACAATTATTATTATGATGTCTGTCCGGCCAGCAAAAACAGCACTGCCATCCTGATTGCTACACCGTTTTCAACCTGTTCCAATATAATAGATTGTTTGCTGTCGGCAACGTCGCTGGTAATTTCCACGCCGCGGTTTATGGGCCCGGGGTGCATTACAAGGATCTCATTATCCAGCGAGTCCAGTATCTGCTTGTTCAAGCCGTACAGCATGGTATACTCGCGCAGCGATGGAAAATACTTTATATCCTGCCTTTCCAGTTGTATGCGCAGCATGTTGGCTACATCGCACCAGTTAAGTGCCTTGAGCAGGTTGTGTTCAACCCGCACACCCAATGAGCCAATATATTTCGGAATCAGCGTAGTAGGTCCGCAAACCATCACCTCGGCGCCTAGTTGTTTAAGGCATAGTATGTTTGATAGTGCCACCCTTGAGTGTAGGATATCACCTACTATTACCACCTTTTTGCCTGCCACATCTCCAAGTTTTTCGCGGATGGAAAATGCATCCAGCAATGCCTGGGTTGGATGCTCGTGAGCACCATCGCCGGCATTTACTATTTGCGCCTTTACATGTTTTGACAGGAAGATTCCCGCACCGGCATACGGATGGCGCATTACCACCATATCCACCTTCATGGCCAATATATTGTTCACGGTGTCTATCAGTGTTTCGCCTTTACTTACGGATGAGGAGGAGGCCGCGAAGTTGATTGTATCGGCAGATAAGCGCCTTTCTGCCAACTCAAATGACAGGCGGGTACGGGTAGAGTTTTCGAAAAATATATTGGCAATAGTAACATCGCGCAGGGATGGGACCTTTTTTATCGGCCTGTTCAGTACCGTTTTAAAATTATCGGCAGTTTCAAATATCAGTTGAATATCTGCCGGGTTTAAGTCCTTAATTCCTAAAAGATGTCGTGTGCTAAGTCCTGCCATGTTTTGTTATTTCGGATTTCGGATGTTCAATTTTGGATTATTTTTTTTATTTTATTTTCTACTACTCGTCATTGCGAGGCACGAAGCAATCGCGAACTATGCATATCCGCTCCGTATAGCATGCGATTGCTTCGTCGTTCCTCCTCGCAATGACAAGGGGCTTTTATTACTATTTCGCGTCGGATATCAAAGTTATCCTGTCTTCTCCATCAGTTTCTTTCCAGCTAACCACTACTTTTTGCGATGCAATGGAGTCTACCTCTATCCCTACATAATCAGCTGCTACCGGTATGTGTCGTGAATAACGGCGGTCTACCAGTGCAAGCAGTTCAATCTTCTCTGGTCGGCCAAAAGCCTGCAAGGCATCCATCGCTGCACGGATGGTGCGGCCGGTCCACAGCACATCATCCATCATAATCACTTTTTTGTCTTCTATTATAAAATCGATCTTGGTTTGATTGGGCACCAGCTGCGATTCGCGGCGGCGAAAGTCATCCCGGTAAAAGGTGATGTCCAGATCACCTTGCTGTATGTTTTTGCCCGGCAATATCTTGCGTAGTTCTTCAGCAATGCGTTTGGCCAGGTATATGCCCCGTGGCTGGATGCCGATTAATACCGACTCTGAAAAATCGTTATGATTTTCTATTAACTGACGACATAAACGCTGTAATGTGATTTGGAATTTCGGACCGTCGAGCAGTGTTAGATTTTGCATCGTTAGGGTGGATTTGGGCAAAGGTAATAAATTTTCAGTGATTAGTTAATTGGAGATAAGAGATTAGTTAAAATCCTGACCGCGGGTGTCAATATTCCATATTAATTTAATCTTTATCTGATTAAATCATGCGAGCGTTAACGTTCACAACCACTTAGTGTTTAAGCTCGACACTTAAACAGGAGGGTAAAAAGATCATTTAAACTCGGGAGCCATCAAATAGGAGTCTTTTAATTCCTCAATTTTCCTGAAGTCAGAAATATTATGGGTTATCAAGATCAGATCAAAAACCATACTGCCACTTAATAGTGAGGAAGGTTTTGAAGCGTTTTTTTTAATACAGGGTTAATTAATTGTATTAAGTTTAAATCTTCAAGGTCGCGAATGAGCGTTAAAGCTTTAATATTCTTATTTTAATAGTGAGTGTTTCCATGTAACCTATTGATAATCAAATTTATAAATAATTTTTATCATAATAATCCAGTTGCATAAAAAAGCCCCTGACTTTCATCAGGGGCTTAAAGGATTTAATTTTATTTAAAGCTTATTGAGCTTCTTCTTCAGAGGCTGGTTTTTTCGAAGCCTTGCGGGCTTTGCTTTCAGCGCCTTCCATTTGCTCTTTCAGTTGTGCCAATACACTCAGGTCGCCCAAAGTTGATTTTTCAACCGATTCTTTCACTTTCTTCACTGCATTGTTGGCAGATTTTGCTTCCTTTTTACGGGTTTCAAATTCCTGTACCCTTGCTTCTGCACGGGCTTCTTCCCAAATACGTGAGTGTGAAATAACGATACGCTTGTTTTCCTTATTAAATTCAATGATCTTGAACTCAGCAGCTTCTTCAGCTTTTAAGCTCTTGCCATCTTCTTTAACCAGGTGTTTAGTAGGCGCAAAGCCTTCAACACCATAAGGTAAAGCAACTATAGCGCCCTTTTCGGTTACTTTTAACACGGTACCTTCATGTACTGAATCAATAGTGAAGATTGTTTCAAAAGTATCCCATGGATTTTCTTCCAGTTGTTTGTGGCCTAAGCTTAATTTACGGTTATCAACATCAAGTTCTAAAACAACCACATCTAATTTTTCACCAACTTTAGTGAATTCGTTAGGGTGATTTACTTTTTTAGACCATGAAAGGTCGCTCATGTGGATCAATCCGTCAATGCCGTCTTCCAGTTCAAAAAACACACCAAAGTTGGTCATGTTTTTAACGGTAGCAATATGCTGTGTTCCCACTGCATAACGCTCAGCAGCATGTTGCCATGGATCAGGTGTCAATTGCTTAATACCTAAGCTCATTTTACGCTCGTCGCGGTCAAGTGTTAATACCTGTGCTTCAACCTCGTCACCAACTTTCAGGATTTCCGGAGGGTTACGTAAGTTTTGTGACCATGACATTTCTGATACGTG